>DATKLD010000260.1:0-15162 GCA_035542595.1 Terriglobales bacterium
GTCCAGGCCGCCGCGCGCGGCCTCGAACGCTACTTGCTCGGCCATGAACTTCGAGCGCTTGTAGGCGCCGATCATGTCGCCGAGCGCAACGGGCGAGTCCTCGTCCGCAGGGCGGCCGTTGGTGCGGAAACCGATGGTCCCGACGCTCGAGGTGTGCACCACTCGCCGCACTCCCTCCGAGCGCGCCGCTTCGAGTACCATGCCAGTGCCCTCGACGTTAGCGCGGTAAATCTCGCGCGGATCAGGCGCCCACAGCCGGTAGTCGGCGGCAACGTGAAACACCAGTTCGCAGCCCGACATACCCTTGCGCAGCGCTTCCGCATCGCACAGGTCCCCGGTCACCCGTTCGGCCCTGAGGCCTTCGAGGTTCTCCGTGCGGCTGGTCGCTCGAACCAGCAACTGCAACTCCGCGCCCTGTTGTGAAAGAACGCGCGCCACATGGCTTCCCACGAAGCCGGTAGCACCGGTGACGAAAACCTTCAACTGAGTTTCTCGTTTCTGGTTTCTCGTTTCTCGGCAGAAGCGGTTTCTGTCCAGGAACCAGAAACAGGAAACTAGAAACCTATTCCAACCTCTCCGGCTGGAGAGAAATGTTCTTCTCGCCTGCCGCACGGCGCTCCCAGTACTGCCGCACCCAGTTCTCCCAGCTCTTGCCTGCGGCCATGTCGCGGCCAGTGAACGCGAGGCCGGCAATATCGGCATAAGAGATCGAGAGCTTCGCCCCACCGTTCTTTGGCAGCACACGCACGACAGAATCAGCGAGGGTGCGCCCGGTCCGCCGGTCGAAGACGTATCCGTCCACTTTCGATCCATCCTTGCAGGTGATCAGCACGTCGCCGCGATAGCCAAAAGCCTGCTCAAGTGCCTGCCGCAATTCCTCTTCGCCGGCAAGCTCTGGAACCCAGCCTTCCAGTTCGTCGCGCCCGGCTCCGGGAACGACCTCCAGCGCATCCACGCCATGCGGGCTGTCGCGTCCTGCTTCCCGTCCGCTCACCGATGTGCCGCCTCCTGCGGGGCTTCTGTCTCTAATTGCACAAGCGGATTGAAGGCGTGCACGGGCTGCACCGGCTCATTCAGCAAGCGCAGCGCGTCGGGATCCGGATAGCGGCTAAAGGTCGCCTTCGCCGTTTCCCACACGCCACGCAACGAACTGAAGGTATCGTTTACAGCGGAAGCCTCGTAGCCGCTGTGCACCATGCAATTGGCGCACTTGGGATTGCCAGACTCAGTGCCGTAGTGCTCCCATTCGGTGGTCGCGAGCAGTTCCTCGAACGAATCCGCATAGCCGTCCTGCAGCAGGTAGCACGGCTTCTGCCAGCCGAAGACGTTGTAGGTGGGCATGCCCCAGGCGGTACAGGGATAATCGCGCTTGCCCATCAGGAATTCGAGGAACAGCGGCGACATGTTGAAGCGCCACGTCTCCTTGCGGTTTGCCAGGATCGCGCGGAACAGCCGCCGCGTGCGCGCCCGTCCGAGGAAGTGGTGCTGGTCGGGCGCCTTTTCGTAGGAGTAGCCGGGCGATAGCATCATGCCTTCGATGCCAAGGTCCATCATTTCGTCGAAGAAGGCGCGCACGCTCTTAGGATCGGCGCCGTCGAAGAGCGTCGTATTCGTCGTGACGCGGAAGCCGCGCTGCAGCGCTTCCTTGATGCCTTCAACCGCTTTGTCGTAGCCGCCCTCGAGGCATACGGAGAAATCGTGTTGCTCGCGCTGGCCGTCGAGGTGCACCGAGAACGTTAGGTACTTGCTGGGGGTGAACAGTTCGATCTTTTGCTTTAGCAGCAGCGCGTTCGTGCACAGGTAGATGTACTTCTTGCGCTCTACCAGCCCGGCGACGATCTCTCCGATCTGGGGATGCAGCAGCGGCTCGCCACCCGGAATCGCGACCGTCGGGGCGCCGCACTCTTCGGCCGCCCGGAAGCACTCCTCGGGCGTCAACTGCATCTTGAGCACGTGGCCGGGATACTGGATCTTGCCGCAGCCGGCGCATGCCAGGTTGCAGCGGAAAAGCGGCTCCAGCATCAGGACAAGCGGATAGCGCTTGCGTCCCTTAAGCTTTTGCCGGACGACATAGCTGCCTACCGTCCACATCTGTGAAAGCGGTACTGCCATGATCCTCCCTTGATCTTCACGGTCTAGCGGTGGATCAACGCGACACCATCTCCCGTTCCGTTTCGGCCATCGCTTTGGCGTAGCTGGTCAGCGCCAGCAGCGGAAAATACGTGCGGTAGAGGTGATACTTCAGATAGAACACACGCGGGAACCCGGTGCCGGTGCAATACGCCTCTTCCCAGTTCCCACTCTTGCCTTGCGTACGAAGCAGGTAAGCAATACCACGCGAGAGAGAATCGCTGCGCGTATCCCCGGCCGCGAGTAGTCCCAGCACCGCCCATGCAGTCTGCGAGGCCGTGCTCGGTCCCACTCCTTTCTTATTCGGTTCGTCGTAGGACTCGCAGGTTTCGCCCCAGCCGCCGTCGGAATTCTGCACCATGCGCAACCACTCCGCCGCCTGCTGAATGTAGGCCTCGTGCGTGTCCTCTTCAATAGCACGCAGCCCGCGCAGCACCTGCATGGTGCCATAAATATAGTTGACGCCCCAGCGCCCGAACCACGACCCGTCGGGCTCTTGCTGCTGCTTGATGAATTTAATGGCGCGCTTCACCGCCGGGTGCTGTCGGGTGAAGCCAGAGCTGGCCAGCATCTCCAGCACACGCCCGGTGATGTCTACCGTCGCCGGATCGAGCATGGCGTTGTGGTCAGCGAAAGGCACGTACTGGAACACCATGCGGTTGTTGTTCTTGTCGAACGACGCCCAGCCGCCATTCCTGCACTGCATGGAGAGCACCCACTCCTTGGCACGCTCCACCGACTTGTGCAGGTAGGCTTCGTCGGGATGGTCCACCTGCCCCAGCGCCAGCAGCACCATGGCGGTATCGTCCACGTCGGGATAGAACTCGTTATTGAACTCGAAGTACCAGCCGCCAGGATTGGCTCGGGAGTTCTTGACTGCCCAGTCGCCCGAGCGCGTAACCTGCTTGCGCAACATCCAGTCGGCGGCGGCCACCATGCGTGTCTCTGAACGCGGCACCCCACTCTCGCCCAGGGCGTAGAGGGCGTAGGCGGTGTCCCACACCGGCGACTTGCAGGGCTGCATGCGGAAGGTGTCTTCTTCCTCGATGCCCAGCGCCTCGAACTCGTCCATGGCGCGGATCATCTGCGGATCATCCAGCGAATATCCCAGGCAGCGCAGCGCGATGATGGAGTTCATCATGGCGGGATAGATGGCAGCCAGGCCATCGCTGCCCTCGAAGCGCTCCAGAACCCACTCCTCGGCCACGCGGGTGGCGATCGATCGAAGCGGCCGGATGTGTACCGCCTCCAGCCAGTGCGTCACCCGATCCAGCACCAGAAAGAAGTTGCGCCAGCTAACCAACTTCTTGGCCCAGGGCAGCCGCATGTGCTTTTTGCTCTTGCCGTGCACAAACAGCTCCTCCACGCCCATCTCCGGCGGGATTTTCTTAAACGGCTTCTTGGCGTAGGCGATGGAGAGCGGGACGAGAATGCTTCGCGACCATGAGGAAATCTCGTAGATGTTGAACCAGAACCAGTTGGGGAAGAGCACGATCTCCGGCGGCACCGCCGGCACGGACATGTAGTCGTACTGCCCGAAGAAGCAGAGGTAGATTTTGGTGAAGGTGTTGACCTGGGTGACGCCGCCCAGCTCCAGAATCCTCTTGCGCGCCTTCACCAGCGCGGGATGGTCGGCCTTGTATCCCGCCAGCTTCAGCCCGAAGTACGCCTTCACCGAGGCGCTGACGTTGGAAGGACCGGCCATGTAGATGCCCCAGCCGCCGTCTTCATTCTGGTGCTTGAGGATGTAATTGGCGGCCTTGCGAATGCGCTCAGGATTGCCCGTACCGAGGAGCGCATGCAGGAGAATGTAGTCGGACTCCAGGGTGGTATCGGCTTCCAGCTCCCCGCACCAATAGCCGTCCTGGTGCTGTTGGGAAACGAGGAAACGGCGGGCGGCATCGGCGGCCGCAGCCACGCGGCTGACCATGTCGTCGAGCTTGCCGAATAGCAGCGACGAGCCACCGCTTCGGGCAGCGTTGAGTTCCGCGCTCTGCGCCCTTGGGACGGTCGGGCTGAGGCGACGACTGTCGCCCGAATTCTCCATCGTTTACTCCGCAGCCGCGGTAGCGGGGGAGATGGCTTCCACAATCTCGGGAGGCAAGCCGAATCGCACGTTCTCCGGCATCACTTCCACTTCCTCGAGGTTGGTGAACCCTGACTGCGTGAGGAACGACACTGCCTCTTGCACCAGGCACTCCGGCGCCGAAGCCCCGGCCGTCAATGCCACCGTACGGATGCCTTCCAACCAGTCCGGACGTATGGAGCGGTAGTTCTCGATTAGATAGGCAGGCGTGCCCTGCTTGCGCGCCACCTCGACCAGCCGGTTGGAGTTTGAACTGTTCTCCGAGCCCACCACCAGCAGCAGATCCGCGCTGCCAGCCACCTGCTTCACAGCCACCTGGCGGTTCTCGGTGGCATAACAAATGTCCTGTGCGGCCGGCCCGTGGATGTTGGGAAACTTCTTGCGCAGGGCAGCGATGACGTCCTTGGTCTCTTCCAGGCTCAGCGTGGTTTGCGTGGTGTAAGCTACGCGATCGGGGTCCGGGACAGTTAGCTGCTCGACCTCTTCCGGGCTGCTGATCACCTGGGTGACCGCCGGGGCTTCGCCCATCGTACCGATCACCTCGTCGTGGTCGCGGTGGCCGATTAGGATGATGCTGAAGGCATCCTTAGCAAAACGCACCGCCTCCACGTGCACTTTCGTGACCAGCGGACAGGTGGCGTCGATCACGCGCAGCCGCCGCCGCTCGCTCGCCTCCCGCACCTCGGGCGAGACCCCGTGCGCGCTGTAGATCACGCGCTCCCCTTCCGGGACCTCTTCCACGCTATCCACGAACACCGCACCCTTGCCCTGCAGCTCTTCTACGACATAGCGGTTGTGGACAATCTCTTTGCGGACATAAATGGGCGGGCCGAATGCTTCCAAGGCGATGCGCACGATATCGATAGCGCGCACCACCCCGGCGCAGAAACCCCGTGGCTTCAGCAAAAGTAGGGTCTTACCGTCTTCTGTGTTTGCCATCCTGTTGAACTCAGTATATCCGTTGGTGCCCTGTGAATAAAGTTGCAAAGTTAGCTCAATTTGATGCCCGGGTCAACGTAAACGCCTGAGAAGCAAAGAATTAGCATTTTTCGGTAGATAGGGGGAGATTAATGGCGCCGGCTCCCATTGATAAGATTACTTCTATTGGCGGGTCGTTGCCCGCACTCTCGTTATAATCAGCCCGCATCGGAGGCTCCTCATGCAATCCTTCTCCCGTTATTTCTTGATCTCCGCTCTTCTCCTGCTGGCAAGCGCCGCCGTGGCCGACGAAGGGATGTGGACTTTTGACAATCCTCCCAGAAAGCTGCTGCAGGAACGTTACGGCTTCACGCCCACGCCACAGTGGCTGGAGCATGTTCGGCTTTCCAGCGTCCGTCTGAATGATGGCGGTTCCGGATCATTTGTCAGCCCGCATGGCCTGCTGCTGACCAACCATCATGTGGCCATCGGACAGTTGCAGAAGAACTCGACTGCGGAGCATGACTACGTCCGTAACGGATTCTACGCGGCCACTCCGGATCAGGAGATGAAGTCGCCGGACCTCGAGGTGAACGTCCTTGTGTCTATGGAGGACGTGACGCAGCGCGTCCAGAGCGCTGTCCAAGGCATCACTGATCCGCAGAAGGCACTGGCGGCACGCCGGGATGTGATCGCGCAAATCACACGCGAAGGCGAGCAGAAGACCGGGCTGCGCTCCGATGTGGTCACTCTTTATCAGGGCGGCGAGTACTGGCTCTATCGCTACAAGAAGTACACCGATGTGCGCATCGTCTTTGCCCCCGAGCAGCAGATCGCCTACTACGGCGGCGACCCCGATAACTTCACTTATCCGCGCTACGACCTCGATATGACGCTGCTTCGCGTCTATGAGAACGGCAAGCCCCTGGAGAGCACGAATTACCTGAAGTGGAACGCCAAGGGCGCGGCCAACGGTGAACTGGTTCTTGTATCAGGGCATCCGGGAACGACGTTGCGGCTGGATACGATGGCACAGATCTTGCGCGAACGCGATGTCCGCCTTCCGCTGCTCCAGACCTGGCTCAGGAAACGCCTCGAGGTGCTGAGGCAGTATTCGGCCAAAGGACGGGAGCAGGCGCGCCAGTCGGAAGCGCTGAGCCTGAGCCTGGAAAATGCCGTAAAAGCCTATCGGGGCACGTACCAGGCTTTGCTCGACAAGCAGGTGATCGCCAAGAAGCAAGCGGAAGAAGACGAATTCCGCAAGCTCGTGGCTTCCAGGCCGGAATGGCAGTCGGAGTTCGGCGGCGCCTGGGATGCCATCGCCGCTGCCGAGGCCAAGGCTGCACCGATGACAGGAAAACAGATCTTCCGGCGTCTCGACTCCCAGCTTGCCAGTCTGGCGCTGTCCCTCGTGCAATTTGTGGCGGAGATCAAGAAACCGGACGGTGAGCGCCTGCCCGGTTTCCACGAGGCGCAACTGGAGTCCTTGCGCTATCGTCTGCTCTCGCCGGCCCCTATCTATCCGGAACTGGAAAAAGCGCGCGTGAGCGGCGGGCTGGCGGAATCAGCCAGGCAACTGGGCGCTGACGATGAGTTCGTGAAGACCGTCCTCGCCGGCCACACGCCGGACGCGGTGGCCACAGACGTCATCGGAGGCACGCATCTGGCCGACCCCAAGGTGCGCAAAGCGCTGCTGGAAGGTGGTGAAGCGGCCGTAGCCGCGTCCGACGATCCCATGATCGCCCTGGCGCGCAAAATCGATCCCCTGTCTCGCGCCCTGACCAAGTGGTTTGAAGACAACGTGCAAAGCGTCGAGCAGGCGGCCGGAGAGAAGCTCGGCAAAGCACGCTTCCTCGCGTACGGCAAGTCCGCGTATCCGGACGCCACATTCACCCTTCGCCTCTCCTACGGAACCTTGAAGGGCTACCCGATGAACGGCACCAAGGCGCCCTACAAAACGACTTTCTATGGACTCTACGACCGCGCCCACAGCTTCGATCTCGCACCACCTTTCGACTTGCCAGCGCGCTACCGCGAGGGGATCGGGAAATTGGACCTTGCCACACCCTTTGACTTCGTCAGCACCTGCGACGTGGTCGGCGGCAACTCAGGCTCGCCGGTAATCAACAGGAACGCGGAATTGGTGGGGCTGATTTTCGATGGCAACATCGAATCGCTGGCCGGAGATTTCATTTACGACGAAGAGACCAACCGCGCAGTCGCGGTCCACAGCGCGGCCATGATCGAGGCCCTGCGCAAGCTGTATGGAGCCGGCAAGCTGGCGGATGAACTGGAAGGCGTGGGGCACTAGGGGGTTGCTAAGAAATTCCTCACGACAGCGAAGGGGCAGGGCTTAGGCGGATTGGAAACCACAGAACAGATCACGAATTCTCCAGCATGGCCTCAGCATGCTTTCTCGACGTCTCTGTTAACCGCTCCCCGCTCAGCATGCGCGCGATCTCCTCGCGGCGCTGATAGTCATCGAGCCGCCGCACGCTCGTCCGCGAGCGTCCGCCTGCTTCCCGCTTCTCGATCATGTAATGATGGTCGGCGAAGGCCGCGATCTGCGGCAGGTGCGTGATGCACAGCACCTGGTGCACGCGTCCAAGCGCCCTCAGCTTCTTGCCCACCGCTTCCGCCGCGCGCCCGCCGATACCCGTGTCGATCTCATCGAACACCAGCGTGCGTTCGCGACGTTTGGCACGGCCAGCCCCACTTTCCACGCTCACTTTCAGTGCCAGCATCGCCCGCGAAAGTTCGCCGCCGGAGGCGATCTGTTCCGCCGGACGCAACGGCTCGCCGGGATTGGTGGCGATCAAATAAGCCACCCGGTCGAAGCCCACCGGTGACCAATTCTCCGGCTCATCCGAGCCGCCGACTTCCACTTTGAACCGGCCCTTCATCGCCAACTCTTCAAGCTCCGACTCCACCAATTTCTCGAGCTTGCGTGCCGCCTGGTAGCGTTTGCGTGAGAGAGCGCACGCCGCCTCCAGATACTCGCCGCCCGCAGCCGCCACCTCCTGCCGCAATTTCTTCAGGATCTCATCGCGGTTTTCGACTTCATCCAGCTTGCGCGTGACCTCTTCCCCGTATGCGACCACATCCGCAAGCGTCACACCGTACTTGCGCTTGAGGCGGTCAAGCAGCGCCAGCCGGTCTTCGACCCGTCCCAGACGCTCGGGCGATGCCTCAGTGCGCCCGCCATAGTCGCGCACCGTCGTGCTGACGTCCTCTACCGCCAGCCGCGCCGACTCCACCGTCGCCAGCGCCTCCTGGAACTGTGCGTCGTATCGCGCGAGTTCTTCCAGGTGCCGCGCGGCCGCGCGCAGCGAGGTAGCTGCTGCCGCGTTACCCTCGTACAGCGCATCATAGGCGCCCATGGCCGCGGCATAGATTTTCTCTGAGTTGGCCAGTACGCGCTTCTCGGCCTCGAGATGCTCGTCTTCGCCCGGCGTGAGTTTCGCCTGCTCGATCTCTTTCTTCTGGAAGCTCCACAGGTCCACCAGGCGCAGGCGGTCCTGCTCGTCACGCTCGAGCTCGGCGATTCGCTCCCGCAGCACGCGCCAAGTCTGGTACGCCCGCTCGGTTGCATCGACGTCAACGCCTGAGAACGCATCGAGCAACTCCAGTCGCGCCGCCGCGTCGAAGGCGAGCAGCGACTCCATCTGCGCGTGTACCGCCGCCAAGTACGGCGCCAGTTGTTTCAGCACCGCCACCGTCGCCGCCTGGTTGTTGACGAACACACGGTTCTTGCCGCCGGCCGCGATCTCCCGCCGCAGGATGATCTCGTCCTCGGTGGCATCGATGCCGTTGGCGTCGAGCACCTTTACGGCTTCGCCTTCGGCCTCGAAAACCGCCGACACCACTGCTTTTTCCGCCCCATGGCGGACCATTTCGGCCGATGATTTTTCTCCCAGAAGCAGCGCCAGGGCGTCGATGAGGATGGACTTCCCTGCCCCGGTCTCGCCCGTCAGCACGTTCAAACCGGGCGCGAATTCGACAGCCAGATTGTCAATGACGGCGTAGTTCTCGACTCGCAGCTCCCGCAGCACTCTTCCCTCGCCTTTTGGCGCAGCATAGCACGGGAGAGTACCGAGTACCGAGTGCCAAGTACCCAGCAAGAGCGACCGCGCTGCCCGGTACTCCACACTCGGTACTTGGTACTATTGCGCCCGCGGACAGGAGTAGACCATGAAAAAACTGGTTCCCATGTACAAGAAGGTGGGGAAGAAGCGTTACCGCGAGACCTACGGCCTCTACTATGAAGAGCTGGAAGTTGGCGATGTCTTTGAGCATCGCCCCGGACGGACCATCACCGAGACCGACAACATCTGGGGCTGCCTCCTGACCATGAATTCGCAGCAACTCCACTTCGACGCCGCTTATGCCGCCCACACCGAATGGAAGAAGTGTTTGGTCGACAGCACGATCACCTTCTCCATTCTCACGGGAATGAGCGTGCACAGTGTCAGCGCCAAGGTGGTGGCGAATCTCGGGTGGGACAAGGTCCGGTGCACGCATCCCGTCTTTGCCGGGGATACGCTCTACGCCGAATCGAAAGTCGTCGCAAAAAGGGAATCCAGAAGCCGGCCGGGACAAGGCCTTGTCACCGTGCACACGCGCGGCTTCAATCAGGACGGCAAGCCGGTGATGGATTTCGAGCGCACCATGCTCGTTTACAAGCGCGGCCACTCTCCCGAGGCCGCCGCCAACTATTGAGGGTATCCACATACTCCGGCGACGTGGATGATATGCTGCGCGCGTGGCCACACCGCGACTGGCTTTTATCCCGCGCCGGAAGTTAACGCTCCTCCCGCTGGTGGCGGCCACCTACTTCATGGTGTCGGGCGGACCGTATGGTCTGGAAGATCTGATACAGAGCGCGGGCTACGGACGCGCGCTCCTGGTCCTGGCCATCACGCCCCTGCTCTGGGCACTTCCCACCGCGCTGATGGTGGGCGAGCTGGCCAGCGCCATCCCGGAAGAAGGCGGCTACTACGAATGGGTACGCCGAGCCATGGGACCGTTCTGGGGATTCCAGGAGGCGTGGTTGTCGCTGGCCGCGAGCGTCTTCGACATGGCGCTTTATCCCACGCTGTTTGTCTTGTATCTCGGGCGGATCTGGCCGCGCATGGGCGACGGTCATGTGGCGCTCGCCGTGGGCGTGGCGGTGATCGCCGCGTGCGTGTTGTGGAACCTGGGCGGAGCGCGCTCGGTGGGCAAGGGCTCGGTGGTGGTGGGCGCACTGCTGCTGGCGCCCTTCGTGGTGATGGCGGTTGGGGCCATGCTGAAGCAGCGCGTGATGGCGCCGCCGGTCACTGGCCCGCATCTGCCGCTGGTGATGGGCGTGCTGGTGGTGATGTGGAACTACATGGGATGGGACAACGCCTCCACTATCGCGGGCGAGGTGGAGAACCCGCAGCGCAATTATCCCGTGGGCGTGATGCTGGGGGTCGGGGCAGTAGCGGCAACTTACCTTTTCGTGGTCAGCGCGGCGTGGCGCACCGGCATCGCTCCCGCCGCTTGGGAAACGGGGGCCTGGGTCGAGGTAGCGACCGCGGTCGGCGGACGCGGGCTCGGACTGGCCGTGGTCGCCGGCGGCATGCTGTGCGGCCTGGGAATGATGAACGCCCTGGTGCTTTCCTATTCGCGCGTCCCGATGGCAATGGCGCAGGACGGGTTGCTGCCGCGCGCGCTCTCCCGCACCAGCACGCGCACGGGAGCGCCGTGGGTCTCGATCCTGGTCTGCGCCGTGGCCTGGTCACTCTCGCTCGGACTGGGATTTGAGCGCCTCATCGAACTCGACGTCATGCTGGCGGGACTGAGCATCGTGCTCGAGTTTGCCGCGCTCATCGTGCTGCGGGTGCGCGAGCCCGGACTGCCGCGGCCATTCCGCGTGCCCGGTGGGCTGGCGGGCGCGGTGCTGATTGCAGTTCCCCCTGCACTGCTGCTCGGCGCCGCCATGGCGCGCAGCGTGAGTGAGCAGGGCCTGACGCGCGGATTGCTGCTGGGGCTGTCGCTGGTCGCGGCAGGGCCCGCCTCATATTTCATCGTGCGAACGACCACGCCGTAGAACGCCTCTCCGCCTGTATACTTTCCGCTCTGTCAATCCAATTCCGAGGGGCTCATGCGTCACATCGTGTCGGTTGTGTGTCTGTTGGTTGCGCTTTCCACCATGGGGCTCGCCGAGGACAAGCCAGTCCCGCCGAAGGTCACGCTGATCAAGGCTGGACGCCTGCTGGACGTGCGTGAGGGCACGTATCGCGCCGACCAGGGCGTGCTCATCGAGGGCGAGCGCATCAAGGAGGTGGGACCACTTGCGGCGGTCCAGGCCCACGCTCCCAGGGACACCGCCATCATCGACCTGAGCCGCTCCACCGTGCTGCCCGGGCTGATCGACTGCCACGACCACGTCCTGGGCAATCCCAAGGACTACTCACCCATGCGCGACCTGCGCAATTCTTCCGCCACGGGAGCGGTTTGGGGCGTGCACAACCTGGAGAGCTGGCTCGAACACGGTTTCACCGGCCTGCGCGACGCCTGTGAGAGCGATCCCGGCTACGCACAGCTCGCCCTCCGCGACGGCATCCGCCGGGGGCTGATTCGCGGGCCGCGCATGGCCTCGGCGGGTCGCTGTATATCCGTGACCGGCGGCCACGGCGATTCCGATGTCCTCGCCCCCGACCAGACTTTGCCACGGCGCACGAACCTGGCCGATGACGTCACCCAGATCCCCACGGCCGTGCGCTATGACATCAAGTACGGCGCCGACTGGATCAAGCTTATGGCCACCGGCGGCGTGGGCGATCCTATGAGCGACTTTAACCGTCAGGAGCTTAGCCAGGAGCAGATGGCGAAAGCCGTCGAGGTGGCTCATCGCGCCGGCAAGCACGTCATGGCCCATGCCGAAGGTACCGAGGGCATCAAGGCGGCAGTGCGCGCGGGCGTGGACAGCATCGAGCACGGCACCATGCTCGACGAAGAAGGCGCGCGGTTGATGGCCGAGAAGGGCACCTGGCTGGTGCCTACGCTCTATACCTTCCAACACAGCCTGGAACTCGGAACCACCCACGGCCAGGAAGCCGTTACGCTGGAAAAGACAAAGGCGATCATGAAGTCCCAGCCCGGTGCCTTCGCGCTGGCCTTAAAGTATCACTTGAAGATCGCGTATGGCCTGGATGACGATCCCGAGGGCCTGCCCCGTGAGTTCGAAGCCTTGGTACGAGGAGGCATGTCACCGCTCGAGGCCATTCGCGCCGCCACGGTGAACGCCGCTGCCTTGCTGGGTTGGCAGGATCAGACGGGCGCGATCGAAGCCGGAAAGTTCGCCGACGTGATCGCCGTCGATGGCGACCCGCTGAAGGACATCGGCGAGTTGGGACGCGTCCGCTTCGTGATGGCGAACGGAGTGGTAGTGAAGGGATTAAGCCCCTGACTTATCAAGCCAGGAGCCAGCTCCTGCCTCACATCCGGGCCGATGATTTCTTGCGGCAATTTTCGCAGATGCCATAGATCTGGAAGGTATGGCGGGTAGTGAGGTAGTGGTGCTTGCGGCCGATCTCCTGCTCCAGCCGGCCAACTTCGGGGGAGAAGAACTCGACTGAACTGCCGCAGTTGGTGCACACCATGTGGTGATGGCTGCGGCGGTTGTACTGGTGTTCGAAGCGGGCCACGCCGTCGTGGAAGGCAACCTCGCTGGCCAGCCCGCAAGCAGCCAGTAGCTTGAGTGTGCGATAGACGGTGGTGATGCCGATGCGCGGGTCCTTCTTCTTCACCAGTCCATGCAGTTCGTCGGTGGAGAGGTGCGCGCGGGTCTCCAGGAAGGTGCGCAGAATCGTATCGCGCTGGTCGGTGAGCTTCAGCCCCACGCGTTTGAGATGCGTGTGAAAGATGCCCTCCGCCTCGCGCACGGCCTGAGGCGAGATGATGGCGTGATCGTCAATGCGCTTCTGCAACATGTCTCCACGAAGAGCCGACACAAGTTAACCCGGGGGGAACCGCGGGCCTTAGCCTTGCTTATAAGCGTAACACCAGCGGGGGCGCAAGGTGCTATCAGAAGGATGCGACCGCCAGGGGTGGCCTCGGAAAGACCGACCCAGGCACAGAATTGCATCGCCAAGGGGAATAGTGTAGTCACATAGAGAAACCATGCCTAAACGAGCCCACGGACACGACACCAAGCATTTTCGCAGCCATCGCAACTTCTGTTTCGCCTGCGGCAAGGACAACCCGCACGGCATGCACCTGAAGTTCCTCCTTGATGATGACGGCCGGCACTTCGTCTGCCGCTTCCGCCTGTCCGAGCGCTTCTGGGGTCCGCCCAAGCACGCCCATGGCGGCATCATCGCCACCATCCTTGACGAGGCCATGGGCAAGGTAAACAAGCTCCGGCACGTCATCGCCGTAACCTCCAAGATGACGGTCGAATACCTGAAGCCGGTGCCGCTCGGCAAACCCCTGATGGCGGTGGGCTGGGGAAAGAGCGTGCGCGGAAGGCGCCACATCAACCTCGGCGAGATCCGCAACCAGAAGGGCGAGGTGCTGGCACGCAGCCAGGGAACGTTCATTGCCATCGATCCCCATCGCATGTTCTCCAAATACCTGACCAAGTCCCAGATCGCAAAGCTGGTGAAGCAATCCGCGGTCGCCCCCGACGGCAGGAAACCCGGGCGTGGCGCCGACGAAGTCTAGAAAAGAGAACCACGGAGACACAGAGACGCGGAGGGTCATAAGTCGGACAGACTCCGTGTCTCAGTGCCTCCGCGGTGAGTGTTACAGGAGCGGTGCAGGCTGTAGAATGTACTTATCCGCAAGGTGAAAGAGGCAGTGTATGTCTGAGACCAACGGTAGCGGCGGGCTGCGTCTGAAAACCGGCCTGGCCGAGATGCTCAAGGGCGGCGTGATCATGGACGTGACCGACGCCGCGCAGGCGGCGGTGGCGGAGAAGGCGGGTGCCGTTTCGGTAATGGCGCTGGAGCGCGTGCCGGCGCAGATCCGCGCCGAAGGCGGCGTGGCGCGCATGGCGTCGCCGCGCAAGATCCGCGAGATCATGGCCACCGTCTCCATCCCGGTCATGGCCAAGGTCCGCATCGGCCACTTCGCTGAGGCGCAGATTCTGGAAGCGCTGGGCGTTGACTACGTCGACGAATCCGAGGTCCTCACCCCCGCGGACGAAGAGCATCACGTGGACAAACACGCTTTCAAGGTGCCGTTCGTGTGCGGTGCGCGCAACCTGGGCGAAGCGCTGCGGCGGATCGCCGAAGGCGCGGCCATGATCCGCACCAAGGGCGAAGCCGGCACTGGCGACGTGGTGCACGCGGTCAAGCACATCCGGCAGATCGTCCACGAGATGAAGCTGCTCACCATCCTGCGCGAAGACGAGCTGATGGCCAAAGCCAAGGAATGGGGTGCGCCCTTCGAGCTGGTGCGCATCGTGGCCCGCGACGGCAAGCTGCCGGTGCCAAATTTTTCCGCCGGCGGCATCGCTACGCCGGCCGACGCTGCACTCGTCATGCAACTGGGCGCGGAGGCCGTGTTTGTGGGCTCAGGTATCTTCATGAAGGACAAGGCCACGCCGCTTGATCTCTCGAACCCGCAGGAGCGCGATGAGGCCGAGCGCCGCGCCCGCGCCATCGTCAAGGCCACGACGCACTTCGACGATCCCAAGATACTGCTCGAAGCCAGCGAGGAACTCACCGGGACGATGAAAGGGGTGTCAGTCGCCACACTTGCCCCGGAGCAGATGCTGCAGACGCGAGGCTGGTAGAGCAGCATTTAGCACTTGGCAATTAGCATTTGGCCGCAGCGAGCGTGATCGGAAGGCCTGCTGCAGGGGTAAGTGCTAACGGCTAAGTGCTAGTTGCTTCTCTTGGAGCGGCAATGAAGATCGGGGTTCTCGCAATTCAAGGCGACTTCGACGCCCACCGCCGTCGGCTCGAGCAGCTCGGCGCCGAGGTTGTGTTGGTCAAGAAACCAGAGCAGCTTGACTCGGTCGATGCGCTGGTCATCCCCGGCGGCGAGTCCACAAC
>DATKLD010000261.1:0-18227 GCA_035542595.1 Terriglobales bacterium
CATGCTGCATGCGGTAGCGGATCAGCTCCGCCACGGTCAGCATCTTCAGATTGTGGGCGCGGCAGAACTCGATGAGCTGCGGCACCCGCGCCATGGTGCCGTCCTCGTTCATGACCTCGCAGATCACGCCGGCGGGGACCAGTCCCGCGAGGCGCGCTAGGTCCACCGAGGCTTCGGTCTGTCCGGCGCGCACCAGCACGCCGCCTTTGCGTGCGCGCAGCGGAAAGATGTGTCCCGGCCGCGCCAGGTCGTCGGGACGGGTGGTGGGATCGATGGCCACTTGGATGGTACGGGCGCGGTCGAAGGCGGAGATGCCGGTGGTAACGCCCTCGCGCGCATCAATAGCCTCGCAGAATGCGGTGCCAAACTGCGAGGTGTTTTCCGTGGTCATGGACTTGATCCGCAGGTGCTCCAGCCGCTCCTCGGTCATGGCCAGGCAGATTAGCCCGCGCCCGTGCCGCGCCATGAAGTTGATGGCCTCGGGAGTGACCTTCTCGGCCGCGAGCGTCAGGTCGCCTTCGTTTTCGCGGTCCTCGTCATCCACCACCACGATCATCCGACCCTTGCGGATCTCGTCGAGGGCAGTCTCGACGTCACAGAATGGCGATGCGGGCGTCATGTCTGTCCCCAAATTGTAGCACCCGTGCGAGGCGAGGCAGGTGTGTGGGGCGGCGTCCATTCGCAACCAAACAGAAAGGGCCGTCAGCAGACGGCCCGCAGAAAAGCGCCACTTGAACGTTGCTTACAGTGTCGACTCGATCTCGAATCCCCAAGCCTGCAACAGGGACTCGGGGATAAACTTGGAATTCTTGTTGCGCCGCGCCCACTCCCTCAGACGCGTGGAGCGGAGGTACTGATCGGGCTGCAACTTGAACTCCTTCACTGCCTGTTCGAAGGAGGTTACTGTGGGAATCACCGGTCCAATCGGCTCCGGTTTCCCCCAGTTTGGATTGCCACGTCGCTTAGCCATAATAAGTTCGTCCTGCCTTGTGTCAGTTCTAAAGTATTGGATTCAATGCCGCCGGGCCGGGATTCGCCCGTACCGCGCTCCTTCCTGAGCGCAATCCAAGGGGCACCCAAATCCGTTATTTTACCTCTATTTAGACGCAGAAACAATGGCTGCCGGGGTGGTAAAGCGAGGGATCGCTTCCTCTGCCGGAGTACTATACTTGGCTAACTAGCGTTGTTTCAACAGAATCCATCGATAGCTGAAATTATCAACAATGAGCAATAATTTTGCTCTGCTTAGGGTCGCCCGTTAGGTGGTGCTAAGCTGTAGCTTAGGCCCGGGTGGCGAAACTGGCAGACGCACGGGACTTAAAATCCCGAGGGGCGAAAGCTCCGTGCGGGTTCGACTCCCGCCCCGGGCACCAGATCCCTCGCTCCGCTAGGGATTGCCGCAGCAGCGCTTCGACTTCGCTTAAGTTAAGCGCCTGGACTGCAAAGTCGCGGTTCTGACGAGGCGGTTAGTGTACACTGCCGCGACCCAGGATACCCAAACCCAAATCCTGGCTAGATCACGGAGAATGAAAATTGATGAACAGGAAATTGTGGAGAACTTTTGCAGGGCTGTGCGTGCTCGCGATGTCGGCCGTCTGGACTGCGCCCGCACGCGCGCAGATGTCAGAGGTCAAAGAAAAGCCGCCGATGTACTCGTACGTCAGTTTCTGGAATATTCCCCGCGCACAGTGGGCAGAGATGGCAAAGGCCAACGCGGCAGACCAGCCAATTTTGGACAAAGCGATTGCCAACGGGACAATTGTCGCCTATGGCAACGATGTGAATCTGGTCCACCAGGCTGATGGCGATACTCACGACGATTGGTGGTCGGCAATGTCCATGGCCGGGTTGCTCAACGTGCTCGACCAGTTCTACAAGTCCGGCAGTAGCGCTACTCCCGTCCTGGCCAGTGCCACGAAACACTGGGACAGCATTTTCGTCAGCCGGTACTACAACTGGCATTCCGGATCCTGGAAGGGTATCTACACCCACGGGTCCTACTACAAATTGAAGGCGGATGCCCCGGATAATGCGGTGGAAACCCTCAGCAAGAACCTGCTCGTGCCGTTTTTTGAAAAGCTGCTTGCCGACGGTACCATTCACGAGTACGAAGTTGACACAGAAGCCATCCACACCGAGGCGCCCGGCGCATTCTGGGTTTTCTACCTCGCGGCGAACGCGGAAGGTCTGGACAAGGTCAACGCGGCGCTGCGGGAGAGAATGAAGGCGAACCCGCTGGGTGGCCCGGCATTTGGTTCCATGGTGGACTTCGCTGCGCACCGCGATTATCTGGCCCGCACCAACGCAACGTACAAATAGTTCCCCGCATTGTCTTCCCGGTTCGCGAGCGACGCGTCCTTTTTGTGGCGCCGCTCGCGGGCTGCTTCCGCTGAGCGCCCAACTCAGATGCCCAGGTAGGCGCGCTGCACTTCCGGATTGGCAAGCAGGCGGCTGACTGTGTCTTCCAGCACCACACGGCCGTTTTCCAGCACGTAGCCGCGGTGGGCGATGCGGAAGGCTTCCTGGGTGTTTTGCTCCACCATGAGCACGGTGGTGCCGGCAGCGTTGATGTGTTGGATGGAAGAGAAAATGTCCCCCACCACAGAGGGCGCCAGGCCCAGGGAGGGCTCATCGAGCATCAGCAGTTGAGGGTTGCCGGTCAGCGCGCGGGCGATGGCCAGCATCTGCTGCTCGCCACCCGAAAGGGTACCGCCCAGTTGCCGCCGTCGTTCGCGAAGAATCGGGAACATCTCCAGGACGCGCTCGATGGCGGCGCGGCGACCGCTGCGGTGGGCGGGATGGAAGCCGCCCATCAGAAGGTTTTCCTCCACGGTCATCATGGGAAAAATCCGACGTCCCTCCGGGACCTGCCCAAGTCCAAATCCAACGCGCTCATGGGGAGGCAGAAAGCGGATCTCCCGTCCGCCAAACAGGATCTGACCGCGGCTGACTGGCAGCAGACCGGAGAGCGCCTTGAGGGTCGTGGTTTTTCCGGCACCGTTCGAGCCCAGTAGCACCACGATCTCTCCCTTGGAGATGGTGAACGAGACCTCCCAAAGGGCCTGGATCCTGCCGTAGTGGACGTCGATGCCCCTAACTTCCAGCATAAGCTTTCCCCAGATAAGCCTTGATGACCGCAGGATCGCTTGCAATGGCCGCGGCCTGGCCCTCGGCGATCTTCTCGCCATGATGAAGCACCACGATGCGATGGCAGAGCGCCATAACGTAGCGCATCACGTGCTCGATCAGGCAGATGGTCACCCCGCTATTGCGAATTCTCAGCAGCAAATCGCCGAAGTGCGAGCCCTCGGCAGGAGTCAGGCCGGCGTAAGGTTCGTCGAGCAGCAGCAGGCGGGGCTTGGTGGCCAGTGCCTTGCCCATTTCCAGCATCTTCAAATGCCCGATGGGCAGTTCGTTGGGCATGCGGTCGGCCATGTTGGTGAGGCCCATCAACTCCAGCGCTTCGGCAACGTAGCGCGCCGCCAGTTCGCGGTCCGCCGTACGCGCCAGCGCTCCCACCGTGACGTTTTCTCTTATGGTCAGCCGCGGAAACGGCTTCAGGTTCTGGAAGGTGCGCACCATGCCGCGCAGGCATATTTTGTGCGGTGACAGGCTGACCAGAGGCGCGCCGTCGAAGGCGATGTGGCCGTGGTCGGGTCGCAGGAACCCGGTCAGCAGGCTGAAGACAGTCGTCTTTCCGGCGCCGTTCGGTCCGATGAGTCCCAGAATCTCCCCGCTCTCGACGGCGAAATCAAGCCGGTTCACGGCCACCAACCCGCCGAAACGACGCGTCAGTCCGGTTACTTGCAAAAGCGACATGCTGATTACCCTATGCTCTCCGACGCGCTCACACGCTGGCGCCCGCTTGCTTGTGCTCTTCCGCAACAGCGGGCGCCCGGCGACGGAGCAGACTCCGAATTCGGCTAACGATTCCCTCCGGCAAAAACATCATGAAGATGACGATGAACAGGCCATAAATCAGCGGGTTTGCCACCGGCGAAAGACCGCGGAAATATTCCGACAGAGGAACAATGACCAAAGCGCCCACCACAGGTCCTTCGAACGTGCCAATGCCGCCCACGATGGTCACTACGATCATTTGGATGGAAATCTGCGGCTCGTAGACCAGGTCGGGATTGATGTAAAGCTGGTACGAGGCGAAGAAACTCCCGGCCAGCGCCACGAAGAAAGCGCTGATGGCCAGCACGGTCAGCTTCATGCGCGTCGCCGGAACGCCGAGAGCTTCGGCGGCGTCTTCATCTTCGCGGATGGCATTCAGGAAGTAGCCCCAGCGGGAGCGGACGCAGCGGTGCATCAGCAGTGCCCCGACCACGGTCAGCGCCAGAATGATGTAGTAAAACCGCACGATGCCGCCCAGGTCGGTTAGGATGTTCAGGCCATCGCCACCACCGGTGAGCGAGTCCCAGTTGTAGACGATCACGCGAACGACCTCGGCAAAGGCCAGCGTCGCTAAGGCAAAATAGGGCCCGCGCAGACGGAAGGTCAGCCATCCCAAAGGAAGTGAGAGCAGCACCGCAAGCACCGCTCCCACCAGCATGCCCAGCCAGGGCGAGATTCCATAGCGCAGCAACAGAATCGTGGAGGTATAGGCACCCGTCCCGAAGAACGCCGCGTGACCGAACGATATCTGGCCGGTGTAGCCGCCCAGCAGGTTCCAACTCATGCCCAACAGGGCGTAAAGCAGGGCCATGATGGAGAGGTGCAGGAAAAAGTGGTTGGTAACCACCAGCGGATAGATCGCGAGCACAATCACCACCAGGAGCGCCAGGGCAGGTTTGCGCATCCGGCGCCTCCTAGAACCGGGAGCGGCCGAAGAGGCCGCTGGGCTTGAACAGCAGAACCAGCAGGAAGATGACCAACCCGACGGCGTCGCGGTATCCGGACGAGATAAACAGGCTGGCCACCGACTCCACCACCCCGAACAACAACCCTCCTAACGAAGCTCCCAGAACCGAGCCCATTCCTCCCAGCACTACCACCACAAAAGCCTTGATCAGGAAAACGCGCCCGACGTAGGGATAGACATAAAACACCGGCGTGAGCAGCACTCCGGCGGCACCCGCCAGGGCCGTCCCCAGGGCGAAAGCCATCATGTTGGTGCGATGGATCTGCACGCCCATGAGCGCGGCCGCTTCCCGGTCCTGGGCCGTAGCCCGAATGGCGCGGCCGGCATCGGTGTAAATCAGGAAAACGTAAGTCGCCGCCGTGAGCATCAGGGCTGCCAGGAATGCCCACATCAACGAGTAGTTGAACGAAACCCCGCCCACAAACCATGAGCGGGTGGTCAGGGCCGCGGGCAGTGAACGATAGTCCGCCTTCCACACAAGCTGGGCGGCGTTGGCCACCAGATAGGAGAGCCCCGCCGTGACTAGCAGCGTGCCCATCTCGCCGGCGCGGCGTTCCACCCGGTTGACCATCCCGCCATAGATGCCGGCGCCGAGGGCAAGAAAGAGGGGCAGGGAGACCAGCAAGGCCGCCACCTGCCCCAACTTGAAAAGGGTGAACACCCAGTACGCCGCGTACATCCCCAGCATGATCAGTTCGCCATGCGCCATGTTGATGACCCGCATGACCCCGAAGATGATGGTCAGGCCTATGGCGATCACGGAGTACAGACTGCCTACCAGCAACCCGTTCACAACCGCCTGGATCCAGGGGATGAGTTTCATTCGCTGCCTACTTGTAAATCCCCGGGTAAATGGGCTTGGCTTCAGACACGTCCGGCGGCCACACGTTGTAGAGCCTGCGATTCTGCCATTGCGACAACACCACTTGCCCATTCTTCAAACCGTTGTTCTGGTTGGTGTAGCCGTCGAAGGTCTCGAACTTCACCGGGCCAAAGGTGGTCTGCATGTCGGTGGCGACAAGCGCGTCGTGGATATCCGAGCGGGAAAGAGACTTGGCTCGCCGCAGAGCATCTGCCATGACATAGACGGCAGCATAGCCCTCAGCTTCGTGTTCCTTGGGATAATGCCCGAATCGCTTGTAGAATTTCTCCGCGAAGGCCTGCACCTTTGGGTCTTTGGGATTGCCTGACCAGGGGCCAGTCGAAAAGACGGTGTTGGCCGCATCCCCTGCCTGTTCGATGAATTCGTTGATGCTGAAGCCGGCGCCGGCGCCGCTGATCATTTTGGGAGTCAACCCGAGTTCGTGGGACTGGCGGATGATCAGCGCCGAGTCGGGGATGTTGCCAGCCAGGAAGAGCAGGTCCGGATTCTGCGCCTTCACCTTGTTGAGCAGGTCACGATAGTCAAGAGACAGCGGCGGGTAGAGTTCGCTGACCACTATCTGGTAGCCATTTTGGCCCAGCCACGTCTTGAAGGGCTCGGTGACTCCCTTGCCGTACACCGAGTTTTCGTAGAGCACTGCCACAGTCTTGATGTCCTTCGCGTAGTCTTTGAGGAATCTCTGTAGCGGCACGGAGTTGAACGAACTCGCGGGATTAAGGCGGCAGGTCCAGTGGAAGCCGCTCTTGGTGATGACATCGGCGCTGGGATGGTCCACCAGGTAGGGAATGTGCTCACGCTCGGCAACCTGGGCGATGGCAAGGCCCGCTCCGCTCAGGCGTCCGCCCATCAAGGCCACAATCTTGGGATTCTCGACCAGCTTGCGGGTCGCAGTCTGGGCCAGGTCCATCTTGTCCTGGCTGTCCTCGAAAACAATCTGTATGGGACGTCCCTTGATTCCCCCGGCAGCATTGATCTCGTCGGCGGCCATGTTATAGGCCTGGTAAAACTTGACCCCGAACGCAGCGTAGGGACCGCTCATAGGTTGAATGGTCCCGATCAGGATGGGCTCGCCCTTGGCCTCGGGCGGAGCGGCCCAAGCGTTCAGGAACAGGACACACAGAAGCGCCGCCATGCAGGCGGCTCGCAGCAGTCGGATTCTCATGACGTCTTCCCTCCGTTTCGTTTTCACAGACCGCCAGAAGGTATTACGTGGCGGCACAGAATTCAAGCCGGAAACAAACTGCTTAAAAAGTCTGCGCACATGCCGTTTTGAAGGCGCGCGGCTTTCAGCCGCGCCGTGAAGGCCTTTTATTTCTGTCACTTCGAGGGGCTTCAGCCTCGAGCAATTCTGATCTTGGTCTACTGGCGAGAGTTTTTCAGCAGCCGGGCCAGCAGCCCGTCGTGAAAGTGCCCATTTTTCAAGCCGCATGTCGATCGCATCGCCGGCCTGAACAATCGCTTGGCATCGGCTGACGACTTGAAGTTTGGCGTCGGAACGAGTTCCTGAGCTCAGGAACGGCTATTTCCGCGATCACTACGAGATTCTGCACAACAAGAATGACGATTCCGCGGCCCTGTAAACCCCGCGGAGTACCGGCTCCGAGTTGGTACCGCATGATCAAGCTCAGGTTGAACCCTCCGGCATGCACGACCAGCTGCTTTCTAAACCACTGGTTTAGTTGGCATTGCGAAGCACAGGCCACGGTGACGCATGTAATAATGGGGCCCTCCGGAAAGCACAAAGGAAGTAGAGATGCCTATTCGAGGAAAGACTGCGCTCATCACCGGCAGCTCGCGAGGCATCGGGCGCGGGATCGCACTAAAACTGGCGGAACACGGCGTCAAGACCGCCATTCACTATCACAGTCAGTCAGACGCGGCGAACGAGACTCTGGCGAAAGTCCGGGCATGCGGCGGGGACGGGTTCGTTGTCCAGGCGGACGTGACTCGGCCAGACGAGATCCGTCAGCTCTTCGGCCGGATTGAGCGGGAGTTTGGAAGGCTCGACATCCTGGTGAGCAACGCGCGGCCGGAGCTCAGCGCGTTCTATCAACCTCCGATGGACCTCACCCTGGATCAGTTACGCGCGGCGCTTGACTCTCAAGCGCAAGCATTTTTACTCGAGGCGCAGTTGGTGAGCCGGATCATGCCGGACGGCGGGCGAATCATTGCAATCAGTTATTCGCCAAGCGGCCTTACGGGAAGTTGGCAGCCTTGGGTCGGAATGGGTGCGGCTAAAGCGGCGCTGGATTCGCTGGCGCGCTATTTTGCAGTAGCCTTGGCCAAGCGTGGGATCACCGTGAATGTGATTAGTCCGGGCGCCACAGAAGATAGTGTCGTGGGCCGACTCCCAACCGAAGTGTTCAGCGCAATCAAGACGTGGCACGAAAGCGGGTGGACACCCATGGGCCGCGTAGGGACTCCCGCGGACGTCGGCAATGCCGTAGTGCTGTTCTGCATGGACGAAGCCGGCTTCATCACTGGACAAACCGTGCACGTGGATGGTGGAGGGTCCATTATGGATCCCGTGTTCCCGCTCGAAATCCAGCGTGGATAGGCGATTGGCGGATACTTAGGGCCGCCAATCGAAATCCGATCTGACACGCAATTCGGTAGTGTCTGAAATTTCACCCACTACCCGCAATTCCGGCGGAGCACAAGTCCTGGAACGCCATGCTAGAATCGAGACTTCCCCCGCTCAATACCGCAGGCACACCTATGGAACGAGCCGGAACTATCATCCGAAAAACCAATTCAGATTAATGCTGCTCGGGCCGACTGTCACCACGGGCTGCTAGGTGATCCGCTCAAAGTTGTACCCGGCTGCCGTCAGGGCCGCACTCAGTTCGTTGGCGTGTTTGAGGTCGCGGGCTTCCATGGTGAGGTCAATCAGGGTGTGCCCCAGCCGCGCGCCGTAGAAAGTGCGGTGGTAGTCGGTTTCCACGATGTTGATCCGCTGCGCCGCGATGACCTGGGTCAGCCGATGTAGGGCCCCCGGATGGTCAGGGAGCGGGATACGCAGGCGGACCATCCTTCCATCCTTGACCAGACCTCGTTCGATGATGCGGGCCAGCAGCGTCACATCGAGATTGCCACCGGAGATCACAACCGCCGCAGTTTTTCCCCCGAGCGAGATCTTGCCGCTGAGAAGCGCCGCCACCCCGCACGCTCCGGCTCCTTCGGCCAGCATCTTCTCGCGCTCCAGAAGGAACAGGATGGCAGCGGCGATCTCCTCCTCGTCCACCACCACCAGGTCGTCCACATATTTCCGCACGAGCGGCAAGGTTTTTTCACCGGCGGAGCGAACGGCGATTCCGTCGGCCACCGTAGACACGGCCGCCACGGTGACCGGGTGTCCCTCACGAGCCGCCAAGACCATGGAAGGCATCAGCGCCGATTGCACGCCGACCACACGGATGGCCGGTTTGACTTCCTTAAGGGCCACGGCCAGGCCGGAGATGAGTCCGCCACCACCCACCGAGGCCACAACGACTTCGAGGTCTTGGATCTGCTCCAGCAATTCCAGGGCGATCGTTCCCTGTCCTGCGATGACCTCCTCGTCGTCGAAAGGGTGAATGAAGGTGGCCCCTCGTTCGCGGCAGCGTTTCAGGGAAGCTTCGTAGGTCTCATCGAAGCCGGTACCGTGGAGCACTACCTCGGCGCCGTGGCTTTGCGTGGATGACACCTTCACCAGCGGAGTGGTCAGCGGCATCCAGATCTCGGCCTGGATGCCCAGCCGAGCGGCGTGATAGGCCACAGCCTGCGCATGGTTCCCTGCGGAAGCGGTAACCAGACCGCGCTTCTGTTCGTCGGCGGTCAGGCGCAGAAGCTTGTTCAGAGCGCCCCGTTCCTTAAAGGCACCCGTGCGCTGGAGGTTCTCGAGCTTGAGAAACACCGCCCCCCCCGCCAGCCGCGAGAGAGCGTGAGAGTGCGAACAGGGCGAGACGGCAATGGCCTTGCTGATGCGCTCGCGCGCGTCCTGAATGTGATCCAGTGTTACCGGAGACGCAGTCTCCCCCGGTTTCGGAACCGGTACAGCGCCGATGGTTTGTCCCTTCATGAGCCTCACCGCGGATCGAGCCCTGCGGGCCCTAATAGAACCGAGTTAGAGCCGCCCCTGATAAGAGCTTTACTTTAACTCATGCCCCAGAAGGAGTGCAGCCGTTTTCCAAATCCCCGGAAGACTAAATGGCGATTCAAAGCCGCGCCGGTGCCGGGCTCCCGGCCTACAATACTAGAGTTCTTTCCCGCTGAGCCATGCCTTCCGACGCCATGACCGGATCCGCGATTGCCTTCATGCTCTATGACGTGGCTGAGGAGATTCGCATCGATCAGCTACGCCAGACCTCCGGGATCCGGCGGGCCGAGGGCCCCTCAAAGCACCCCACACCGGAATACGTCGGGTTTCAGCGTCCGCCGGTCATCCTGGATGCCGGGGAGCACACCCTGGCGTCGGGAGATCGGGTGCGCAGCCGGGTCAAGTTTTACGATTACGGGGTGGTCAGCATCCTCCTTGAGACGCCGTTTCAGGGAGACTGGCGCGGTTGGATTGAGCTGGCCAGCCGCTGGATGGCGAGCGGCGAATTCGAACAATACGCCCGCGAACTGGCGCGCCAGTACACGGCACGGCTCGGCTCAGCGCTCGTGAAGCCGTACGACTCGTGGCTGTGGGAGGATTACTTCGTCTTCCACGTCGCGGAAATTCCGGGCACGCTGCTGGCATCGGACCTGATCGCTTGCCGCGGGAACGAAGTTGCGCAGATCGTTCGTGGAGAGACCTGCGCTCTCGCGGAAGGCGAGAAGAACGAGATCCTGCAGGCGCGCATGTCCTACTACCCGCGCGATCTGGCGGTGATCGGCTGGCATGGCGCCTTCTTGTACGACACCCCGGCCGGCGCGCAAACCGCCATCGAACTGCTGGAGTACAGCAATTCGCAACTGCTCGAGTTCAGGCATTACGACGAACTGCTGACGCGCGAATTGCAGGCCGCATACAAGTTCCTCGAGCGCGGCAGCCCGGTAATCCACCGCTGGCGGCTGGCGCGGGAAGGCGCGCGCCTGGAACGGGTGACCATCGACGTCACGGAGCTTACGGAGCGGGCTGACAACGCCATCAAGTTTCTCAGCGATATGTTTTCCGCGCGCCTCTATAACCTGGCCGCCACCAAGGTTGGCGTCAACGACTACAAGTTGTTGGTCGAGGAGAAGCTGCGGACGGCCACCAGTCTGTATAGCTTCATGATTGGGGAGTTCCATCAGGCGCGGGCGTTCGTGCTGGAGCTGATGATAGTCATCATCCTGATCATCGACCTGATCTTCCTGTTCCGCGGCAAGTCTTGAATGTGACGTTCCCGGCAATGCAGGGCTACAGTTCCCGCAATGCCACCGCAATCCGCGCACGTGCGGCGCGGATGGCCGGCGGAACGCCGCCGGCGACGCCCATGGCCAGCGCGAAGATCACGCCGCCGATCAACAGGGCCGGGGTCACGCGGAATGCGAACGCCAGGTGGGAGAAGGTCTGCCAGTTCATGGTGCCGGTGGTGAGGCCGTTGAGCGGCAGGACGGCGATGCATCCCAGCAGGCCGCCGATGAAGGCAATGCACAGCGCCTCAAAGGTGAAGGAAAGCACGACGCTGCCAGCGCCGAAGCCGACCGCACGCATGGTAGCGATCTCGCGGGCGCGCTCGGCAACCGCCGAGTACATGGTGTTAAGCGCGGCGATGATGGCACCCACGCTCATCACTCCGCCGACGAGTACTCCAAGGAACGTGACCAGGCGCGTGAAAGCGCGGGACTGCTTCTCGTAATAGTCGGTCTCGCGGTCCACCTGTAAGGTCACGCGTGGGTCGGAGGTAATTGCGTCTTTGAACGCAGGATAAGCATCAGCCGAGGTGAGCCGGGCAGTGACGGACTGGTAGACATCGAGCGGGCGCTTATACACCTGCTTGACCACCTGCGCATCGGCCCAGAGCTCGGAATCGAAGGCGCTGCCGCCGGCATCGAAGACACCGACCACGGTCCACGTTCCACCGCCGAACTTGACGGTGCTGCCGAGGTCGAAGCCCGAGTAGGTGCGGGCGACGTTGCGTCCTACCACGAGTTCGTCCAGGCCGGGACGGAAGAAGCGCCCGGCGACGATCTTCACTTGGTCTCGAACGTCGAGCACCCTCGGTGAAACGCCGCGCACCTGCACATTAGCGTCAGTGCCGGTCGCCTTCAGCGGAAACGCGGCAACCACTACGGTCTCCGGACTGACCAGCGGTTCCGAGCCTTTGCGCGCCACGCCGGGCATATCTTCGATGACGTGCACCTGATCGGTGGAGACGGCGCTCTCCATTTCAGAAGTGGCGCCGGCGCGGCGGATGATGGCGTTCTGCGGCGAGCCTGACGAGACCAGCGTCGCCCGGAAGCCCTTGGCCAGCGCCAGCATGGCCACGAAGACTCCTACCGTGCCCGTGATGCCCAGAATCGCGACCAGGGTGGAGGCCCAACGGACGCGCAGACTCCGAACGTTGTAGGCGAGCGGGATGGCCATGTCACACCCTCCGCAGCGCGTCCACGACGCGCAGCCGCATGGCCGACCATGCGGGCAGGATGCCGGCAACCAGGCCCACGGCCAAAGCGGCGAGCAGTCCAACCATCACTGCCGGCACCGCGAGATAGAAATAAGGAAGCAGGCCGCCGGTGGGATCTCCGCGCAGGGTGAAGAGCTTGCACAGTGCGAGGCCGAGCCCGCCGCCGATGGCAGCCAGGAACAACGATTCTCCCAGTACAAGCAAGAGTACGAAGGTGTCAGAGAAGCCGACCGCTTTGAGCACGGCCAGCTCGCGCATACGCTCGCGCACGGCGATGGCCATGGTGTTGCCCGTTACCAGCAGCAGCGTAAAGAAGACTACGCCCCCGATACTGAGGATCAGGAACTCGATATTGCCGGCTTGCTTGACGAATCCAGCAGCAAAAGCCTTTTCCGTCTCGGTCTTGGTTTCCCAGGGAGAGTTGGCAAATGTCTGGTCGATAGCGCCGGCGACCCGAGTGGCGTTATCGGGATTGTCGATGCGCACGGTGTACCAGCCGATCAAGCCCTTCCAGTAGGGATTCTCGCGCTCCTCAAGATATTTGTAGCGGAACCAGAACTGGGTGGTGTCGTCCTGGGGGCGGCTGCCCTTATAGATGCCGCGAATATTAAATTCCCACGTGCCGGGGAAGATCGTGCCTTTGATGGGGACGCGGTCCCCGACTTTCCAATGAAAACGTTTGACCAGGTCTTCACCGACGATTGCGCCTTCACGATCGCCGACGAAGGCATTCCATTGATCATCGGGCACGATGAACTCCGGGAACATCTGGCGATAGGTCTCATCCTGGATGGCGAACTGCGGGAAAAAGTTGCGCTCGTCTTGATACACGCCGCCGAACCAATTGGCGTGGGTTACCAGCGTGACCCCGGGGATGCGCGCGATCTTGTCCAGGTAGGAGATGGGCAGCGGCTGGATGATCGAGACTTTGTTGACCACCACCAGGCGGTTGGCGCCGGCGACTTCCAGTCCCTGATTGAAGGCGCCGCGGACCACCGCCAGCAACCCGAACAGGAACAGGGCCACCGCGAACGAGCCCACCGTCAGCGTGGTGCGGATCTTCTTGCGGAAGAGGTTGGCGAAGATGAGATGGCGGTATTTCATCGGACCTCCGCCACGCGACCCTCCACCAGCACACCTTTGTTCAGGTGAAGGAGCGTCTGCGCCCGTTCGGCGGCCACCGGGTCGTGCGTGACCAGCAGCACCGTCTTGTGATGCTCGCGCACCAGGCGCCCGAGCAGGTCCATCACCTCGTCGGCGCTTTTACGATCGAGGTCGCCGGTGGGCTCGTCGCAGAGCAGGAAAGTGGGATCGGCCACGATGGCGCGCGCGATGCCTACGCGCTGCTCCTGCCCGCCGGAAAGCTGGCGCGGGTAGTGATTCATGCGGTCCGCGAGACCAACGATCCCGAGCGCGGTCTCGACGTGCTTGCGGCGTTCGTCCTTGGAGAGCTTGGTCAACAGCAGCGGCAGCTCCACGTTCTGAAACGCCGTGAGCACGGGGATCAGGTTGTACATCTGGAAGATGAACCCGACGTGGCGGGCGCGCCAGGCAGTGAGCTTGCTCGCCGACATGTGGGTGATCTCGTCGCCGGCGACGGTGATGCTGCCGGCGGAGGGCAGATCGATGCCACCCAGCAAGTTAAGCAGTGTGGTCTTGCCGGAGCCGCTGGGGCCCATGAAGGCGACAAAGTCGCCGGCGTCCACATCGAGGTTGAGTCCCTGAAGTACGTGGATTTCTTCGCTGCCGCGCTGGTACTTCTTGTCCAGACCTCGCACGTGAACCAGGCCGTTGCCGCGACCATCGACTCTAACCATCGGTATCCCCCGTATCTCGCTGAGATTGGATGTCAATATGAAGATCGATGATTCTACTTGCGACCTGTTACAACGCGGTTACGACGTGATGCCTGCCCACCGTCACTGCTTTACATCCACGCGCTGTCCGTCGCGCAGCGCTTCCGGACCGCCGACGACCAGTCGGTCGCCATCCGCCACGCCGGCGACGATCTCAACGTCGTTGCCCTGAATCCCGCCCACGCGCACCGCTCGGCGCTCAACTCTGCCGTCACGATATAAGAAGACCACGGACTGGCCATTGTCCTGGCGTATTGCATTCTGCGGCGCCAGTACCCTCGGCGCGCCCTGAGCAGTGGCGGGTTGATCGCCCAAGAACGTGACCTTCACTCCCATGTCGGGCAGGATGCGCGGATCCAGCTTGTCGAACGAAATCCTCACCTTGACGGTCGCCTTTTGCCGATCGGCGGTGGGAATGATGGTGCGAACGTGCGATGGGATCTTCCAGTCAGGATAGGCGTCGAGCACCGCCGTGACCGGCTGTCCCGGCTGCACGCGGGCGATGTAAGCCTCGTTGACGTCCACCTCAATTTCGTTTGAATTCATATCCACAATCGTGGCGATGCCGGTGCGGGTAAAGCCGCCGCCCGCCGAAACCGGCGAAACCATCTCACCGACCTGAGCGTCTTTCGAAACCACGATGCCTGCAAAAGGCGCGCGCACGATGCAATTGTCGAGGTCCTGCTGCGCCACCTTGATGCGAGCGTCGGCGGCCTGCACCTGCTCCTCGGTCGCCTCGATACGCGCGCGATAGCTCTCGGCCGTGGTCCGCGCTAGGTCAAGCGCCTGGGGACTGGTGACGCCTGCCTTCTCCAGTCCCTGGGTGCGGCGCAGTTCGCGCTCGGCATTGGCCAGATTGACCTTCAAATCGTCCAGTGCGGCGGCAGTGGCATCGCGGTCAGCCTGAGCGGAAATCAGACGAGTGCGCGCGTCGGATTCATCCAGCACGGCCAGGACTTGTCCCTCCTCGACATGCATTCCCTCTTCCGCGTACATCTTGACGACGCGGCCGGTGATCTTGGCAGCGACCGTGGCCCGGCGGCGCGGCGTTACATATCCGCTGGCGTTCAGCAGGGCCACGCGAGCGTCACTGCTTACGCTGCGGGCGCTGGCGAGTTGCACGCTGGGGGTCCTGCCGATGATGGCAAAGCCCAGGGCGAACATGAGAAGGCAGGCACCTGCCGCGGCCGCGATCCAGCGCAGCCACCTGCTGCCGCTACGGGAGCGCGCGTGCTCGTCGATCTTCAACGCCGACAAATCCGGTTCTGTGGGCCGCACAGCCATCCTCGCTGTCTGCCTTTCCTCAACCCCAAGTTACACCGCATGGACCGGGCTTTCAACATCGTCACACCCTTGCGTGCGCGCCGTCCTATCGGCGCAGGAGGGTATGCGCGCAAAATTTGGTTAGGAACTGAGTCATCCGGGGAGGTGTGTATGCGCAGCGTGACCTTCCTCTTGTCCCTGGGTGTGGTGGGCGCCTTGGTGCTGGCCCAGACCCTTTCCAATCCGTTGATTGGCCGCGGCCAGGTGAGAACGGTACAGCAGAGTGGCGGGAGCAATCGCATGTTGCGGCGGGCGGAGATTCGCGTGGTTCCGCTCGATCTCTATCTGGCCAACACGGTGGAACTCGATTCGCTGCGGGCGCGCGTGGAGCAGACCCAGGCAGACGTGGCCAGGCTGGAACTGCCCGAACCGGCAACTCGCGAACTGCTGTTCCGTCAGCAGCAACTTCTGAAGGCCTTGCTCAACCTCGCCCAGCGGCAGGAGTCGAATGCCGGCAAGGGGCCGACCGTGCTCGAAGTCCAGCGGCACCTCAATGAGATCGAGGGCAAAGTGATGTGCGAGGCCTGCCATACCGGCATAGTTGCTCGGCAGGCGCGGGCAAGGTAACAGCAAGAAGCGCGATCGGTCGCCTGGCGTCAGGAGTCAGATAAGCACCCGACTGTGCTCGCGAGCATCGGTGTGCAAATCTCCGCAGCGGATGTTCCACCGCTTCAGCCACAGGAAAAGGATCAGAAGTCCCCACAAGTGGTAGCCGAGATTGGCTCGCCTTTGCAGGTGCTCGCGGATAACAGCCTCAATCCCCTGCCAGCGGAACAGGCCGGTCTGCCCCACAGCCGGCTCAGTCACCGTCTCGAGCAGCAGCGGCTTCAGCAGGCCGCGGAACCAGTCGTGCGCCGGGATATCGAAGCCGGATTTCTTGCGATACAGGATGGAGCGCGGCAGCTTGCCCTTCATCAGCTCGCGGAGAATGAACTTCAGCTCCGAGCCGCGGATCTTGTAAGAGTTCGGCAGGGCGGCGGCGAATTCCACGATGCGGTGGTCGAGAAAGGGTGGACGTACCTCCATGGAGTGCGCCATGCTCATGCGATCAACCTTGTAAAGGATGTCGTCAGGCAGGTAGTAGCGCTGGTCGAAGAGCAGGAAGCGGTTTAGGCCATAGCCGGGCGCAACGTCGCTCAGCATGCGGCGCAACGGCTCGGGATCGGCATTCACGAAGAAGGCGCGCAACTCCTCCGCAGAAAACGTGCCGTTCCAGAAGACATGTGCTTCCTCGGGCGATAGTAGCGAGCCGTCCAGGAAGCGCTTGAGCTTGTATTCGAAGCTGATCTTGTCGTCGGAAACCGGCCACAGACGGACAGCGGAAGCCGCCGCGCGTCGTAGGAACGCCGGCATCGCTTGCGCCATCCGCGCATAGCGGTCGGCGCGATAGGTGAGGTAGCCGCCGAAGAGCTCGTCGCCGCCTTCCCCGCTGAGCGCGACGGTCACCTGCTGGCGGCTCATTTTAGAGAGGAACCAGACGGGAAGCGAGCCTGCGTCGGCGCTGGGCTCGTCCGAATAATAGGCGAACTGCTGGATGGCGTCCACCAGTTCGGCCCCGGGGCTCAGGTCGAACTCGGTGTGGTCGGTGCCGTAGAGGTGTGCCACCTCGCGAATGTAGCGGCTTTCGTCGAAGCTGCGGTCTTTGAAAGTGATGGAGAACGTCTTCAGACGCGATGGGCTGGCCGCGGCCGCGTAGTGCAGGATGGTCGAGGAGTCAATACCGCCACTGGCCCAGACTCCCAACGGAACATCCGAGACCAGGTGCTCCTTCACTGAGGCCTGCAGCAGGGAATCGAGCTGCTGTTTGGCCTCCTCCAGAGTGATTTGCGCTGGTAGGGGGTCGGGCGCGCAACGCCAGTAGCACTCGGTGCGGACTTGGCCGTCCTCCCAGACGAGTAGGTGTCCGGGCAGGAGCTTTACGATATCGCGCACCAACGTGTGCGGCGCAGGGACCCAGTTCAGGCGGAGATAGCAGTTCAGTCCGTCAAGACTGATGGCGCGGTCGATCTCCGGATGGATGAAGATGGCCTTCAGTTCGGAGGCGAAGTAGATATCATCGCCGCGGCGCGAGTAATAGAGTGGCTTGATGCCCATGCGATCACGGGCCAGCACCAGGCGGCGGCGCGATTCCGTCCACAGCGCCAATCCGAACATGCCGCGCAGGCGGGTGAAGCAGGCGGTGTCCCACTCCAGGAAGGCCTTGAGCACGACTTCGGTGTCGCTGCGGGTCGTGAAACGATGTCCGCGTGCTTTCAGCTCCTCGCGCACTTCGGCATAGTTGTAGATCTCGCCGTTGAAGACGAGGACGGTGTCGCCATCATCGCTGCGAATAGGCTGTTCGCCCGAGATGAGGTCGATGATCTTCAGCCGGACGGCGCCAAGCGAAACATTGGGCGTCTCGAAGACACCTTGCTGATCCGGGCCGCGGTGGAGGAGCATGGCGGTGGCTTCGCGGATGCGCTCGCCGCCTGAGGGACGGTCCTTATGGGTGAAGCCGACGATTCCGCACACAAGGCGATTCTAGCAATCACAAATCACAAAATACCAATCACAAATTACGTGATCCTGACCATCCTGCCGCCGACCTTAAGGCGGTAGCGCTCCCCACGCCAACGGATCTGGTCACTGAAATAGCTGGTCAGCCAGAAGCCGAAGCCCATCAGATCGCGGAGAGGATAGAGCCAGCACTGGGCGAGCGAGCGCGGATCGCGCACGGCTTCCCA
>DATKLD010000262.1:0-5958 GCA_035542595.1 Terriglobales bacterium
TTGGCGAACTGGGCGCGGCCGGTGAGCACGCGTCCATCCTTCATGTGGACTTTGAGGATGCTGGTCATCTTGTCGAAGCCGGCCTGCTCTGCCTCGGGATCGACGTAGAAGTTAACCCGCCGGATCATCTCCTGCACGTCGGGGCGCTGGACCACGGCGTCCGTGTACTCCGCCAGACCCGCCCTGCGCTGCAGCATCAGTATGGCGATGCCGAATTCCATGCTGAACTTCGCCTGCAGGCCGGTCGTCGGATGGTGGTGCAGGAGCGTGGTGACCATGCTGTGGTTGGCGCCGACATCGACCTTCTCGACTTCCGCGGGCTTGATGTCGTACTGGCGGATGAGCCGCATCATCTCGCCCATGGCCGGATGCGTCAGCGAGCCCGACGGGTACGGCTTGATGGAGACGCCGGGCGAGGAGAACGTCCAGGGTTTGCCCAGGCGGTCCATGATGGCTGCGGGATCGAAGCCGCCGCCGGCGGCATGAAAGAAGCCGTACTGCGCTTCAAGAATGTTGGGGGCGGCGCTCCAGCCCAGCGCCGCAAGATCGGCAGCGACGACGCCTGCTTCGGCGGCGTGTCCGGCGTGGAACGGCTTGGTCATGGAGCCGAAGTTCTCGCGCAGGCCTCCGGCTTCGGCGGCGGCGACGCCAAGGGCGTACTCGGCTTTCGCTAAGTCCAATCCGCGCAGTTTCGCGCTAGCGGCCACGCTGCCGAAGGAGCCGATGGTCCCGGTGGTGTGGAATCCGTCGTTGTAATGACGCGGCGAGATGGCTTCGGCGATCTTGCACTCGACCTCGACGCCCACGTGATAGGCCGTAAGCAGATGCTGTCCTGAGAGGGCTCCCAATTCGCACAACGCGAATGCCGGCGGAAGTACGGGGACGGTGGGATGCGTCAGCAATCCATAGACGCGATCCTTAGCGACGGCGAGCTGGGTATCGTCGTAATCGTCGGCGTGGATGAAATTGCCGTTGGCGAAGGCGGCAAAGCGGGGCGGTACTTTCTGCGCCGTCCCGATGATCGAACTCTTCCCCGCGCACAGGCCGAGCGACCGAATGTATTCTTTCATCAGCGGCGCCAGGGTCGACACCGATCCGGCCAGCGCCAGACCGAAGCCATCCAGGATGGATTTCTTCCCCAGCGCCATCACGTCGTCGGGAATATTTTCGTATCGTGTGTTGACGATAAACTCCGAGACATAGCGCGTCAGGCCCGGCGCCTTGGGAAAACTCTCAGCGGGACCTTGTGCAGCCGAGAGCTTGGTGCCGCTCAACGCCAGTCCAGCGGCCATCATCGAGCTTTTGCAGAAATCGCGGCGCTTCATGGGCAATCCTCCGGAAACGTCGACGATGCTAGCAGATTCGGCGTGCTCCACGAGGAGGCGAATCTTCAGACGATATGTTTCCCACCAATCGATGCCGCCCGGGACGAGCAAAAAAAATGAGGGAAGCGAAAGCTCCCCTCATTCCATCCCTCGATGCTGGCTGAATCTTACAGCGCCGTGCACACCGCCTTGACCTCGGTGTACATCTCCAGCACATCGTGACCCATTTCACGGCCCCAGCCTGACTGCTTGTAGCCGCCAAACGGCATGGCGGCGTCGAAGACGTTGTAGCAGTTGACCCACACCGTGCCGGCGCGAAGCTCTGCGGCCAGGCGATGGGCCTTGCTGATGTCGCGCGTCCAGATGCCCGCCGCCAGGCCGTAGGGGCTGTCATTGGCGCGAGTCACGACCTCTTGCGGATCGCTGAAAGGAATCGCGGCCACCACCGGCCCGAAGATTTCCTCACGCATGACTTTCATATCGTCATGCGTGTTCACCAGCACCGTTGGCTTTACGAAGTAACCGCGGTCGCCATGCCTCTCGCCTCCGACCGTCGCCTTGGCGCCTTGCGAGAAGCCGGATTCCAGATACCCGCAAACGCGGTTGAGCTGTTCTTCGGAGACCAGCGGGCCCATGTCCGAGGACTTCTCCCATCCTGGGCCAAGTCGGATTTTCTTGGCCTTCTCGGAGACGCCTTCGACAACCTTGTCGAAGATCGGCTTCTCAATGTACAGGCGCGACCCCGCGCAGCAACACTGGCCGTGGTTGAAGAAAATGGCCATGGCAGAGCCGGAAATCGCGGCATCCACGTCCCCGTCGGCGAAGACGACGTTGGGAGACTTGCCGCCGAGCTCCAGCGACACTTTCTTCAGATTTCCGGCGGCGGCGTTGACAATCAGCTTCCCCACTTCGGTAGACCCGGTGAACGCTACTTTGTCCACATCGGGATGGGCAGCCAGCGCCGCGCCCGCGGTCTCGCCGTATCCCGGGACGATGTTGACAACGCCGTCCGGAATGCCGGCTTCCTGAACGAGTTCGCCCAGTCGGAGAGCGGACAGCGGCGTTTGCTCCGCGGGTTTCAGCACGACCGTGCAGCCGGCTGCCAGGGCCGGAGCCAGCTTCCAGGCGGCCATCAACAGCGGGAAGTTCCACGGGATGATCTGGCCGATGACCCCCACCGGTTCCCGCAGCGTGTAGGCCAGAAACTTTCCCGGCATGGAAATGGGAATGGTGTTGCCCTCGATCTTGGTCGCCCACCCGGCCATGTAGCGGAACATGTCGACGGCGAGTGGAACGTCGGCGACGCGGGCGATCCTGAGCGGCTTGCCGTTGTCCAGCATCTCCAGTTCCGCGAACTCTTCGAGGTTCTTCTCGACCAGATCACCGAGCTTCCAGATGGCGCGGCCGCGCTCGGAGGGCGTCATCTTCCGCCAGGGCCCGGTCTCAAAGGCGGCGCGGGCGGCTTTCACGGCGCGGTCAACGTCCTCGCGGTCGCCTTCGGCGATGCGGGCCATCACTTCGCCGGTGGCTGGGTTGTAGGAAGGGAAGGTCTTGCCCGATGCAGCCTCCACCCATCTCCCGTTGATCAGCATCTTGCGTTCTTTTTCGATAAAACTGGTTACCTTGTCTTTCAGTTCGGGGCTTGTCAGTGCGGTCGCCATCATTTCCTCCTGCTCAATCGGTTCGTGTTTCTTGCCGCCCAGCGTGTGCCTGTGCAACGGGCTGCGCCCGCCGCTCCGTTGAATTCGATAACGGTTCCGAATCTCCCCACTTCCGCCAAGTGTCCAAATTGTAGCTCATTTTGTGGTGCCTGGGGCTGCGCTTCTGGCCGCCGCATTTCGTCCGCACCCACTCAGACCCCCCTTCCTCTGATATTCTTTCCCGTTCAATCCCACCGAGGAGAAAGCCATCGTGAAAGGTGACGCGAAGGTCATCGAGTTGCTCAACGAAGTGCTGAAGGCCGAGCTGACGGCCATCAACCAGTATTTCCTGCACGCCGAGATGTGCGAGCACTGGGGCTACCACCGTTTGGCGGACGAAACCAAGAAGGAATCCATCGGCGAGATGAAACATGCCGAGGTGCTGATGGAGCGCATCCTGCTGCTCGAAGGCACGCCCAACATGAGCGCCTACTTCAAGATCAACATCGGGCAAAACGTGAAGCAGCAGTTTGAGAGTGATTTGAAGCTGGAACTCGACGCGGTGAAGCGCCTGAACGCCGGCATCCAGACCTGCGTGGCCGCCAAGGACAACGGCTCGCGCGAGCTGCTGGAGAAAATCCTGGTCGAGGAGGAAGAGCACATCGACCACCTGGAAGCCCAACTGCACGCCATCGAGGAGATCGGCATCGAGGCCTATCTCGCCGAGCAGTTGCACGAGGACAAAGGCTGAACCGGCGCAAAGAAACCCTGCAAGAACCCCGGGCCACCCCGTTCTTACGGTGAAGACAGACTTAGCGAGGAGACCACATGACCTTCACCATCCTATCCAGCCGTGTGCGCGCGTACTGGCGCGCGGCGATGGCGGCCGTAATCCTGATCGGCGCGGGGCTCGCCTTGCCCGCCGCCCGAGCACCGAAACCACAAGCGCCGCAGGAGAGCCGCGCCGTCGACACTGCTCGCGAGCAGAGCACCAGCCTGAATAACCAGACCGACCTGGCGGTGACGGTCTATAACTCGAACATCGCCCTGGTGCGCGACCTGCGGCAGTTGAGCCTGCCCGGCGGCGCCTTTCGGCTCAAGTTGATGGACATCGCTGCTACGGTCAATCCGGCGACCGTGCACCTTCGCTCGCTCAACGAGCCAGCCAAGCTGGGCGTCATCGAGCAGAATTACGAGTACGATCTGCTCGAACCCGCAAAACTCCTGAACAAGTACGTCGGGAAGGACGTGACGCTGGTCCGCACTTACCAGGAAAACGGCACCACCAGGCACGAGGAGATCAAAGCCACGCTGCTTGCCAACAACAACGGCCCGGTATGGAAAATTGGCAACGATATCGTCACCGGCCTGTACGCGGAAAGCTACCGCTTTCCGGAAGTGCCGGCGAACCTCTTTGAACGCCCCACGCTGCTGATGTCGCTAGAAAATTCGGGCTCGCACCGGCAGCAGGTGGAAACCTCTTATCTGGCGTCGAACCTGTCGTGGAACGCGGATTACGTGCTGACGGTCGCGCGGGACGACAAATCCGCCGATCTCGACGGCTGGGTCACGATCACAAATAACAGCGGAACAGCGTTCCGCAACGCCCGCCTGCAGCTCGTGGCCGGAGACCTGCATCGCCTTCCCGTTCCCACCGCAAAGGCCATGATGATGGATATGAACGCGGTAGCGGGAGCTGCCAGAGCGCAGCAATTCGCCCAGGAAAATTTCAGCGAATATCACCTCTACACGCTGGGACGAAAGACCTCCGTCGAAGACAAAGAGACCAAGCAGATCAGCCTGCTCGCGGGCAGCGCCGTCCCGGTGGACAAGGTCTTCGTCGTGAACGGACAGAGTCTCTACTACCACAACCAACAAAATCCGGGCTCGCCGCTGAAAGACCCCGTAATGGTCTTCTACAAATTCAAGAACGAGCAAAAGGCAGGCCTGGGCATTCCGCTGCCTGCCGGCAACCTGCGCGTGTATCAGAAGGATTCAAAAGGGGGCATTTTGTTCGTCGGTGAAGACCGCATCGAGCATACCCCCAAGGACGAGACCATCAGCGTCCACATCGGCAACGCCTTCGACGTCGTTTGCGAGCGCAAGCAGACCGACTACAAGCGCGCAGACACCCACACCTGGGAGATGCAATTTGAAATCACCCTGCGCAACCACAAGGAAACGCCGGTGACGGTTGAGGTCAACGAACCCATCGGCGGCGATTGGGAAATGCTCTCTTCAACTCACAACTACACCAAGACGGCCGCATGGGCGGCGCAGTTCAACGTTCCCGTCGCCGCCAACGGTGCCTCGGTGCTGAAGTACCGCTTCCGCGCACGCTGGTAGTGGCGTGTAATATGCTAGCGAATACCACAAGGGTGGTCGCCTGGTGCAGGGAGAGGCACAGTGATTCGGTCGGTCCGTAAGTGGATGCCAATATTCTTTGTTCTGCTGATGGTGGCAGGTGTTACGCGGCTCTGCTGGGCGCACGCCATCCTGGTGCAATCGACGCCAAAGCTTGGCTCCACCGTCAAGGGCCCGGACGTGGATATCGTCCTGCGATTCAACGTGCGCATCGATGCCAGCCGCTCGCGCGTGCGTTTGCTGGCGCCAGACGGCACAGTCTCAACGCTCGCCCTTGCCAACCAGACCACTCCCGATAGCCTGCAAACGCAGGCTACGGGACTGAAACCGGGCGTTTACAAGATACAGTGGCAGGTGCTGGCTTCCGATGGGCACATCAGCCGCGGTGAGATTCCCTTCACAGTGAACTAGATGACCCTCAGGCTGGCCGATCTCTTCGGGCTCCTCTCCGTCATTCCGCGTGCCGGAACCCTGGTCTTCCGTGGCCCAGTTTCACCATGACCTTGTTGCGCCGGCCCTCGGTGTTACGATGGTAGCGAAGGAAAAATGCGGTTGCTGTCTCAATTTGTTGTCCCCGTGGCTTGTGCCTGCGGATGCTCTGCATCTGGGGCTGCTCCCTCAGCCGAATG
>DATKLD010000263.1:0-5017 GCA_035542595.1 Terriglobales bacterium
CTGGTCGAGGGCAGGAGGTTCGAGACAGCTGTAGCGCTTGTCGTAATGCCCGGTCTCAAACTCCGCCAGGAATCGCGGCCAGGTGGACTCAGCTTCTCCGACGAAGATCACATCCGCATGCGCCTGTGCTTCGTCGGGCACCAGGGTGGCGTGCGGTCCGCCCAGCGCCACTGTGGCTCCGCGTTGCCGGAAGCACGCCGCAAGGTCGTAGGCGTGCGGCGCACTTGGGGTGTGGAAGGTGATTGCAACCAGGTCAGCCTGCTGGTTGGGATCGACCGGCTCCGTCGCCTCATCCACGTGGAGAACCTTCCAATGGGGAGGCACAAAGGCGGCCAGATACGGCATAGTGATCTGCTGGAAGTTGAGGACGCGCGACCGCCGCACCCGTTGGATCTCCGGGGACGAGGCGGTGATCAGAAGGAGTGTTGGGGCATCAGCCAACATACATGGCTGCATGGAGAGCAGGTCGCTGCCATCCAGGCGCGACAAAGCTCCCCAAGTTTAGTCCCGTCGGTCCACTATGGGGAGATCCTGGGCTTGAGACTCGCGGACATCCATGCGCGTCTGCCGGAGCGAGGTGGCCTTCTGCGGGTCCATGCCGGGCCGCAAATCGGTTGTCTCCAGAAAGTAACCCCAGCCCGCAAACCGATCTTCTCGGCTCTGTTCACTCTCGAACTTCGCAACCGCCGCCTCCGCTTTCCTGCGTCCTCTGATTATGGCCATGACGCCACCCGGCTCATAGGTCCGCAGGTTGTATCGGATGATGGCAAACGACGATGGCGTGGATTTGCTCCGCATCAGAAACCTTCTGCCCCGCAGGAACGGGAGTCACCCCCGCGTTACCCGGCGCGCCTGCCTGCATTCACCGCGGGCGTCTTGAGGGCGCCGAGCGCCTTCCGCAACTCGCGGTTGCGTTTGCGCTGCAGGGCTTTCTGCTTGCGAACCCGGTTGAATCGTGACCTGTCGCCATTGAGTCGTGACAAGACGCGCTCTCCTGTCTTCTACACGGAGCCGGCGTTCATCAGGCGCCGGTCACTTCATTTCGTTCGATCCCGGCAACTGAATCGAGCTTCGGTGGTTGTTTTCCTGGATGTGATCCCACACGAACTTATCCGCCAGCCAGACTGCCTGGCGCTCGGCCAGGGCCGGGTCCTGGGACGCTGAATCGTGCGCAATAACGAACTGCGCGCCGCACTGGCAGCACGCCACAGTCATCATGGCGACCGTGTTGGGGGCGTTCTCCGGGCTTTTGCGCAGCCGCTTGGCAGTCCCATGCGGACCCGGCTGCAGTATGGCGGGAAGCTTCACCACCGCCGTTCCCGCCGCTGGCCTGTGTAGCCGCGATCCCCGCCGCCACGCGGGCCGCGCTCCACCTTCGGTCGCGCCTCGTTGACGGTAAGCGGACGGCCGCCTGAGTCCATGCCGTTGAGCGCCGCGATCGCCTTCTCGGCGTCGCTGTTTTCGGTCATCTCCACAAAGGCAAATCCGCGCGAGCGGCCGGTGTCTCGGTCGGTAACGATGGTCACGCTCTCCACGTGGCCGTGGGGCTCGAACATGGAGCGAAGCTCGCCTTCGGTCATACTGAAAGCGAAATTGCCGACGAATATCTTTTTCATATCGAATTTCCTTTGAGTGTGTCGCTGGGTCCTGCTTTCAGCGGACGACGCACCTGGTTGAGTGTTCGCTTCGGTTTGCGTTCTGCCTTCGCGCGCCTGGCTCAGGCCGAAGACTACGCACTTTTCATCGAACGCGGAAGCTGGTTGGGATCGCACTCAACCCCAGCGCTGGCCATGGCCGTTGCCGATTGCACGAGGGTCTTGCGCTTCTTCGTCAGTTTTTCAACCGCTCTCGACCGCTCTTCTTCGCAGTCGAATTTCTCGAAATTCTGACAGTAGGCGATCTTGCGATCGTAGAAACTGATTTCCTGGTAGAGGTCTTTGAGGTGGTACTTGCTGGGCGGAAGCGCCTGCATGGGGCTCCTGTGGTCTCGGCGCCGTTGCGGATTAGTGCCGCCAAGAACGGGTTGCTAAGGTGGAAAAGCTTCAGATAGGCTGACTTAGCTCAGAGGATCTGAAAGAGGGGACGGTTAACACTCTCTTGTTGATTCTAGGCTGAATGACAGCGGGCGTCAATTTATGCCCCCGGGCGTCATGCAAATTGCTCGCCCGGCATTGCCACGAGCGTGCGGGTAGTCAGGCTATTGCGGCATGTAGTCACAGCGGCGCCACGGGTGACGCGCTTGCGCTCGATACGCAGCTTGAGCGCGCGCTCGATGCTGCGCAGTTCAATGGAATCCGTGCCACATACCAGGCTGGAGGCGCGCCCGCGCGCTCCGGCGCGTCCGGTGCGGCCCACGCGATGAATGAAGTCCTCGGGAAGCTTGGGCAGGTCATAGTTGATGACGTGCGCCACGTCCTGGATGTGGAGGCCACGGGAGGCCACGTCGGTGGCGACCAGCACCCGGAAGCGGCCCTGTTCGAAGCCGTTGAGCGCTCCCGTGCGCTGCGCTTGCGAGCGGTCGCCGTGGATCATGGCCGCCGCGAATCCATCGCGGGCGAGGCTCTTCGCGAGCCGCTCCGCCCCGCGCTTGGTTCGCACGAACACCAGCGTGCGGCCCGGTTCCAGATGCAAGAGGCTGCGCAGCGCATCGCCTTTGTCCGTCGCTGCCACCTCGAACGCCTGCAACTCGACGCTTTCGATGGGCTTCAGGGTCGAACCCAATTCGATGCGGACGGGATTCCGCATATAGTCGTGCACCAGCCCGGCCACCGAGGCCTCCAGGGTGGCGGAGTAGCACAATGTCTGCCGCTGGCCCGGCAATACGGAGACGATGCGGCGGATGGCCGGCAGGAAACCCATGTCGAGCATGCGATCGGCCTCGTCGAGCACCAGGATCTGAACCTTGCCGAGGCTCACCTGTCTGCGGCCGAGGAAGTCCTCTAGTCTCCCCGGAGTTGCCACGGCCAGGCGCGCCCCCGAACGCAGGGCATGGATCTGCCGCCCTTCGGGTACGCCTCCTATGACGAGCGCCGCTGGCGGAAGCTTTCCGCGGAGACTTTCATATTGGGCCTGCACTTGCATGGCAAGCTCACGGGTGGGTACAAGCACCAGCGCTTCCAGGTCGCGGGAGGGTCGGTTCAACAGGCGCTCGATGATCGGGATGAGGAAGGCCAGGGTCTTTCCGGTTCCAGTCTGGGCCGTGGCCAGAACATCCTGGCCGCGCATCGCGGGAGGAATGCTGGCCGCCTGGACCGGCGTGGGGGTTGTGAATTGGGCTGTGGCGAGCCCCTGCTGCAAAACAGCGGACAGAGGCATAGCAGTGAAACTTGTCATTCGAATCGTACTTTCTGGAGAGGCGTCTCGCGAGACACATACTCAGAGGTGCGACTCGCGACTGAAGCAAGGATGCCGCTCATTATTGAATTTTGCGCGAAAGAGAACGGAGAGCGTTAGGCGGACACGCAGTCAGATCGTGAGTTCAGATAAGATACGCGCCACAAGCGAGCCGTGGCTGATTAGCGCTAAATTAGTATAGCACAACACACGTCGGCCCAGGTCGTTGGCGGCACTGCGCTTAGAAGTCGTGAAAGCCCAAGCCCTCGGGCTGGCCCTCATCGTCGTAGGTCACGACCGGAGCCCGCGTGCCTGCGGGAGCTACGGGTTCTTCTTTCTGCAACTTCTTCTCAGCTTTCTTGCGCGCCTTTTCGGCCTGCCGTTCCTGCCGCGCGCGTTCCTTCTGCCGTTTGGTGAAAGACGAGCCGCCTGCCATGAGAGCTCCTATCCATGGAGAATTGTTATTACCTACTCATAATAAGCCTTAAACCGTATTCTTGCCCGGAGGCCCCCGCAAAGCCTTCAGCTAAAGGGAAACCACGTATGCCAATGCCAATCGTCGCTCGCGTGCTCGCTCAAGCGACCCTCCTTTTGATCCTGCCCATTCTGTCAGGGCCACAGGCCGCGCCACGTCCTGCGACGGCAGAGTCCGGAACAATCGCCTGCCGCGCCTTGGAGGCGCACACCGACGACAACTTGAAGATCACGGTCGTCGTGTTTCACCAGCGGGACGAAGCGCTGCGTCCGCAACTCGCGACGCTACTGCGCGGACATTCCGGGGAGATGGTCGAGGTGCAGGCTACGGACGGGGCCTGGCGCCGCGCTCGCATGGTCCGGCTGAAAAGCTGCTTCGGACGCGGACTGCTGCTGTTGCCGGCTCCAGCGCCTTTTCCCGACCGCGCCGAATTCGCGTTGCGTTTGCCGGCCGACACCCACTAGGTAGAGACGCAGCATGCTGCGTCTCTACACGGCCGGAGATTCATGCCAGGTCAAACAGCAGTATCTCCGACCCGTCCTGCGCGCCGGCGATGGCCAGCTTTTTCTCCTCGCTGACGGCGGCGCCGTCTCCCTGTTCCAGGCGCTTGCCGTTCAACTCAACTGAGCCTTTTGCAACTTGGAGCCAGGCGTGGCGTCCGGGGGCGAGCGTGTGCTCGACTTTCTGCCCTTTTTCCAGCAGCGCGACGTAGAGTGAAACGTCCTGGTGCACGGTCACCGTTCCGTTCTGGCCGTTGCGCGCGGCAATCAGCTTCAGGCGCCCGCGCTTCTCGGCTTCGGGAAACGCTTTCTGCTCGTAACCGGGCTCGATGCCTTTGCTCTCGGGCATGATCCAGATCTGCAGCAGGTGGACGGGTTCGGTCTTGGAGGCGTTGAATTCGCTGTGCAGGATGCCCGTGCCGGCGCTCATGCGCTGGCCGTCTCCGGGACGGATGATGGACCCGTTGCCCAGGCTGTCCTTGTGCTGGAGCGCGCCCTCGAGCACGTAGGTGATGATCTCCATGTCGCGATGCGGATGCGTGGGAAATCCCTGGCCCGGCTGCACTATGTCTTCATTGATGACGCGCAGGGCACGGAAGTGCATGTGGCGCGGATCGTGATAGGTGTCGAAAGAAAAGGTATGACGGGTGTTGAGCCAGCCGTGGTCCGCGCCTCCGCGTTCCTGGCTCCGGCGGACGGTGATCATGTT
>DATKLD010000264.1:0-4115 GCA_035542595.1 Terriglobales bacterium
AAGCAGATGGTAGTGCCCGGCATCCTGGCCGTGGGCCTGCCGATTGCGGTGGGCATGATCTTCCGCTACTTCACCGGCTTCCACGTCGCAGGCGGCGTGCCGATGATTGGCGGACAGCCCATCAACCTGATCGGCGCCGAGTCCGTGGCGGCCCTGCTCATGGTGGGAACCATCGCCGGCATCCTGCTGGCCACCATGATGAACAACGGCGGCGGCGCCTGGGACAACGCCAAGAAGTTCATCGAGACCGGCCAGTACGGCGGCAAGCGCTCGGACGCGCACAAGGCAGCCGTGGTGGGCGACACCGTCGGCGATCCCTTCAAGGACACCGCCGGCCCCTCGCTGCACGTGCTCATCAAGCTGCTCTCCACCATCACCCTGGTGATGGCGCCGCTGTTTGTGTAAGACCGAGGGCCCCGGTTCCGAGTGCCGAGCTGATGTGGTTCTTCTCGGCACGCAGTACTCGTAACTCGGCTCTGGAGGGTGCCCTACCCTTGCCTGCCGTTGGCAAGGGTGGGGATTTTGACTTGTGCGAGTCAGAAGGACGCTGCAGCCACTTCACCCCTGGCAACTTTCCTCGACGAATTCCGATAAGTACATTGAGGAGTGAACGCCATATGCCCCCCAGAGTTGATGGCACCAGTCCTGCCCCCCTTTACGACTATCCGGAAAACCAGGGCGACACCTACACCGTCCAGGGCGAGACTAACCTTGACCAGGTTGCCGCAAAGCTCCATCTTGATCCCGGCGCCCTGGCACAAGCCAATCCCCAGATCAAAGACGGGAAAGTGCAGGCTTTTCAGACCATCAACCTGCCGCGCTGTTCCGCCCCGCCGCAGGCCGAGCATTCCCCCGCGCTGGCCAGCCAGCCCGCCGGCCATGCCATGCCCCGCGGCCCAGTCAGTGATACCGTTACCACCAGCGCCATGCGCGCCAGCCTCACTGCCGCTCCCGCCGCGGCAAAGTCCGATCTCGATCCCAAGGTCCGGCAAGCCACCACCAACGATCTCATTGACCAGGGGGCGAAGGTGCTCTCGCCCGTCGATCTGAGCCGTCTCGCCGCGGCTTTGGCTGCCCTGCCCCCATCCGAATTTGCTCGCCAGGCCGCCAGGATTGGCGACGCATTCAAGACAGGCAATACGCAGCAGGTCATGTACGCGGTTGAGGTGGCGAATGCCGCCACTCATGCCATCGCCATCCGCGGTGGCGGACAGGCAATCCAGGCCCACGCCACCGAGAAGAAGGATGGCATCTACTTCGACTTTGATCGTCAGCTATCCAAGGAACAGGCGGCGTCGATCATCTTCCAGGGCGGCAAAGTGCCGGAGGGGGCGACGCTGGAAAAGGGTGCCGGCAACACCTGGGTGGTCAGGACGGCGAACGACGCGGAATCGCGCCAGAACGTTGTCAACCATTACAACTCGCACACCGAGACCGTAGGCTTCCGGCCGTCCTCCGATCCCGCGTTCGGCCCGGAACGCGACGTTACGTTTACCTTTGTGACGGGCGGCGCGCACGAACCGCCCCCCGTCTCCCACCGCAAGGACATCGACAACGATTTCGGCTTTAAGGTCACCAAGCACTACGAACTCGACCCCGGCCAGTCTCCCGTCGACCAGGTAAAGGCCGGTTTTGGCACTGGTAAGGGCGGCGGCTACGAGGTTGTCTTCGACAAGCCTATGACCAGGGACGAGGTCATGGCAAAGCTGTTCGAGAAGGGGGCCAGATTCGGCAAGAATGACGTCCAGCTCACCGCCGTTCCGCACGAGCCCAGCAACACCTGGGAGGTTCACATTATCGGAATAGACGCCAACACGGCCCTTAAGCGCCAGTATGTTCCCGCCTTTGCCGACGCGGTCATCAACACCAAGGCCTCGCCGCGTCCTGACATCCCCGCCGGCGTCCAGTCGTGGATTGACGCCAGGAAGGTGCCGCCCGACGCCATCAAGCACCCGCCCGACGTCTATACCTGGGAGCAGGACGGCCGCATCGTCTACGTCAAGACCGACGGCAAGAGCTATTACCAAGGCCAGGTCACCAAGCTTTCAGGCGACAAAACCTCCGACAACACCATTCGCTACTTCATCATGGAAAAGGGCATGGCTCCCGCCGAGGGCTGGAAGGCGTTTAACGAGCATTGGGACGAGATCATGCGCGAGATGATCGCCGCCTTCGCCTTCACCCTCGCGGCCGCTGGCGGCATGCCCGGCCGCGATCCGGAAGCGGCCGAAGGGGCGATTGCGGCTACGCGTCGGCCGAGGATCGGCGGCAAGATGGAAGGCGAGTTGGATGCGGAGGCAACCGGCGCTACCCGCGGCACAGCTCATGCTCCCGAAGCTCCGGCCACCACCGGCCCCAAGCCTGTGGGCGCTGGCGAGGGACCCGTCCATGTTCCCAATGAAAAGACAGTCGTCGCGCCCAAAACCGGGGGCGGCGGGCCGCTGGACGACACGGCGCCTGCCCCAGGAGGCCCCCACGACAGCACGGCGCCGGGCAACGTGAAACCCAACCAGCAGACGGCCGACACCAGTTCTCCCGCACCCGCTCCCAAGGCGACGCGGGACTATGACCCCAAGGCCGATCCCAACAACATCATCAACGACAAGCGCGAGGTCACCATCAACACTCCCGGCGGACCGAAGAAGATGACCCGCGGCGAGTATTACCAGCGCTACGAAAATGCCAGAAAATGGCTTGCGGAACAGAGGCAGGGCTTGAATCGCCCGGGCGATCCAGGCCCCAGGAGCTGGATCAAGGAGGCTGCCGAAAAGTTCGGGTTGGACGAAAACTGGTACAACATCAACAACCCGATCCTTTACCGGCCGCTATAGAGTTTTGAGGCCTTCCATCCCGGTTTTGTTCGAGCCCAGCGCGTGAGCTGCTGGGCCACGCCATACGGGAGTCAATTCTGAGCTGTTTTCGGTGCGGCACCGTGACCCCACCCTTGCCTGCCGTTGGCAATGGTGGGGATTTTGCTCACTGGAGTTCGTATGTCCGAGGGTAGAAGGACGTTCCGTATCACCCTGATCGTCCTGGCCGTGTTATGCCTGGGTTCGATTTCCGGGGTCGCGGCTGGACAAACCGCCAAGCCCTTGCCCAGTATCGAAGTGACCGCTCCAAAGGACGTCGCGGATGTGGAAGCGCTCCACGACGCGCTCGCCACTCTAAGCGAGAAAGTGACCGCGTGCGTCAAAGCTGGGCGGAAGCCGGAAATCTGTCAATGCAGCTATCCGCAGGATTTGGCCAGGCTGAGGAAAGGCTACGCGAACCTGATTCAGCAGCACCCCGACTGGAAAGATCAGTTGTTGTCCTACCACCGCTTGAACAAGGAAGGACGCAACATTAGCGGAACGCTGGTTCTTCAAAACCTCCGTCGTCAGCTTGAAATGCTGATATGTGAGTAAGCCGGGCGGCGGCCCATCCTGGCACCTTCCCTTTGTCGCCTCTCTTCCGGGTTAATGCAAGCCGCGAAGCGCCGACATCTGTTCGAGCCCAGCCTACCCCCAGCAAACCAAAACCGGGTTTGCCGGGGACCCCCGGCGCGCGTGAGCGCTGGGCGGCTACTCCTCGGCCATCTTCTGCCGCACCTGCCTTGCCAGCTTCTCGATCTGCTCGGCTTTGCGGATAACCGCCAGGGAAAGCGTCTGGTCGCTGGCCTGGTCGACGGACTTCTTCAATTGGGTGGCAAGTTCGAGGAGCTGGTCGGTGTCCTTCTTGATTTTGGCGAAGCGCTCCTGGTTGCGCTGTTTGGCCATGCGCCGCTGCATCTCGATCTCGGCCGGGGTCGGTGGCGGGGGAACGGGAGCGCGTCCCTGCGTCGCGGGAGTTCCACCCAGCGAAGCAAGGCCGGCTTCGCTGGGACCCGGAGTTGCGGGCACATTTTGCGCCCACGACGGAACGGCCATTAACAGGACCCAGAGGAGAAGAGCGGCAACGAGCGCACGCATTTCCGAAAACCTCGCAGGAGATGATGGCAGGATTATAGCCCCGGCCCTCCGCCCGGAGGCGCGCGCCCTGGCTGCTATAATCGCGCGCTGCGCTTTGAGATCAGCCGTGTTTCCGACCCTCATGGCATTCGCTGTGCTGCAGTTTTCCCGCCTGCGCCTGGTGTGGGA
>DATKLD010000265.1:0-14509 GCA_035542595.1 Terriglobales bacterium
GATCTTATCGAACGCATCGGCCCGACGCTCGCCGAAGGCACTCTCCTCACCGATGTCGGCAGCACCAAGGGCGAGATTGCCGCGCGCGCGCAAGCGGTCTTCGGATCGAAGGCTGCTACACGTTTCCTCCCCGGCCATCCCATGGCAGGCAAGGAGCGTAGCGGCATTGAGCAGGCTGATGCCGATCTCTTCGAGGATGCGGTCTGGCTGGTCACGCCCCTGCCCGGCCAAGATGTGGAAGCAGGTTTGAGCGGCGAATGCCTCGAGCTGATTCGTGGTATCGGTGCGCGTGTGGTCGTGTTGGATCTGGCGCGGCACGACCGGCTCTGCGCCTGGATCAGCCATCTGCCGCAGATGCTCTCGACGGCGCTGGCCGCCACCGTCGTGGACGAACTGGGCGACGATCCCGAACTGCTGGCCATCGGCGGTCGCGCCCTGCGCGAGACGACCCGCATCGCTTCCAGTCCGTATTCCATGTGGCGCGACATCGCCCTGACCAACACCAAGAACATCGAAGAAGCGCTGGTGCGGCTGGAACAGCGGCTGGCCCACATCCGTGAGAACCTGCGCACGCCGGAGCTGAAGACGGAATTCGAGCGCGGCAACCAGTTCCGCCGGAGAGATGCCGGGGCGCAGACAAAATAAAGCCCTCCGTTTGCACTCGACCGCTTCGGGAAATTAGAATCGCCGTTCGCCGCGGCCCCTGTCGGGCCCCAGCGCGCCTGGTTTTGGTGCACTGGGGTGGAAGGCTGGCCGCGCTATCTATCGTTCAAGGCGGAAATCATGAACAAAGTCGTAGCCAATGCTGAGGAGGCCATCCGCGACGTCCAGGACGGCGCCGTGATCATGTTCGGCGGCTTCGGATTATGCGGCATTCCCGAGAACCTCATCGTTGCCATCGCCCGGAAAGGCGTGAAAAACCTCACCACGATCTCCAACAACGTTGGCATCGACGACTTCGGTCTTGGCGTGCTGATTCGCAACGGGCAAGTGAAGAGGCACATCGGCAGCTACGTCGGCGAGAACAAGGCTTTCGAGCAGATGGTGATCGCGGGCACCATGCAACTGGAGCTGAATCCGCAGGGAACGCTGGCCGAGCGCATCCGCGCCGCCGGCGCCGGCATTCCGGCGTTCTACACTCCGACCGGCTTCGGCACGCCGGTCGCCGAGGGCAAGGAAACGCGCGAGTTCGACGGCCGCTGGTACGTGATGGAGCGCGCGCTTCATGCCGACTTCGCATTCATCAAGGCATGGAAGGGCGACAAATGGGGCAATCTGGTATTCCGTAGGACGGCACGGAACTTCAATCCCATGATGGCGACGGCGGCCAAGGTCACCATCGCCGAAGTCGAGCACCTGGTGAACGTAGGCGAGATTTCGCCCGACCTGGTGCACGTGCCCAGCGTGTACGTGAAGCGCATTTTCCAGGGCACGAATTACGAGAAGCGCATCGAGAAGCGCACGCTGCGACAGGCAACGGCCTAGTGCCTGCGCCCGACAGCACGGTCGAAGAGGTCCGAACCAGCGTGCTGCGGTACCTGCGGATGTATGAAGAAGGCCAGCTCACGCTGCGCGACTTGGCGGCTGAACTGGCAGTCATGGCCGGAGCATACGAGCATGCGATGGGCGGCATCCTTGATGCGTATGGTGTGCTGCTGGCGAGCGCATCACGGTTCCAGCAGCGCGCGGACGCGTTGGAAGAACTGGAGCAGGCCGTGACCGAATTCCGCCGCGAAGAAGCTAAATGGGAATAGCAACCGCGCCAATGTAGAGACGCAGCATGCTGCGTCTCTACGGAGCCGAGGAGACAAGAAACACTCATGGCCACAACACCTGCAAAAGTCGGAAAAGAAATCCTCCGGGAGCGCATCGCGCGGCGCATCGCGCAAGAACTGCGTGATGGCTACTACGTCAACCTGGGCATCGGCATGCCCACGCTGGTCGCCAACTATGTCCCCAAGGGCATGGACGTGGTGCTGCAGAGCGAGAACGGCATGCTGGGCATCGGGCCGTATCCGGTCGCGGGCGATGAAGATCCGGACCTGATCAACGCTGGCAAGGAGACCATCACCGAGATTCCCGGCACGGCGTATTTTTCGAGCGCCGATTCCTTCGCCATGATCCGCGGCGGGCACGTGGACCTGAGTGTGCTCGGCGCCATGGAAGTGGACGAACAGGGCAATCTGGCGAACTGGATGATTCCCGGCCAGGTGGTCAAGGGCATGGGTGGCGCCATGGACCTGGTGGCGGGTGCGCGCCGCGTCATCATTGCCATGGAGCACACCGCCAAAGGCCAGCCCAAGATCCTGAAGAAATGCCGGCTCCCGCTCACCGGCGTGAAAGTGGTGGACACGATCGTCACCGAGATGGCCTACTTCAAGGTGACCTCAACCGGCATGGTGTTGGAAGAGGTCGCCCCCGGCCTGACTGCCGACGATGTGCAGGCTGCCACCGAGCCCACGCTGATCGTCAGTCCAAATCTGAAGGCGATGGAGTTCTAGACGTGACGCGGGCCGGTCAGCACGCGCGCCGGCAGCGTGACGATGGCCCAAAGGAATTTGAGCACTCCCTCGACGGCGATTCCGACGATGCGGAAGGGAAGCAGCAGCAGCCAAACCAAGGGGTAGAGCACCAGCGCCAGCAGCGCCAATGGCCAGCAGATCACGAACAGAATGAGCCAGAGAAGAAAAGTAAGCATAAAGTCCTCGCGCTGATAATTGATACGCAGAAACCATCGCCGAAGTTCTACGCCGTCACCGCGGTTTCCGCCAGCCGTTTGAGGGACTCCGTATAAGGCGCGCGCGCAATGCCCCGCTCGGTGATGATGGCGGTGACGTAGCGGGCGGGCGTGACGTCGAAGGCGGGGTTTTCGATCCTCACTCCTTCCGGGGCAATCCGCAACGAGCCGACGTGCGTCACCTCGCGCGCTGAACGCTGCTCGATGGGGATATGCTCGCCGTCGGGACACTCCATATCCACGCTCGACCAGGGCGCGGCGACGTAGAACGGGATGCCGTGCTCCTTTGCCAGCACCGCAACCGTGTAGGTTCCGATCTTGTTGGCGACGTCGCCATTGGCTGCGACCCGATCAGCGCCCACAACCACTGCCTGGATTTTGCCCTGGCGCATCATCGCGCCGGCCATGTTGTCCGAGATGACGGTCGTTGGGATTCCGTCCTTCATCAACTCCCAGGCGGTGAGGCGCGAGCCCTGCAGGAACGGCCGCGTTTCGTCGGCATAGACGGTGAGCTTCTTACCGGCTTCGACCGCCGCGCGGATCACCCCCAGCGCCGTGCCGTAACCACCGACCGTAGCCAGCGCACCCGCATTGCAGTGCGTGAGCACGGCCCCGGATGAGGGCAGCAGCGTGGCGCCCTGTTTCGACATGGCTTCGTTCGTCGCCAGGTCTTCCACGTACATGCGCTGCGCTTCGGCGATCAATTCCTGCCTGATTTTCTCGACGGGGAGTTCGGAGCATTGCTCGAACTTCTCCTGCATGCGGCGGATGGCCCAAAACAGGTTCACCGCCGTGGGCCGCGTCTCGCCCATTTCCTCGCAGATGTGTTCGAGTTCACGGCGAAGCTCGGCGACGTGTCCGGCATCGGCGTCACGCGCACCCAGGGCGATGCCCATGCCGGCTGCAACGCCGATGGCAGGCGCTCCGCGGACGATCATCCTCCTGATCGCATCGGCGACCTCCTCCCAGGTCTGGCAGGTGACGTACACCTCCTCGGCAGGGAGCCTCGTCTGATCCAGCAGACGGATGCCCTGGTCGGTCCATTCGATGGTCTTGATCATTGGTCCCTGGTGGCCGGCCAACAAGTCACGAACGGCCGGCCTTTTGCCGCACGTGTTCCTCGCGCACTTCACCCGCTTTGAAGATGGCGGCAAAGGGCGCCGGATGTGCCGCGCGTTCGATGTTAGCGCGGCCGCCGGCTTCCTCGCGCTCCACCAGGCAGAGTACACCGATCACTTTCATGCCGGCGGCGCGGGCGGCCTCGATGGCGGTAACAGTCGAGGTACCCGTGGTGACCACGTCGTCCACGATCACCACTGAGGCTCCCGGCTCGCAGAAGCCTTCGATGCGCTGGGCGGTGCCGTGAGCCTTCTCCCCTTTGCGCACCAGAAAGCCGTTAATGCGCCAGGCCGGCAGGTCAGGCTGCACGGGGCTGGAGCGCACCTGCATCTGCTGCGCGCTCAGCACGGCGGCAGCTACCACGATGGGATCGGCGCCCAGCGTCATGCCGCCAATGGCATGAGGATTCCAGCCATAGGCCCGGATGGTGTCCAGTATCACCCTTCCGGTCAGGCGCGCTCCCTCGGCATCAAGCGTGGTAGTGCGGCAGTCGATGTAGTAGTCGCTGACGCCGCCGGACGACAGCGTGAACTGCCCCAGGCGGAAGGATTTCTCCGCGAGGATCTCGAGCAGGCGCTGGCGGGAGGTGGTCATCGCTAGGGTTATAGCACAGGCCATTGTAGTACCGAGTACCGAGTACCCTTCCTTCCTTACTGCTGCAGCATCCGCTCCATGTGCCGGAAGTGGTCGGTGGCGATGTAGAGCATGGCAAACAGCATGAAGTTGTAGCCCACGTGCATCAGGAACCCGGGTACCACATTGGCCGTGACCACTCGAACGATCGTGAGTACCAGTCCCACGATAAAAAGCATCAAAATCGGCGCCCAGGCGAAGCCCAGCTGTAAGGCGTGAACCAGGGCAAAAGCCAACGCCGTAAAAGGCACTGCCAGCGGGATTCCCATACGGCGGGCTAACACGGGATAGAGAAACCCACGAAAGAAGAGTTCTTCCACGAGCGGCGCCATGCTGATGCCAAACAGTGAGAGAGCATAGACGGCGCCGCGCCCTTGAAAGTATTTGTCAATCGGCAGGGTTCTTGGGATAGGCAGACGCGAAGAAACGAGTTCTACTACCAGGGACAGCGCCATCCCAGCTACCGCAAAGACGAGCCAACGATGTTCCCCTGGCCACCGCCAGTGCACCGCTTCGGCGAAGCCACGATGATAATGGCGCACCACCAGCCCGCGCATGAACAGCACGACAACGCAATACGACAGACATTGAACTACTACGCCGAGCACAATGGCGGCCGCCCCCTGCACAACGTGGTGTGTTGTCGCAAGCCCTGCGCTGATGATCCCCCCGAAGACCAAGATCCCCAGGATGGCGACGACCAGGATCATCACCACGTCCCAACCACTCCAGACGGGATCGCGCGGCGGCGGAGCCGGCAGCTCTACCTGCGGCGGCTGGACTTCAGGGAACGGGCTGTCGGGACTAGACAAAGTGGGGTGCCAGCACAGAATTTGTAATTGGTAATTGGTAATTTGTAAATTGCAACCCGCAACCCACCCTATACCACAGTGGCGGGCTCGCGACGATGGGTGCCGTTTGCGAAGTACTCTGCCAGGGCCTGTCCGGTGTAGGACTTCCGGCAGCGCATCACCTGCTCGGGCGTGCCGTGGGCGACAATGCGCCCGCCCTCTTCGCCGCCTTCCGGACCGAGGTCCAGGATCCAGTCTGCATTGCGGATTACGTCGAGGTTGTGCTCGATGATGATCACGGTGTTGCCCAGGTCGGTAAGCCGGTGAAGCACGTCCAGCAGCTTCTTGACGTCATCGAAGTGGAGGCCGGTCGTGGGTTCGTCGAGCAGGTAAAGCGTGCGCCCGGTCTGGCGCTTGGAAAGTTCGCGCGCCAGCTTGATGCGCTGAGCTTCCCCGCCGGAGAGCGTGGTCGAGGACTGCCCGAGCTGGATGTAACCCAGGCCGACGTCCACCAGCGTCTGCAGCTTCTGCCGTACTTGCGGGATGTTCTCCAGCACCGGCAGCACGTCGGTGACGGGTGTCTCCAGCAGATCGGCGATGGAGTAGCCCTTGAACTTAACCGACTGCGTTTCGTGGTTGTACCGCTTGCCGCCGCAGATGTCGCAGAGCACGTATACGTCGGGCAAAAAGTTCATCTCGATGCGCTTCTGTCCTTCGCCCTGGCAAGCCTCGCAACGCCCGCCGGGGACGTTGAACGAGAAGCGTCCTGCCTTGTACCCGCGCTCGCGCGACTCGGGCAGCATGGCATAGAGCTCGCGAATCTGCGTGAACACGCCGGTGTAAGTCGCCGGATTGGAGCGCGGGGTGCGCCCGATAGGCGACTGGTCGATGCGAATCACCTTGTCGATGTGCTCGGCGCCGGTGATGGATTTGTGTTCGCCGGGTTCTTCGCGCGAGCGGTAGAGCTGGCGCGCCAAAGCGCGATACAGGATGTCATTCACCAGCGTCGATTTCCCGGATCCAGACACGCCGGTGACTACGGTCATAACTCCCAGTGGGAAGGCGGCGTCAATGCTCTTCAGATTGTTCTCGCGCGCGCCCACCACAGCCAAGGCATGCCCGTTCGGCTTGCGCCGCTCGGCGCGCATCGCGATCCGTATCTCGCCGGAGATGTACTTGCCAGTCAGCGACTCGGGAGCGTGCACGATCTCGTCCGGGCGGCCCGCTGCGACCACAGCGCCGCCGTGCCGGCCCGCCCCCGGCCCCAGGTCGATAACGTAGTCGGCGCGGCGGATGGTCTCTTCATCGTGCTCGACGACCAGCACGGTGTTGCCCAGATCCCGCAGGGCTTCAAGCGAGGCCAGCAGCCGGTCATTGTCGCGATGGTGGAGGCCGATCGAAGGCTCATCGAGCACGTAGAGCACGCCGCGCAGCCGCGAACCGATCTGGGTGGCGAGGCGGATGCGCTGTCCTTCTCCGCCGGAAAGTGTGGCCGCAGAGCGATCGAGTGAGATGTAGCCGAGGCCGACCGCATTCAGGAACTGCAGCCGCTCGATGATCTCGCGCAGGATACGCCCAGCGATCTGCTGCTCGCGCTGGCCCAGTCGGATGGCGCGTGCCGCTTCGATGGCGCGCGATACGGGCAAGGCGGTGAATTCGGCGATCGACCGGCCATTGACCGTCACCGCCAGGCTCTCCGGGCGTAGGCGCTGTCCCTGGCAAGCCGGACACTCCGTCGCCGACATGTATTCGAGCAGCCACTCGCGGTAGCTCTCTGAAGAAGACTCCTCCAGGTTCTGCTTAAGAAAGGCGAGCACGCCTTGCCATCCGGCGCGCCTTGGCTCGCCTTTCTCCGGCCCGTAAAGGATCAGGTTCTGGGTCTTTGCCGGCAGCTTTTCGAAGGGGGTACGCAGGTCGAAGCCGTAGGCTTCGGCGGCGATGTCCAGCATGCGCTGCAGATAGGTCGAGCCTGAACCGGGCCCCAGCCCGCCTTCCAGCAGCGGCTTCGACCAGTCCACGATCACCTTGGCGGGATCGAAGTCGAAGCGGCTGCCCAGCCCGTGGCACTCCGCGCAGGCGCCGTACACGCTGTTGAAAGAAAACGAACGCGGCTCGAGCGTGGGCACGTTGATGCCGCACTCGGTGCAGGCCATCTTCTCCGAGTAGAGACGCTCTTCGCCGTCAACCACCGCCACCAGCACCAGGCCTCCTGCCAGCTTCATCGCGGTGGCAACCGAATTCTCCAGCCGCCGCTCGATTCCGGGTTTGACCAGCAGCCGGTCCACAACGACTTCGATGGTGTGGTTCTTGCGCTTGTCCAGCTTGATGTCTTCTTCCATGCTGCGCAGTTCGTCATCGATACGCGCGCGCACGAACCCCTGCTGGACCAGCTTCTCCATTTCCTTCTTAAACTCGCCTTTGCGCCCGCGCACGATGGGGGCAAGGATCATCACCCGGTCTTCCGGCTTGAGCGACGCCACCCGCTGAACGATCTGCTCTGCCGACTGCCGCGTGATCTCCCGCCCGCAATTGGGACAATGCGGCGTGCCGATCGAGGAGTAGAGCAAGCGCAGATAGTCGTAGATCTCGGTGATCGTTCCCACAGTCGAGCGCGGGCTGCGCGAGGTGGTCCGCTGTTCGATCGAGATCGAGGGGCTGAGACCGTCGATGGAATCCACGTCCGGGCGTTCCATCTGATCGAGGAACTGCCTCGCGTAGGCGGAGAGCGTTTCCACGTAGCGGCGCTGGCCCTCGGCGTAAATGGTGTCGAACGCCAGCGACGACTTGCCGGAGCCGCTCAGACCGGTGATCACGGTCAGGGTGTTGCGGGGAATCTCCACGTGGATGTTCTTGAGGTTGTGCTGACGCGCCCCGTGGACCGTGATCTTGTTGATGGCCATCAGAAATGACTGCGTTGCCCTTGCCCACAATCTCGGGCAGTCTCCCCTGGAAGCTTCAGCAGCGGCAGGACACAGCGGTACTCAGTATCTTAGTTGTTAACCTCGCGAGGCGTCAACGCAGGGTAAAGTGAGCGGTCCCATGACCGAACATTGTTGCGAAATGTTGCAGGCGGCGGTGGAGGACGAGGCCATCCTGCACGCTCCCAGGCACCACATGCCTGGCCGGATTCTGAATGAGGTGGATTCTGACTACGCCGTGCGTTCACCGAACGACCGGCCGAACGTCTACCCCGTTAACTATTGCCCGTTCTGCGGGAGAGCGATCTCAAGAACGGTGTGGAATGCGGAGAAAAAGAAGTGAACAATCGCCGCCGGTGGCCGGATTCGTTCGAAGGTGCTGCGACCGTGGGCCAGTGGCCGACCGGCATCTTCAGCCGAAGGCGGACAACAAGTTAAGGTGACAGCACGATTTCGACGGTGGGGCGGCGCATTTCAGAGAGGACGGCCCAAGGTGAGAACGATCCTGGTTTCATCCATGCTTTTCTTAGCGGTTACTTCTTCGGTCGGCCTGGGAGTGATTTCGGCCTGGGCGGCGATCCAGGGCATCCTCCACGCCTTCGCCCGCCGGCCTCGACGGGCGGAAGAACCGGCGCCCGCCCTCATCACTCAAGAAGCCACGATTCAGCAGTAGGCACACGCGCTGGCCTGCGCTGATCCCTGTCAGGATTGTCTGCCGCTGTTCGGTCAGCGTCGCGGTGGGTTCTGCTGCTGAAGATTGCGAAGATCTTCCAGCAACTGCTCCGGAGTCTTGACTTGCGGGGTCGCCCCACCCTCGCCGGACCCGCCGGGTGGTCGGCCGATCTGACCTGGTGGCTGCTGCGGGAATGGCCGGCGGTTGGGAAATTGATTAGCGGGCTGGGGAGGCGCTGGTTCAGGCTGATCCTCCACATCTTCCTCCTCTTCCTGGGTAGGCGGGGCCGGACGCGGTCGTGGCTGGACCTGCGCCACGGCAGCGCCCGCGCTAGGCGAGGAACGGTTCGGGGTCAGGATGATGCTGCGCACTGCGTTGGGGTTGCCGTCGTCCGACCCGAGCAGGATGTAATCGAAGCGCGGGCCACGCAGCAGGTCGGAGAGCACCTCGCGCGGCGTTCCCGGGCCGATGCGCGCAGCCACCCGTTCGCCGGTCAGTTGCGCCGGTGCATCCACACTGGCGCCGGTGCGCTCCGAGACCGCATGCAGGATATCGGCAAGCGTCGAGTTGGTGGCGACGATGGTCAGCAGGCCATTGTTGAAGGTCACCTGTGGCGGTACCGGTGGCATCTGCTCCGGGGTCAGCGGGGCCGGCGGGGACTGTGGTTCCGGCACTGGAGACGGCTTGGATGCGGCTTGCTTGCGGCTCGCTGCCCGGGCCAGGTTGCGCACGTTCGTCGTGGACGACGCGCCCGGCGGCTGGACGGCCGGCGTCTGCGCGGCGGCAAAACACATCAGCACTGTCAGCAGCCCGGTTGTGACCATGACGGCTCTGCGCGAGGAATGGGTCATTCCACACACACCAGAGGGAACCTGCTCAGTGCCTTTGATTGTAACCCAGCCTCCTGTCCCTTGGCGGCACCGAAGGACAATCCTGACATCGCAAGTTAATCCTTGAACATCTATCCGGGTAGTCTCATATTGAACAAGAGGCCATGCACCACCACTGTAAATTCCTGGTCCTGATGGTGCTCCTGCCGGGCGTCCTGCTGACTCGGTCCCTGGCCCAGACATGCTCGTCGGCCGCGGAAATGGATGCGGCCACGCGCTCGGCGCTCGAACGCACCGCCGGACAGTTCTTTGGTTATGCTTCCAGGGGAGACGTTTTCGACCTGAAGCAGTCGGCGATTCCCAGTCTGAGCTCGAACTTTGGCAGCATTGAGGCCGTTGTGGTCGACCAAAGGTCCCTCTTCGCTGGCGCTCAGTCGACAGTGCGCGCTTCATACGCGCTCGAGGCTTCCGGCACGGCGCCTGTCGCGCAAGCCGAGTTCCTGTGTGGGGTGTGGGGGACGCCGAGCTGGGCCACCTTCGTCATCAGCAACCTGCCGCCGGGCCGCTACGGCCTGGTTATTCAGGACGTGAACACGCCCAAGGGAGGATACACGCTAACCATGGTGCTGAAGCAGGATGGCGGAGCGTGGAAGCTGGCGGGTTACTACAGCAAGCCGGCGGAGATCGGCGGCCGCGATGGCCAGTGGTTCCTGAGCAAGGCGCGGGAGTACAAGGCCAAGGGCGCCACGCGCAACGCCTGGTTCTACTATCTGACGGCCTGGGACCTGATGACACCCGTGGATTTCATCAGCACGCCAAGGCTGGACAAGCTCAGCGAAGAGATGCAGAGCGTGCGCCCGCCCGACCTGCCCACCAGCGATCATCCCCTCGCGCTTGCGGCCACTGGCGGACGCACATTCCAGTTAATCCACATGTCCGCCCTGCCCGTGGGTAATGACCTGGACCTGCTGGTGAAATACCGCGTGCCCGACGTCTCCGACACGCAGAAGGCGTTCGATGACAACGTGGCGGTGATCCGCGCCGTCGTCGCCCGCTATCCCGAGTTCCGCGACCCCTTTGCGGGAGTGGTCGCGCGCGCGACCGAGCCTTCAGGACGTGACTACGGCACGCTGCTGGCGATGAAGGACGTGAAGTAAGGCCGTTCCTTCGGTCGTCAGTCGGCGCTGTTTCACTATTGAGATTGGATCAGGGGCAGTTGTGACATCAGTTGCAAGTCGACCATCATTTGCAGACGACGATCGATCTGAAAGAAAGTTGCGGCTTGCTTCCCGGGCAGCACCGTTAAAAAGTTAGGAATGTACTTGATCCTCAACTGCGTCACCTGTTGGTCGACGGCAAGCGCCCTCCTCGTCAGATCTTCCGCTTTCGCGTCAGATATCGATCCCCAGGACGCTGCAAATTCTTTGATTATCGCGTACTTCTGATCGTGGATTTTCACCTGCTCGGCGATGTATCGGTCGTAAACAGGCCAGAATTTGGTGGCCTGGTCAACGGAAAGCTTCAAATTGGCGGCCACAATCTGTTTTTTTTGTGAGCGGAGGTCTTTCCTCAGAAGTTCAATGTCCAGATCCGAGATCTGTACAACGTTGTCGGACTCAGCTGATGACGCTTTCGATCCGCTGCTCGTTTGAGCCGCCGAGCGTCCGGCCCCGGCTCCCCAAATTCCAATCACCAATACTCCGATTAACAATGTCTTATTCATTGGGAGTTCTCCTTGGTTGCCAAAAGCATCGATGCTCACGACTAACACCGTTGTCTGTCAACTAGTTATCTTACTAGAAGTCCTGTGGCTGCCACGACCACGCCCAGCGCCGCGAATAGCATCCCCATGACCCAGTATCCGCGGCTGCTGGTCAGAAGCGTAATCGACGTGACCACCAGCGCGATCTGCAGAAATACGTCGCCCAGGTCAAAGCGGTCGGCCTTGCGGCTGGACACCATGACCTCCTGCTCGAGCTTGCGTGCTTCCTTCTCGATCTCCTTCTGCTCGTCGCGATAGCGCTCGGCCTGGTGGGTGAACTTCTCCCGCGCTTGCTCCGCCCGGGCCGTGTCCTTGTTGGTGGTGTTGGACATCAGTTCGGCAAAGATTTCGTAATTGTGGCGGCGAATGCCCTTGGCTTGGTAGAACGCCCACTGGTCGCTGGCCTTGGCCTGGGCCAGGACCTCCTCGGTGTGTGAGCGATGGCCCAGCAGGGAGACAATGGCAAGCAGGACAGCAAAAACCGCCATGGTCAGACTGACCGGCTTCAGGTTCGGGTTGCGCCGCGCTTCCTCGGCCTGCTCGTGCATTTCGTGGATATCGCCTTCTGGCATGCGGAAGAGGATAGCAGAGAGCTCAAGCCGCGTCGCCGGACTCGGCCTTCTTAGCTTCTTTCAGCGCCGAGCGCGGCTCGACGAAGACGCAATCATGCGGCTTCTTGTCGAAGCGCAGCCCTTCATAGACGGGGGCTCGCATCTTCAGGCCGCCGCCCTCGGTCTCATGCGTCCACTCGGTGAACTTGATCTCCGCCACCAGCTCGGGCTTCACCCAGTGCATGCCGCGGCCGGTCTGGACTTCGCTGTAGAAAGGACTGCGGCTGGCCTTGAGTTTCTGCAGTCGCCGCCACAGGTCAGCGTGTGAGGCCTCGGTGAATCCGCTGCCGGCCTGGCCAACGTGGATGAGCCGTCCTTCGTCGTCGTAGAGGCCCAGTATCACTGAACCGAAGTGCTCGCGGCTGCCTTTGGGATCGGTGTAGCCGCCGATCACGCACTCCTGCCGCTGGACGATCTTCATCTTTAGCCATTCACGGCTGCGCTTCTGGATGTAGTGGCTGCTCCGCCGCTTCCCGATGATGCCCTCCAGCCCTTTCTGTTCGGCCACGTGGAACAGGGCCGTGCCCTGACCAACATGATGGTCGGAGTAACGGAGGATGTCGCTCGCGGCCACGATCTCCCGCAGCAGCTCCTTGCGCTGCTCCAGTTCCACCTGGAAGAGCGAGGAGCCATCGAGATAGAGCAGATCGAAGGCGTAATAAAGAATCCGGATGGACCGATCGCGCCCACCGCGCCGGCCCGGCTCGCGGAATCCACTCCTCTGTTGCATCAGGCTGAAGGAGGCGCGCCCCTGCTCGTCGAGCGCGACAATCTCGCCATCGATGACTGCGGTACGCGCGTGGACGTACTTCGCGAGATCCTGCAGTTCCGGGTACTCGCTCGTCAGGTCGTTCTGATTGCGCGAGACCAGGCGGACCTTGCCATCGCTGACGAAGGCTACCGCGCGATAGCCGTCCCACTTGATCTCGAACAGCCAGTTGTCGTCGTCGAAAGGCTTGTCCACCAGCGTCGCCAGCATGGGGTGGATGACCGAGGGCATGGGTCCCTTCACCGCGCCGCGGACGCCGCCGAGGATTGCCGAGGACTTCTTAACCACAGAGGACACAGAGGGCACAGGGGAATTCTTCTGATTTTCTTCTGCGCCGGGTTTGCTGCGTGTCTTGATTGCCTTCTTCTTTCCTGCCTTTATCTCTGTGTCCTCTGTGGTTTTCTTTCTTTTTCTGACCCTCGCCAGCGTCTCGGCGAGCCAGGCGTTCTTCGTGCTGGCAGCGGCGGCGCGGCTGCTCTTCCACTCCGCAGAGCCGGCATCGGAAGCAATCTGGGCCAGCGAACGCCGGGTCAGTACTGAGTAGTCGTAGTCGTCGATGTTGTAGCCGGATACGGCGTACTGGTCGCGGTGCTTGATGAGCAACCACTCCGTGCCCTTGCTGCCGGGGCGCCGCGAGCGCATGCGCGCCAGCACGAACGAACCCTTCAGCTTCGTTCCGTGCAGGCGGAACTTCAGATCGCCTTTGGCCAGCATCTCCGACGCCACCTGATCCCTATCCGGGGTCCCCTGGCGGACCTGATTTTGAGCCGCCTGGGGCAGCTCGGCCTCCCAAGTGCCGATGTCCCACACCATCACCGTGCCGGCGCCGTAATTGCCGGGAGGGATGATGCCTTCAAAATCGACATACGACACCGGATGGTCTTCCACCTGCATGGCCAGGCGCTTATCGGCAGGATCGAGCGAAGGCCCCTTGGGGACAGCCCACGACTTCAGCACGCCTTCCATCTCCAGGCGGAAGTCATAGTGCAGGTGCGAGGCGCGATGTTTCTGCACGACGAAGTGGTGTCCCGAAGCCTCTTCCACCTTGGGACCAGGCTCGGGGGTCTTGTCGAACCGCCGCTTACGCCGGTATTCCTCGAGGGCCATGGGCGGTTATTATAGGCCCTCCAAGCTGCTGAATTTGCTTGCTTTCCCGCCCTTTTGATGTACCCTGATGCGGCGTCATCCCAGCAGCAAATAAGTACCCGAAAGGGCCGAATTTGCGGGCGCTTTCGCAGGATGAGCCTCCCCCCAAGTTCAGACTACAGAGCTCATTAGAGTCGAGGTGGGCCCTGGGCTATAGGTGTGCGATGCGAATGCTCGCTGTCCTCTGGTGCAGTATGGCACTGGCGGCGATTATGGTCGCCCAGAATCCACCTTCGTCGTCGGGTGATAGCGGACAACCGCAGCAGCCGCAGAACCCGCTTCAGACGCTGCCCACGGCCACACCGGAGCAGCAGCCGAAGCCCAGTGCTGCGACCTTCGAGCTGGGCAGCGCCGCCACCTCAGGCAAGGACCAGGAAATGGGAGAGGTGCGGCTGATGACGCGTTACACCCAGATCGGCGGCGACCAGACCAAGTCGTTCTACGTCCCGGGTGAGAACAATCTGGGTGAGTTCAACTACTTCCTCGACCACCATTTTCTCGACACGCGCCGCCTGCAGGT
>DATKLD010000266.1:0-2961 GCA_035542595.1 Terriglobales bacterium
CAAGGGCAAAAGTAAGCCCAAGCCGAAGCCCCGGCGAGCGAGCAGCAAGTAGGTGAAGGGGCACGGCTTCCAGCCGGGGTCTCTGGCTGCCTTGAGCACCAGGTCCCTCGCTACGCTCGGGATTTCGGCCCGCGGCTCAAAGCCGGGGCCTCTGGCTGTCCTGACGGCAGGCCTCAAGGCGTGCCCCTTCACCAGTCACGTCCGACCGACCCGTTGGCGGTCATCGAATAAGCACGTCTCGCAACATGCGGCCAAAGGCATGCACTTGGTCGTCGAGGTTGTAGTAAGGGTCGCCGTTCTTGACGAAGCCCTTAAATGCATCTCCGATTTCGATAAATGCAATCTTCGCCCTTGAGTTGCGGGCGTTCCACGATCCATCCGGGTTTGGCTTCAGCATCAGCCACGGGGACGGCTGCGTTGGGGGCAAGGTGTCATTGCAAATTCCATAGCCCTTAGTCGGATCGCAATTCTTTTTGTCTTTCGCGAAACTTCCGCAGGAGACCACGAGCAGCATCGCCAACAACATGGTTAGTTTTTTCATAACGCCCTACCTGCGCGCCTTAACGGCATTTTTCGAGTGACGTGTACGGAACCCGGGTGACCTCGAAGAGAAACGGGCGGGGCTGGTACCCGCTGCGGGCGCCAATCCTACCCGCTGGGAGAGGGAATAACAAGAATTTGAATAAGCGCTAAGGACGTAGATTTCTGTGACCTGCGTCACGCATCTGTGTGGGCAGTTAGAGAGTGCCGCTGCTATCCATACGGTTTCCTGAGACGAACATGATGTGCTCGCTCGCCAGAAAGTTCGCCAGTGAACAGGCGGCGATGCTCGCCAGGTTGGCCGGCAGGGCCGGCAAATGGGCCTGGCCGACCAGCCAGCGGCGTCCGGTGCTCACTGGATCTTCTCCTGCCGATAGAGCATGGCGGTGTGCCGGATGGTGGAGACAATCAGCATCACTGCCATGGCGGCGACGGCGATCACGCCTCCCACGTCGAAGAGCCGGAAGGCATGGCCGAGGATGTGCGCCGTCGGCCGATAGAGGAGCGTCACGTTGCCGATGGCCAGCAGGATGCGTAGCTCGGTGGGACCGAAGATCCAGTAGGAAAGCTGGAAGTGTCCGAGCGTGTAGGTGGCCAGGTAGGTCTCGATCGAGAGCATCAGGAAGACGATCAGCATGGCGATGGCCACGCCCGAGTGGAGGTATCCGGAGATGGCCAAGCCGGCCATGAGGAACGCGGCGCCGAAGGTGTCGATGATGTGATCCACGTAGAAGCCGTAGCGCGGGCGCTGCTGGTTGCGAAAGCGCGCCAGCGTTCCGTCGAGCGAATCGCCCAGCCAGTTGAGCCCGATGAAAAACGTGGCTGCGAGCAGCGCGTACTTGTTCCATTGCGCCAGCGCATAGGAGACCCCGGCCAGGAACTGCGCGACAAAGCCAAGGACCGTCAGGTGGTCGGAGTTGATGCCGGCGGGCGTGCGCGCGGCCAGCCACAACAGCGCCTTCTTCTCGACCCCGGAGGAAAGGCTCTCCTGGATGCGCCGGGCGCTGGTGAATTGGGATTCGATCGGCTGGCTGTGTACGGACATTGTCGTTCTCCTATCTGTTTTCGTGGCCGGCGACGGCGGCTTGCCGGGCCGCGACTGCCTTTCTGGTCGTGGTGAGCGTGAACTCGAGCGACTCGCGGGGAATACTGTGGACGAACGGCCCGATCAGCCAGCCCAGTCCGGTGGGGATGTCGCGGGTGAGCGAGATGGCCTCGCACTGGACGAAGACGCCGTCCTTGGTTTCGAGGAAGCGCCAATAGGTGTCTAGCGCCCACAGGAAGCCGTGATCGTTGCCGGGCGGCCGGTCGCGCTCGTCCCGGCCACCGGGGTTTTCCACCTCGGCGATGCGCGTGCTGTGCGACCGGGAGTAAACACGATGCGCGTCGAGGCGGACGAAGTGCACGTCATATTCGGTGTCGAGAACTACGGTAGTGACTTTGTGCTTTCTCAGGCGCAGGAAGATCTGGAAGTCGTCGCCCTCGCGCCGCACCAAGCGCGAACGCATGACTTCGGGGGAATAGACGTCCTGATGGTGGTCGTAGTCCTGGATGAGGGCGAGCGTTTGATCGAGGGTGGCGGCGGGAATGAAGACAATTCCGGCCCAGTGGTGGATGAGCCCATGCGGGACCTGCGCTTGGCCGTTGCCCGGGTTCAAGCGTTCGATAATCATCTCGCCGCGGCGCAGGCGCTGATAGGCCGGGTCGCGGCGCGCCTGGGGCCAGGCGTCAGGGAGCAGGAAGGTATCCCGGCCGACTTCCTGGTCCATCCTTTGTTCAGCCTGGCGGACGTAGCGGTCGAAGGCGGCGAGCGTGTCCGGCTTGAGTTCGGCGGTTTGCGCCTGGGTTGCGCCTGCCAGCATCAAAGCCAGCGCGATGGCCACGGCAGCCCCGCGGATTCGACCGTGCATCCTGACCTCCATTGGGCGGCAGAATCGCATGACGGCTCAAGCGACTGCAATGCACCGCGGGTAAAACGCGCCCCGCCTCGAGGTCATTTGATAAGTACAACCAGCACAGCGCGTTAGGCGGGCTGATAACTCGCCGTTCCGAATCCGCGTGTAAACTAAGCGCTCCGGCGGCGCCTTCCATGCAGTCTGTCAACAACCAGAACCGGGTCTTTCGCTTCGGACTGTATGAGGCCGATGCGGCTGCGGGCGAGCTTCGCAAGAATGGCAGAAAGGTGAAGCTGCAGGAGCAGCCCTTCCGCGTCCTGCTGCTGCTGCTTGAGCGGCCGGGAGCCCTGGTTACGCGGGAGGAGATCCGGCAAGCGCTCTGGTCGGACGACACCTTTGTCGATTTCGACCACAGCCTCAACACGGTGGTGAACAAGCTGCGGGACGCGCTCGACGATGCCGCGGCCAACCCTCGCTTCATTGAGACGCTGGCCCGCCGCGGCTACCGCTTCATCGCTCCAGTCGA
>DATKLD010000267.1:0-8847 GCA_035542595.1 Terriglobales bacterium
CAATATTCCAAGGGGCTAGGTCCGACCATCCCTGAAATTGCCTCGCTGCTGCCCGAGGTCACGCCGCTGGAGAAGAACGAGTTCGGCTGCCTGAACAACGAAGCCTACTGCGCCCGACTGAAGTCGCTGCCCGGCGACCGCAATACCCTGCTGGTGTGCGGCATGGAATCGCACATCTGCGTGACGCAGACCGTCCTGGGCGCGCTCAACCAAGGCTACATCGTCCATGTCGCCTCCGATGCCGTAAGCTCGCGCACGGAGTGGAACTGGAAGATTGGCCTTGAGCGCATGCGCTCCGCCGGCGCCGTCATCTCGTCCACGGAGATGATGATCTACGAGTTGCTGCGCACCTCGAGCGGTCCCGCCTTCAAGGAGATGCTGCAGTATCTGAAGTGAGGAAGAGAAACCGCGGGAGGATTCTCCGCGGGCGGTTTACTCGTCGTCGGAAGCTCCTAGCTCGCCCTCGCCATCTCGTCTCTTCACCCGCACCACCACGATCTTGGTGAAGCCTTCCTCGAACTTTGGAGGCCGAAGCTTAGCGCCCATGCGCCGCAGGACGTCTTCCGGGACGATGCGGTCGCGGCGGCGGTTGCGCTCCAGGCAAACCTCCAGCGGGACATCGAAGAACACGGCATGCACTTCGTAGCCGAAACCCTTGGCCATGTGGATCCACTGGCGGCGCTCGCGCGGGGAGAGGTTGGTTGCATCCACGTAATTCCAGGGCATGCGGGCGATGAGGCGAGCGCGCAGCAACTGACGCAACGTGGAGAACACCAACCCCTGGTAGCGCTGCTCCTCGACGTCGTCAAAGAGCACGCTGCGCAGCAGGTCGCTGGAGAGCGGCGTGACGCCGCGCCGGCGGAACCAGGTGGTCTTTCCCGATCCGGGAAGACCGATGGCCAGCACCACCACCCCCTTGGGCTTCTTCTGCGGCGCATGCCCGATCGCCTCAGACGCCGGCGCCGGCGGCATGGCCGGGGATTCCGGCTGCAGTTCGACTTCGATCTTGGGCTCGGGGGGTCTGGCTGCAGGCGCGGGCGGAGGCAGGGGCGCCGGCCTCTCCTGTACCACGGCTTTGGCTTCGAAGGCTTCGAGATAATCCGGCTGCAACGGCTGTGCTTCTCCGGCAGGACGTTGCTGCCCGACCTTGCCGGTCGACTCCGACTCCGCAACGGCGGAAGGCTTGCGCTTGCGGCGACGGAGACGCTCTTTCATCCATTTCCGCATGCTGCGTGTGTAACACAAAAAGGCGGCTCTTGGCTATTGGCTCTTAGCTGTCCGGCTGTTAGCTCCCGGCTCTTAGCTTTCGACTTGCGCGTGGTGGTTGCGGGGCCCACGTCCTGAATAAGAGCCGCAGCAAATCAACAGCCAAGAGCGCCCCTCAACAACCAAGAGCCAAGGGCCGCTTTTGTGCTAGGATTTTACGTTCGCATATCAGGCCCGGGCCCTTCCGATCTTCTCTTCATACCGCCGGAGGAAACATGGCAATCAAAGTAGGCATCAATGGTTTCGGGCGCATCGGGCGCAACATCCTGCGCGCCTCGCTTAACGACAAGAACCTGGAATTCGTCGCCGTCAACGACCTCACCGATCCCAAGACTCTGGCGCATCTTCTCAAGTACGACTCCATTCTCGGCAATCTGCCCAACAAGATCACGCACGCCCAGGACTGCATCCAGGTGGATGGCAAGTCCATCCGCGTCTTCTCGGAGAAGGATCCAGCGAAGCTGGACTGGTCGTCCTTGGGCGCGCAGGTGGTGGTGGAATCAACTGGCCGCTTCACCGACGCAAACGACGCGAAGAAGCACCTGCGCGGCACGGTTAAGAGGGTCATCATCACCGCGCCAGCGAAGAACGAGGACATCACCATTGTGCTGGGCGTGAACGAAGACAAGTACGATCCCGCCAAGCACCACGTCATCTCCAACGCCTCCTGTACGACGAACTGCCTGGCGCCCGTCGCCAAGGTGGTGCACGACAACTTCGGCATCCAAGTCGGCACGATGACGACCATCCACTCTTACACCAACGACCAGGTGATCCTCGATTTCCCGCACAAGGACCTGCGGCGCGCGCGCGCGGCTGCGGTCTCCATGATTCCCACCAGCACCGGAGCGGCCAAGGCGCTGCACCTGGTGATCCCGGAGCTCAAGGGCAAGCTGGACGGCTTCGCCATGCGCGTGCCTACGCCCAATGTGTCAGTCGTGGACCTGGTGGCATTCGTCGAGAAGAAGACCTCTGCGGAAGAAGTCAACGCGGCGATGAAAAAAGCCTCGTCGAGCGGCCGTCTGGCGCCGTATCTGGGCTATGAAGAAGAAGAGCTCGTCTCGGTGGACTTCCGCGGGAATCCCTACTCTTCTATCGTGGACGCGCCCATGACCCGCGTGGTGGGCGGCAATTGCGTGAAGGTCATCTCCTGGTACGACAATGAGTGGGGCTACTCCTGCCGGGTGCGCGACCTGATCAATTATCTCGGCAGCAAAGGACTGTAGGGAAATCCGTCGTCGGCTCACGGTCGCCGGCTGTCGGCCGTAAGGCGCTTCGGCTGACGACCAACGACCACCACCGAGGGCCTCATGACAAAGCTTTCCATCAAAGACCTCGATCTCGACGGCAAGCGCGTCTTCATGCGCGTCGATTTCAATGTCCCGCTGGACGAAGGAGGCGGGGTCTTAGATGACACCCGCATCGTCGAAACCTTGCCCACCATTGAGTATGCCGTCCGCCATCATGCACGGATGGTGCTGGCTTCGCACCTCGGCCGCCCCAAGGGCAAGCCCAATCCGAAGATGAGCCTGAAGCCGGTGGCGGAGCGCCTGCGCAACCTGCTGGATGAACGTATCGGCCGCGGCATCAACGTGGGTTTCGCGCCCGATTGCATCGGCATCCAGGCTGAAGAAATGGCCGCGAAGCTGGAGAAGGGCCATACCCTGCTGCTCGAAAACCTGCGCTTCCATGCCGAGGAAGAAGCCAACGATGAGAATTTCTCGCGTCAACTGGCCAAGCTGGCGGACTATTACGTGAATGACGCCTTCGGCACAGCCCACCGCGCCCACGCTTCGACGGTCGGCATCACCAAGTTCGTCAAGAAAGCAGCTGCTGGACTGCTGATGCAGAAGGAACTCGATTATCTGGGCAAGGCGCTGCACCATCCCGGGCGGCCGTTCGTCGCCATCCTGGGCGGGGCCAAGGTCAGCGACAAGATTCCGGTCATCCAAAACCTGATCGACAAGGTGGACGCGCTGCTGATCGGTGGCGGCATGGCCTACACCTTTCTCAAAGCGCGCGGCATGGAGGTGGGCAATTCGCTGGTCGAGAACGACAAACTCGATCTCGCGAACAAACTTCTCGCCCAGGCCAAAGCCCGCGGAATCAAGTTTCTGTTGCCGCTGGACCACGTGGTCGCCGACAAGATCGCTCCCGATGCCAAGACCCGCATCGTCGGGGAGGGACACGCGATCCCCGCCGGGCAGATGGGCCTCGATATCGGGCCGAAGACGGTGGCCTTGTTCTCCGAACAGATAGAAACTGCCAGCACCATCGTGTGGAACGGGCCGATGGGGGTGTTTGAGCAGGAGTCGTTTGCGCATGGCACCTACGCCATTGCGCGCGCGGTGGCGGCGAACCGCCCGGCAGTTTCGATTGTCGGGGGCGGTGACTCGGTCTCGGCCGTGCACAAGGCCGGCGTGGCCGACAAGATCACGCACATCTCCACCGGCGGCGGCGCGTCGCTGGAGTTCCTGGAGGGCAAAAAGCTGCCGGGAGTGGAAGCGCTCAGTAACAAGTGACGGCGGTCAGCGGGCGCTTGAACCCGGGGTAGAAGCTCTGAAGATGTCTCGTGTGGCATCACGTGTCAGGGCACGACTTAAGTCGTGCCGAAATGACGCCAAAAACCAAGGGCTTCAGCCCCACGGCACAGGGGCTAAAGCCCATCTCTTCGAGGCAAGGAACGGCACGAGTAAACTCGTGCCCTGACACGTGATCCTGTACGAAGCACTTTGAAGCTGCAGGTAGACGGAAGCAGGCCTGCTCCAAGGACGACACCCTGTCAAGCACCTCTGCAATCCGCGTCGATCTCGGCTCCGGCAAGGCCCTCGAACTCGTCCAGGGCGATATCACCCGCGAGACCACCGACGCCATCGTCAACGCCGCTAACTCCGAGCTTCTGCCGGGCGGGGGCGTCTGTGGCGCAATCCATCGCGCGGGCGGTCCAGCGATTGCGGAAGAATGCCGCAAGCTGCGCGCCGAGCGGGGATCCGTCTCAACCGGACACGCCGTCTCGACCGGCGGCGGCCGTTTGCCGGCCCGCTATGTGATTCATACCGTGGGTCCGGTCTGGTCGGGCGGAGCCAGCGGCGAACCAGAAGCGCTGGCCAGCGCTTATCGCGAGTCCATCCGCGTAGCCGACGAACTCGGAGTCAAAAGCATCGCCTTTCCTGCCATCTCGACCGGCATCTTCGGCTATCCATTGCGCGAGGCCACCGAGGTGGCCGTCCGTACCGTACGCGAAGTCCTGCCACGCGCGAAGAACGTCAGTGCGGTGCGCTTCATCGTCTTCGATGACGCCGCGCTCCAGACGTATTCCCAGGTCCTAGGAACGAGGTGACGATTGGCTCGCAAAAAACTGATGGCCGCAAATTGGAAAATGTACAAGACGCCGCAGCAGGCGCAGGACTTCCTGCGCGCCTTCCTGCCCATGGTCGAGGGCCACACGCGCGATGAGATCGCCATCTGCCCGCCCTTCGTCTGCCTGCCGGCGGTGGTCGAGGCGGTGGCCGGACAGTCAATTGGCGTGGGCGCGCAGAACCTCCACTGGGAAAAAGAGGGTGCCTACACGGGCGAGGTCTCGGCGGGGATGCTGGTCGCGGTGGGATGCAGCCACGTCATCATCGGCCACTCGGAACGGCGCCAGTATTTCGGCGAAACCGACGACACGGTGAACCGCAAGCTCAAAGCCGCGCTCGCTGCCGGGCTCATGCCCATCGTCTGTGTCGGCGAGGTGTTGCAAGAGCGCGAGTCCGGACTGACCGAAGAGGTCTTGCGCCGCCAGTGCCAGCGCGGTCTGGGCGGAATTTCCGGAGACGAGGCGCGCAAGCTGGTGATCGCCTACGAGCCGGTCTGGGCGATCGGCACGGGCAAGACGGCAACCCCGCAGATCGCCGCCGAGGCACACGCCGTCATCCGCGCCGAAGCCGCCAAGGCCCTGGGCAAGGCAGTGGCGGACGCCATGCGCATCCTCTATGGCGGAAGCGTGAAACCGGAGAATGCCAAGGCGCTGATGTCGGAGAGCGAGATCGATGGAGCGCTGGTCGGGGGCGCCAGCCTCGATCCCAAGTCATTCGCGACTATTGTGACTTACAAAGCGATGTCGTAGAGACGCAGCATGCTGCGTCTCTACATGGATGCTGCCTGATATAATGAGCGTGCCCTCAACGGAAAGCGCGTGATTCGCGCACGCGGGGAGTGTTGTCCGACTGCGGAAGTGGTGGAATTGGCAGACACACCATCTTGAGGGGGTGGCGCCGAAAGGCATGCGGGTTCAAGTCCCGCCTTCCGCACCATTCGGTCCTCCGCACATCTGAAATAAAGACACGGGCGCCTGGGGCGCCGAAATCAGGTTCAGCATGGTTATAGCAATCACCATCGTTCATGTACTGACTTGCGTCTTCCTGATCATTGTGGTGCTGCTGCAGAGCGGGCGCGGCGCCGACGTGGCCGCCGCCTTCGGCGGAATGGGTAGCCAGACCGCTTTCGGCCCGCGCGGTTCGGCGACGGTGCTGTCGCGTGCCACCACCTGGTCAGCCATCCTCTTCATGATCACGTCGATTACGCTGTCCATCATCGCTTCCCGTCGCTCGACCGGCGGCTCGGTGCTGGGCAACATCAAGCCGGGCCAGACCAAGAGCCAGCCTGCGCAGCAGCAGGCGCCGAAGCCTGAGTCGCCGCCCGCGACGCCGAAGTAACTGGCAACTAGCTACAGACAACTAGACATGATCCACGAAATCCTTCCCGTCGGGCCGCTGGCGTGCAATTGCTCTGTGATCGGTGATGAGACCACGCGCGAAGCCATGGTCATCGATCCCGGCGACGACGTGGACGAGATCATGGCCATCGTCCGCCGGCACGGCTTGACGGTGAAGCAGATCGTCGTGACCCACGGCCACATCGACCACGTCGGCGGAGCCATGAAGCTGAAACGGCTCACCGGCGCTCCCATCCTGCTCAACCAGAATGACTACGATCTGCTGAAGACAGCCGACCAGGTTGCCGCCTGGCTGGGCATGACGCCTCCGGGCAAAATCGACATCGACCAGAATCTCTCCGCAGGCGATACGGTGAGCGTAGGGAACCTGAAGGGCGAGGTGATGCACACCCCCGGCCACACCGAAGGCAGCGTCTGCCTCCACTTTGCTCCCCAGCAAAAGTTGATCGCCGGCGACACGCTGTTCGCCGGCAGCATCGGCCGCACCGACCTGCCCGGCGGCAACTTCAAGAAGATCATGCACTCGCTGAAAGGACCGGTGATGTCACTGCCAGATGAAACGGTCGTGGTCCCCGGCCACGGCCCGCTGACCACCATCGGCGAAGAGCGGGAGACGAACCCGTTCATCCTCGGTCGCTACAGCGAATAATGCCGAGACAGCAATGGCACGACACCTAATGTACAGATTTGCGACGGCTATCGTGGTGCTCTTTTCGGCCTGCATTGCATGCGGTCACGAGCACCCCTGTACGGCTGCTGAAGCGCAGCGAGCGGAAGCGGAGGCGTTAGCGGAGACACTCCATACTTGGGACAGCCTCCACAACTCATACACGGCGTATCGGCAATGCGACGATGGTGTGATTGCTGAGGGCTACAGTGAGTCTGTCGCCCGTATTCTAGTTGACCACTGGAGCACCCTGCCCCGACTAGCTTATTTAGGGAGAAAAGATACCGGCTTTCGGCGTTTCGTGCTCGCGCACATCGATGCCACGCTGGATGTGAAGGACCTCAAGAAAGTTAGGGCAAAGGGAAACGCACAATGCCCGTCGGCACTGCGAGTCGTGTGCGCTGAAGTGGCAAAACAGGCCGATGCTGCTCTCAAAGAGGACGCCTCCTTGGGCATCAAGTGAATGTTGTCTCCGTATTAGCTGGTCAGAAATTGCCGTTCCACCAACAAAGCTCGCTCAAAAGCATCCGAGTACCCGTTTCACCCCTTCTGCAAAGACTTCCGCCGACGTGATCAAACTGACCACCAAATAACCTTCGCCAGGGAAATCATAAAAATGTCCGGGATGGACAATCACCGAGTGCCGCTCCAGCAATTCGATTGCGAGATCTTCATCGGGGCGTGTCGCCGGCACGCGCAAGACGGCATACCATCCGCCCTCAGCATCGAGCCGCCGAACTGGTTGTTGTTTCGCAAGCTGGCGGTCGAGTTCGGCCAGATTGGCTGCCACGCGCTCTTTCACCTGCTGCTGGAGTTCGTCGCGCAGCGCGAGGAACTCCGGCAAGGCAAGCTGAACCGGAGTGCTGACTGAGAGGTAAGTGTCGGCGATGACCTCGAGGCGCGCCAGCGCTTCTCGCGCCGGTTCTGGAGCGCCGCTGGCGACGACCCACGCCAGCTTCATCTGCGGCAGTGCACAGATCTTCGAGATCCCGCTCAGCGTGAAGGTCAGTGCCGTAACGCCGCCGTCCCGGCGGCTGTCTCGCGGGCGTCCCGCCCGCGTCTCGGGCCGGCGGGACGCCGGCGCTACACCGGCGAAGCTCGGCCGCTCAACGCCATCGTGGGCGTAGTCGAGAAATACCTCGTCTGCCACCAGCGCCACTTGCCGCTCGCGACAGAGCGCATCGAGCGCGTCCATCTCCGCCGGCTTCACGAACGAACCCGTGGGGTTGTTCGGATGCACCACCAGGATGGCGCGCGTGCGCGCCGCCAGTGCTTCGCTCAGCCCGTGCAGATCGATCTGCCACCCGTGGTCATAGATCAGCGGATACGGGACTAGCTTCACGTCCTGGATCGAAGCCAGGAACTCGAACAGCGGGTAGCTGGGCGCGGGCACCAGCACTTCGTCGCCGGGATCGCACAGCAGGCGGAAGAGGAAGCTGTATCCCTCGCTGGTGCTGGCGGTGAGGATGACCTGTTCCGGATCGATCTCCGCGCCGCGCTGCCGGTAGTACCCGCAGACCGCTTCCCGTGCCACGCGCAGGCCCTTGGGATGCGGATCGTAGGCGAGGCCCCGCGCATTCCCTAGCGCCGCAAGCAGCGACGGATCGTAAGCGAATCCGCAGCGTGTCGGGCTGGATTCGGTGAGGTCGAGCGCTTCCCTGCCCGAGGCGCGATGGCGCTCAAGCGCAGCGGAGAAGCGATTGGGCTCAAGCGCCCATCCGGTGCGGGAGGCGAACATGCCTCGGCAGCCTACAGGATGGCACGGAGCGTTTACAATCCGATTCGAGACCTCACGCATGATCGCACGCGCCCTGATCGTGGTCGCGCTGGCAGGGCTGCTCACGTCCACCTTGTACCTGCTGCTGGTCGGGTTAGCCGCGCTACGCTTTCGCAGAAAACGCCTGCCCTGCGGCGCCGCCAAGCTTCCGCCCGTCACGCTGCTCAAGCCCGTGCACGGCATCGAGCCGCATCTCCGCGACAGCCTGGAAAGCTTCTTTCGTCTCGACTATCCCCAGTTCGAGATCATCTTTGGAGCGCGCACCAGCAACGACCCCGCCTTCGCGGTCGTTCGCGAACTGAAGGAGATCTATCCCCAGGTGCCGGTGAAGCTGGTCACCTCCGGCGAGCCGCCGTGGCCGAACGCAAAATGCTGGTCGCTCGCGAAAATGGTCGATCAAGCCCGTTTCGACCACCTGGT
>DATKLD010000268.1:0-6756 GCA_035542595.1 Terriglobales bacterium
GCCTGCAGCCGGACGTACTGCCCGGTCACCGGCGTGAAGTTCACCTGCAGGGCCGAGGGCACCCCGCCGCCCGGGCAGGCGGTGCTGAGCCCGCCGTAGCTGAAGGTCCCGGTCGCCACCGCCGTGCCCCAGTTCACCCCGTCGCTGCTCACATAGAAGGCATACTGCTTGATCCAGCCGTTGGCGCATCCGTCCTGCCGCGCCAGGTACTGGAAGGCGCTCAAGGTGTAGGACGCACCCAGGTTGATCTGGATCTCGTGTGGCGGGGGCGCGCTGCTGGGACACCACTGCGTCACCCACTTGGTGCTGGGGTTGCCGTCGATGGCGTTGGCGGCGGCACCGTTCTCGCAAGAGGTCTCCTGGCTGTCGGCGTAGGTTACCGACCAGATTGTGTGCGGCACTAAAGACGCCATTTGAGCGGTGAAGTTTACGCCGGCAACGTTTGCGCTGTTCAGCGTGACCTGACGGCTTGCCGGAGTAAAGATCAGCCCGGCAGCGGCGGGTGTGACGGTGTAGGTCCCGTTGGCCAGGCTGCTGAAGCTGTAGTTGCCCGAGCCGTCTGCGGTGGTCACGGCATTGGCGCTGCCACTCAAGGTCACCGTGGCCCCACCGCCATTGGTGATCGTTCCAGAAATACTCCAGGTTTGGGCGAGCACGGTGAGGCTGATCTGTACGGGGTTGGTCAGGCTTCCCGAAGTTCCAGTGACCGTGATGTTAACGGTGCCGACCGTGGCCGTGGTGTTCGCCGAAAGCGTGAGCGTGCTGGTTGTGGTGGTGCTGGCCGGGTTAAAGGAGGCGGTTACGCCGGCCGGCAATCCCGACGCCGAGAGACTCACGCTGCCGTGGAAGCCATTCTGCTGATTCACCGTGATGGTGGTTGTTCCACCAGGCGCTCCCTGCGTGATGGTTACGCTGCTCGGATTAGCCGACAGTGTAAAGTTCGGCGTCGGCCAGTTGTTCACCAGGTTGGCGGCGTTGACCGTGCCGATGCCGGTGGCAAAGTCCCAGCCCGCTGTGGTAGTGAAGGCGGGGCTGTAGGAGCTGTTAGAAGTGGAAAGCACTCCTCTGGTTCCCGAGGGCAGATAACAGTTGTGGCTGCCAGTGCAGTTCACGTCCATATCGCCCTGGGTCACGTCGTAGAAGATGCACGAACTGGCCGCACCATTTCCCAGGGTGGAGTTGCAGGAACTGTTGCCGCTGGCGCCGTACTCGCTCGCCGCCAGACTGTAGTAGATCGAATTGGGGTTGCCTTGGCGTCCCCCAGCCCGCTGGTTCACCAGCGCCTGGATGCCGGCCATGATTGGCGCGGAGAACGACGTTCCGCCCGCCCCCGACCAGCCGCTGGGAGCGCCGGTGCAAGCGACCCCGCCATTGCCGGTGTCGGAATCACAAAAAATGAAGTAGTGTCCCCAAATGCCGTTGGCGGCGAAAAGAGAGACGTCAGGTATATCCCGCACTCCGTCGCTGGGATTACCGAACAGCGCTTGCCAGGACGGCTTGGCGTATCCCGCGCACGAGCCGCTGACGACGCCGCTGGTGGAAGGCGTCCCAGTGGCACAGCCGCTGGGGCCACCGCTGCCGGAGGCGGTAGTCAGGAATTGCTGCCCACTGCTGGTATTGCAGAAACCGTTGCTCCCGTATGTCGTGCCTGACCCGCTGACGTAGGTTGCGAGCAGCACGCCGGCGCAGGAGTCGTTCCAGGGGATTTCCGGTATATAGGATTTGGCGGAGCCGAAGCTGGCGGTGTTGGTCGAGTTCCAATAGGTCCCGCTACTGCCGGCGAAGGTGTCGCCAAAATCGGTGCCGCCGACGGCGACGTTGTAGGGAGTGGAGGCGAATGCGCTCACGCCAATTCCGTGAGTGGCTTTCGTCGCGCCAGCGTCGCAACTGGCGGCGCCCTCATCGCCCGAAGAGACGAACACAGAGACGCCTTCCGCCACCGCCTGCTGATAAGCCGACCTATAGGCCGCGTTGGCGGTCGCGCCATTCAGGGCTTCGCACTCTCCGTAGCTGATGCTGACAACAGGCGGCGGCGAACTGCCATTGATCAGGTTCTGGAGCGCGATCAGCCCGCCGAAGGTGGTCGTGTTCTTGCACGACGCCACTTCGATAGCGGCACCAGGCGCGGCCGCGCTGGCGTACTCCGCGTCCAGGATCGCTTCGCCCTCATCGCCGTTCACGCCAGGATCGCTGCAGTTGTTGCTGCCGCTGGGCGGCGCCGGGTGGACCTGGCTGAAGGAGCCGGACGTGAAACCCGCCAGTCCGAAGGTCGAACGGAAGGTAACCCAGTCATCAGTGCTGAAGACGTTGCTGTCCTCGATCACCACCACGGTCTGGCCCTGGCCTGAAATGCCGGCATTGAAAAGCGGATTCAGGTTGTAGATGGTGGCCAGATCTGCCGGTACCACAGCTTGCGTGGTCGATGTGCCCGAGGTGAAGCTGTACTCAGCCCGCGGCGTGCGCATGGTGTGCGGGAGGAAGTCATGCAACGAAACGACTCCCTGTACGGCGGCAGCCAGCGCGGCCGGGATCTGTGGCTCGCCCATGTTGGCGATGTGCCTCACCCCGTTGACTTCGAGCTGATGGATGGGAGTGCGGAATGCCCGGCGGATTTGCCCCGCCGTGCCGGAGAAGTCGATCAGCATACCGCTGGGATAGACCACATTAATGGTCAGTCCGTGCGATTCCAGCCAGCCGGTGATAGTCGCCAGGTCCTCTGGGGCCGGACCGAACCGCTCCCCGAATCCTTGCGGGGTGAGCCAGCGGTGAAAGTTGGGCGAACCGGGAGTGTGAAGCTGCTCAATGAGTTCTTCAAGTGCCTGCTCCTGTTCAGGAGACCGCCGTAACTGGAGCAGCATGTGCTCCATGGGAGTGCTGTCGGCGGCTGGACCTCGGTCGTTGTCCGCTCTGGCCTCAGGACGTAGGTTCCCTGTCAGGGTAATGAGCTTGTTCTCTTCCACGCGCTCGGTGATGAGCGGCCGCGGCTGCTTCCACCCCTGGCCGTGTGCCTGCCCGACCCAAGCCGACACACATAGGACTGCTACGGTAACCCGAAACAAGGCCAACTCAGTTTTGCGGAGCATCCAGTCCCCTTTTGCCGAACCAGTATTTGGGTACGACATCGCGAGCCGGACAACCACATCGGCGAATACCGGCGCACCGGGCGCCTCGCGGGTACAACGAAAGCAGAGTTCCCGCTAGTGTCGCGCTTTTTGGGCAAAAGTAAAGATTACAGTTGTGCACATAACCTAGTGCACCGGTTACCGCGGCCGCGGCCGGCCGCGGCGCCCAGCCCTGAGCAGCCTGACTTCGGGCAAGGTCACGCGCGCCCGCGAAATCTTCTCCGTGGGCGCGATCACCTCGGCAGTGCCGCTGATGACAACCTCGCCGTGCTGGTTGGTTGCCTGGCACTCGAGCGTCACCCGGTGCTTCTCCGCGTTCTTCTCCGCGACCCTGACGGTGACCGTGAGGGTGTCACCCAGTCCCACCGGGTGGCGGAACCGTAGCGACTGGCCGAGGTAGATGGCGCCCGGACCGGGGAGCTGAGTCCCCAGTACGGCTGAGATCAGGGCCCCGCCCCACATGCCGTGCGCGATGATCTTGTGGAACCTGCTGCTCTGGGCGAAGTCCTCATCCAGGTGAACGGGATTCACATCGCCGGACACGATGGCGAACAGCTCGATATCCCTGCAGGTCAGAGTGCGGGTGAGGCTGGCGGCATCACCGACCTTCATTTCATCGAAGGTGCGGTTCTCGATGCGATTCATAGCTGCCTATCATAGGCCCTGGGCCAGTGCGGCGCTTCAACGCTCGCCCAGGCGGTGTTCCCGGTTTGTAACCGGCCAACGACCTCCGTGTAGTCGCTCGCACAGCGTGCGATGCGGTATTCTGCTCTCTTATCGCACGTTGAAGCTGTTTCCCGAGGTGTGTCCGATGTCGAGAAGCTTCCGAGCCCCGATATTCGCGATTGCAGCGATGCTCTCAGCAGCGCCGCTGGCACTTTCCCAAGCCCAGTCCGCCCAAAGCGACCTGGACCAGGCGCCTACCATGCGCGTCCAAGTGGTGTCGCGTACGACCAAAGCGGTCAACTACCGGCATCGCGGCGGCTCGACCACGGTGGACTTCAAGGGCACGGACCAGATGCCCGAGGTCACCGGCCGCGCCAAGGTGGACAGCAAATCCGGGCGCCTCGATATCGATGCCAGGCTCGAAAACCTGCTGCCCGCCAACAAGTTCGGCCTTGAATACCTCACCTACGTCCTGTGGGCAATCACGCCCGAGGGCCGCGCCAGCAATTTGGGTGAAGTCCTGCTGAAGAACGGCAACGGAAGCCTGAAGGTCACCACCGAACTGCAGGCCTTCGGGATGATCGTCACGGCTGAGCCGTACTTTGCCGTCACCCAGCCCAGCGACGTGGTGGTGGCCGAGAACATCATCCGTCCCGATACGAAAGGCATGGAAGAGCCCATCAACGCACGTTACGAGCTGCTCGCCAAGGGAACATACGCCTCCACGGTCGAGCCGATTCGCGACGCCATCTATGGCATCGATCCCAAAACGCCCATCGAACTCTTCGAAGCCCGCAACGCGGTGCGTATAGCGCGCTCCGCGCGCGCAGACCAGTACGCCGCGCCCAGCTTCCAGAAGGCGCAGGAGTTGCTGCAACAGGCCGAGGATGCCTACCTGCGCAAGCAGGGCAAGACGCCCATCGGTACTCTTGCCCGAAATGCCGCGCAGACCGCTGAAGACGCGCGCGTGATCTCCATCAAACGTCAGGAGGAGCTCCGCATCGCGAAGGAGCGGCAGGACGCGGCCGACCGCGAGGCCAAAGCCAAGGCTGAAGCTGAGGCGGAAGCCAATCGCCGCGCTCAGGCGGAAGCAGAACGCATCCGGGCCGAGCAGGCCAAGGCGGAGGCCGAGCGCGCCCGCGCGGAGGCTGAGCGCGCCAAACAGGAAGCAGAAGCCGCCCGCGCTGCTGCCCTCGAGCAGCAGCGACTGGCGCAGGCCGAGACAGAGAAGGCCCGTCTGGCGGCGGAGCAGGCCGAACAGATGCGACTGAGAGCCGAAGCGGAAAAAGCGGAGATGCGCGCTCGCCTGCTGCGCCAGCTGAACGCCATCCTGGAGACCCACGACACCTCGCGTGGGCTGGTGGTCAACATGTCCGATGTGCTCTTCGAGTCGGCGAAGTATGGGCTGCGGCCGGCGGCGCGGGAGCGCCTAGCCAAGATCGCCGGCATCCTGCTCGCTTATCCGGACCTGCGCCTGGATGTCGAGGGTCACACCGACGCCATCGGCAGCGATGCCTACAACCAGGAGCTTTCGGAGAAACGCGCGGCTGCCGTCCAGCAATACCTGGCGCAGCAGGGCATTCCGGCGAGTTCAATCGCAGCGCGGGGACTCGGGAAGTTGCAGCCGGTCGCCGACAATTCCACCGCCGCCGGAAGGCAGCAGAATCGCCGCGTGGAACTGGTGGTTTCCGGAGACATGATCGGCACCGCGGCCGCTTCGGCGGAGACTCCGGCGAACCGCTAGCGCGATGTCCGCCTCAGCCTTCTAGTTCACTTGCCCATTCTGCTAGGCTATTGCGTTGATCCGAACACAGGCGGTTCGGTCAGCCAGGAGTCCTCCTATGAAAGAAGATGTAGCCACGACCCTGCGACTGCTCGACGAGGCGCTCACCCGTTATGTGCGGCCGGACACCTTTCCGCTGGCCATCCGCATGCTCAAGCCGGGGGAAGCCGTTCCCGAGGGCGCGAAGGTTCCCAGCAAGACCATGGGCGAACAGTGGATCGTGTGCCAGTCGATTGGGGTGGCGCGCCGCTACGGATGGAGCATCGCCGTCGGCCGGGACGACGTGATTTGCCCGCTGGCCGCCATCGCCTTTGGCTTCCACAAGCCGAACGAGGAATATCTGAAGGGATTCGTTTCCGTCGGAATGTACTGTAAGGACGAGGAGGCAGCCGCCAGCCTTGAAGCCGGCACCTGGCGGTTCGAGCCCGGCACGTACGACTACGTATGCGTCGCGCCGCTGAACCGGACCAACTTCGAACCGCACGTGATTGCCGTCTACGCCAACAGCGCGCAGGTGCTGCGGCTGGTTCATGCCTCGCTCTATAAGCGCGGTGGACGGGTGGTCTCGACCTCGGGCGGGCGTCTCGATTGCGCCGAGATCATTATCCAGACCCTCACCACCAACGAGCCCAAGGTCATTCTCCCCTGCACCGGCGATCGCGTCTTCGGCATGGCGCAGGACAACGAGATGGCCTTCGCCTTTCCGTGGTCGTATGCGCACGAGATCATCGAGGGCCTGGAGGGCACGCACAAGGGCGGCACACGTTACCCGATCACCGTCGCCATGCGCGAGACCGTGACCATGCCCAAGACGTATCAGGACTTGATGAAGATGCTGGCGGAGCGGGACGCAGGTAAGTAGCGCCGCCGTCCCGGCGGGTGTCCGTGCGGGCGTCTCGCCCACACGCCGGGCCGGCCGGAGGCCGGCGCTGCATCCCACATGTCCTTGCGCCCCGGTTGGCCAATTGGTACACTCCCGCCTCCGAAGACAAGACCCTGACAACTTTCAAGATAAGGGAGAAATCTTATGACTTACGGAATTCCCCTCCGCAAGTGGATTGTTCTCATGGGCGGTCTGCTGTTTCTTGCCGCCCTTTCCTTGGATGCTCAGCAGGCCACCGGCCCCGAGATCAAAGTCGGCGGCATCTTCGACCTGACGGGCATCACCTCTGACGTTGGCAAGTC
>DATKLD010000269.1:0-49347 GCA_035542595.1 Terriglobales bacterium
GCCCTGAGTTCCGGACCGCTGCTGCAGGTGGCCGACATGCCCACCAGCATCCAGAATTCGCAACTGCCTTCCGCTTCCGGCAGCCTGCCCTCGCATCGCATCATCACCATCGCCGAACTGGAGAAACAGGCGATCCTGGGCACCATCGACCAGCTCCAGGGCGATAAGCTGATGGCGGCGAAGCTGCTCGGCATCGGCAAGACCACCCTCTACCGCAAGCTGAAGGAATACTCCTCCCAGGATTGAACTGGGTGCTTTCATTACGGGAAAGCGGCTTTCGGCAACCGCGCCTAAACTCTTGATTTCGCAACCCGAGATCGTGGCCGGACACTTGCACCAGCCACCGGCATGATTCTGCTGATCACATCTTCGACGCGTGCTCAGGAATGCGCTGCCGCCCTGGAGCGGGCGACCAGCGAACATACCCAGGTCTGTCCCAGGCTTTCGCAGGCGGCGCGCACTCTGCGCGCGACCGAGTGCAACGCCCTTGTCATCGACCAGAACCTGATGGAAGCCGACCCCGCCGCTGCCGACGTGGTGCTGAAGGAAGCGGAAACGGCGATCCCGGTGTTCGTCAACTTCGCCATCTGCGGTCTGGATCGGGTGGTGCGCGATGTGCGCGCCGCCCTGCAACGTCGCCAGGAAGAGCGCATCCGCGCTGTGCGGGAGGCGGAAGCCAACCTGCGCAGCCAGTTGACGGAAGCCCTGACCGGTATCCTGCTCTCCTCGCAGTTGGCCATGGAGGTACCGGCCGTCCCGGCGGCAGCGCAAGCGCGTTTGCGCTCGGTCTACCAGTTGGCGATGTCCATGCGGCAGCGGCTGGAACCGGCGGCCTGATCCGGGTTGGAACTCCTCCTCCGCGGACACCGGTCATTGAACCGGAAGCTCGGTTTGCAAAACGCAAGCCAGAGCGGTAATCTGCCCGCCAGTTTTCTTGTATCTGCCTCACACCCGCAACATCTAAGACATCTTCCGAGGAGGCGAACTGATGGCCGTCAAGATCACTGCCAGGAAAAATGGTCCGTTCCGCGTTGAAACCACCGAAGGCGAAGTCATTCTGCTCGACGCCGAAGGCGGTCAGTACGACCTGACCGGTAAGCCGGCGTTTGCGCTGTGCCGCTGCGGAGGATCGGTCACTAAACCCTTCTGTGACGGCACGCACTCCAAGATCGGCTTCCAGGCTGCCGAGCTGGCCGTGAAGAAGGCCGAGGGAGTCTGAAGGCCGCGCTGATGAAGGACTCGTTGAAGCCGGGCATCGAGTACGAACTCCGGTACCGGGTTCCGGAGTCGAAGACTGTGCCGAATCTTTATCCCGAGGCCCCGGAATTCCAGGTGATGCCGCGGGTGTTCGCCACCGGGTTCATGGTGGGATTGATGGAATGGGCCTGCCTGCTGGCCATCCTGCCGCACCTGGACTGGCCCGCCGAGCAAAGCGTCGGCACTCATGTGAACCTCAGCCATTCGGCGGCAACGCCGCCCGGCCTCGAAGTTCGCGCCAAGGTCAAGCTGATCAAGGTTGACGGACGGCGGCTGGTCTTCGAAGTCGAGGGCAAGGATGGCGTGGATGTCATCTGCACGGGAACGCACGAGCGCTTCATCATCAACGCTGCAAAATTCGTCGAGAGAGTCCAAGCGAAGGCGCAGGCCGCCGGACAATAGTGCGAACTGTCAATGGATGGTCCTGGTCTTCCGACTCATGTAATCCATCAGCAGATACTGGCCCAGCGTGTAGGGCGTCGTGAAGTACGCTTTGCCGCGGCACATCTCCGTCACCTTCTGCACGAACTGCACCAGGCCGTAATCCGACGCCAGCATGAAGGTGTTGATCAGCACTCCGGCGCGCTTGCACTTCGAGACTTCTTCCAGCGTCTGGCTCACCACCAGAGGATCGAGCCCGAAGGCGTTCTTGTAGATGCGGCCGTCTTCGAGGGTCAGCGCCGAGGGTTTGCCGTCGGTGATCATGACAATCTGCTTCATGTCCTTGCGCTGGCGCTGCAGGATGCGTTGCGCCAGCCGCAGACCTTCGCGCGTGTTGGTGTAGTACGGTCCGACCTTCACCCGCGCCAACTGCGAGAGCGGCACCTCTTCGGCCGAATCGTGAAAGAGAATCAGCGAGAGCGAATCGCCTGGATACTGCGTGCGGATCAGGTGCGAGAGCGCCATGGCGACTTTCTTCGCAGGCGTGAAGCGGTCTTCGCCGTAGAGGATCATGGAGTGCGAGCAGTCGAGCATCAGCACCGTGGCGCACGACGACTGGTACTCGCACTGGTGGATCTGCAGGTCGGAGTATTCGATGTTCAGCGGCAGCTTCAGCCCTTCGCGCTGGATGGCGCTCGATAGAGTGGCGGTGATATCCAGGTTGAGCGTGTCGCCGAACTGGTAACGCCTGGAGGCCCCGCTCGCCTCGATGCCGGTGGCGAGGTCGCGCGTGTCATGGCGCCCGAAGCTCGACTTGCCCAGCGATCCCAGCAGGTCGCGCAGGGCCTTGAACCCGAGGAAGTCGAGGCTCTTGTCGGTGATCTCGAATTTCACCTGCGCCTGCGGCTTGCCCGTCTGGCCGGGAGTGACCGATTGCTTCGCCGGATCGTGCGGCTGGGCGATGGAGATGTAATTCTCCTGCTCCATGCGCTCGATCAGCTTCTGGATGAGCTCGTCGAGCGAGCCGTCGTTGCGCATCTGCTCGAGCTGCTCCTGCATCTGCTCATCGAGCAGATCGCCATTCATCAGCGCTTCTTCAATCGCCTGCCGCAGTTGCTCGAGCGTCTGCTCGTCCGGCATCTCGTAAAACGCGTACTGGCTCTGGAAGCCGCTCTGCAGCAGGAAGTCGGAGAGCGCCTGCAGCAGGTCTTCCATGCTCATCTGCGAGGCCGGGTCGGCGACGAATTTGGAGTACTTGATGAATTTCATGGACTAGTGCCGAGTACCCAGTACCGAGTACCAAGTCTCCGGCCCCTACTCCCTACTCGCTATTTCCTACTCCCTAGTTATACGGTCTTCTTGGCGGCCGCGGCGCTGGCGGTTCCTCGCGTCCGTACGCCGGCTCGCGGCGGACCGGCTTCTCGCCTGCGCTGAAGACGCGCTCCTCGCTGCGCCCGATGCGCTTGTGAGCATAGAGGCCCTCGAGCACGAACTCGGCCGCGGACACCTGCAGCTCGGTGGCATCTTTGGGCTTCACTCCCAGCCGCTCCATCTTCTCCGGCAGGCCCTGGATCTTCTTTAGTCCTTCCGACAACTCCGCCGCGGGCGCGCCTTCGCCGAACTTGATCTCGCCGCCCAGGTCGAACCACTGCACGATCTGCTGCATGTCCACGCCCTCGAAGTAGGCATCGAAGGTTTTAGCGACGGCAGTGCGGATCAATTCGCGCGCGACGAAATCGGCGCCCCGCATCTCGCCTTCGTATTCCAGCTCGAGCTTGCCGGTGATGGCCGGCATGGCGGAGTAGATGTCGCCCACGCGCGGCACGATGGTCTCCTCCTGGTTGCGGATAGCGCGCCGCTCGGCATTGGAGATGACGTTCTCCATGCAGGTGATGGGCAGCCGCTGGCTCACGCCAGAGCGCTTGTCGATCTTCTTGTCGTCGCGGGCGGCGAAGGCGATGCGCTCCACCACCTCGCGCACGAACTTCGGCACGACCAGCTTGTGGCCGTTGCGCTGGCTCCACGCTTCCTGCGCCGTGATGGCCATGCCTTCATCAATACTCGCAGGATAGTGAGTGCGGATCTCCGAGCCGATTCGGTCCTTGAGCGGGGTGATGATCTTGCCGCGCGCCGTGTAGTCCTCGGGATTGGCGGTGAACACCAGGGCCACATCCAGCGGCAGGCGGACAGGATAGCCCTTAATCTGCACATCGCCTTCCTGCATGATGTTGAACAGTCCCACCTGGATCTTGCCGGCGAGATCGGGCAGCTCGTTGATGGCGAAGATGCCGCGGTTGGCGCGCGGCAGCAGGCCGTAATGGATGGTGAGTTCGCTGGAGAGCTGGTGCCCGCCGCGCGCGGCCTTGATGGGATCGATGTCGCCGATCAGGTCGGCGATGGTCACGTCGGGCGTGGCCAGCTTCTCCACATAGCGGTCCTCAGGCGTGAGGTAGGCGATCCGGGTCTGGTCGCCGCGTTCGCCGAGCAACTCGCGGCAACCGGCGCAGATGGGAGCGTAAGGATTGTCGTGGATCTCGCAGCCCTCGATGTAAGGCAGCGCGCGGTCGAGCAGCGAGGTGAGCGCCCGCAGGATGCGGCTCTTGGCCTGGCCGCGCAGCCCCAGCAGGATGAAGTTGTGCCGCGACAGCACGGCGTTGACGATCTGCGGCACCACGGTGTCGTCATAGCCCACGATGCCCGGGAACAGCGCCTCGCGCCGGCGCAGCTTGCAGATCAAATTCTCGCGCATCTCGTCCTTCACGCGACGTCGGCGCAGGCGTTCTTCAGAAAAGTCACTGCCTCGGAGTTCCCCGAGGGTCCGCGGAAGATTCATCAGGATAAGGCCCCCTTCTCCACTGCAGTCGATTATACGCCGCGCCGCAAAATGGATTTTCCTGGCGAATCGCAGAGGAGGATAGTGCCGGTTTCAGATTGGACGCGGGTTTGGGACGTTTAGTTGCAATAAGGTCTCAAATAGCGTGCCCGTTCCCGCCGGCCTTCTTCCGGGCTTTCACCGCGCGGCGCATGCGGGGAAGCAACGCTTCGTAATATTTCACGACGGCCCCAATGCGTTCGCGCTCCGAACGCATGCCCAGGAGCGCTTGCTTGAAATCGAGGTCGAGCGGCATGGGGGCGGCGAGCTGGAAGGAAAGCTGCGGCGTCTCTGCTTCCGGCGCTTCCGCGTCGGCGTCCAGCAGGCGAATCAGATCGAGGTATAGGCGCAGGGCCTCGTTCACCTGATCGGACGGATCGCTTCCCGGATCGTCGTCGAAGTACGTGACTTCCGCCTGCAGGAACGCGCGCTCCTCGTTCAGCCCCATCACCTCGAAGCGGCGGCGGCCTTCACAGACGATGTCCAGGCGCCCGTCGTCGTAGCGCTTGGTGACATCCAGGATTTCGGCGGTGCAGCCGATCTCGGCGATGCCGTCCTCTTTGGCGCGCACGACGCCAAACGCCGTCTTCTGCGCCATGCATTCGCCGATCATCTCCTTGTAGCGGGGCTCGAAGATGTGCAGCGGGATCGGCGTGCCGGGCAGCAGGACGACATCCAGCGGAAACAAGGGCAGCAGCGCGGCCATGGACGGATTGTAACCTCCCCTTGACTTGGGTACTGTAACCAAATACAAGCACCAGCATGGACCCACGGGGAAAGGTGGTTGTGGTCACCGGCGCGTCGATGGGCATCGGCGAGGCGCTGGCGCGAGCATTCCTGCGCGAGGATTGCAAGGTGGTACTGTCGTCGCGTGATCCGGCGCGGCTGGAGGCGGCGCGCGCGCGTGTGGGCTCGCCGGACCGCACGGTCGCCATCGCCTGTGACGTCCGCAACCGCGAGGAGATCGACCGTCTCCTCAGCCTCACGCTGCACAACTTCGGCCGCGTCGACATCTGGATCAACAACGCCGGCCACGGCCTGCTGGACTCGGTTGCCTCCATGGACATCAAAGCCTGCCGCGAGATGTTCGACACCAACCTGTTCGGCGCCATCGAGTGCATGCAGGCGGTGATTCCGGTGATGAAGCGCCAGGGCGAGGGCATGATCATCAACGTCTCCAGCGTCGCCGGCCACATCCCGCTGCCGTATTCGGCTGCGTACTGCGCCACCAAGTTCGCCATGAACGCCATCGGCAAGGCCGCGCGCATGGAGCTGCGGGCCAGCGGCGTGCACGTGATGACGGTCTGCCCCGGCACCATCGCCACCAGCTTCCAGGCCAATGCCGTGAAGGGCAAAGAGCGGAAGCGCATCGGCGGCGCGGACCGCGATCCCGGCATCAGCGCCGAGCGCGTCGCCGCCGCGGTGGTCAACGCCTGCCGTCCGGAGAAGCGGGAAGTCATCGTGCCCTGGCAGCACCACATCAGCGTCAAGTTCTACCAGCTCTTCCCGTGGCTGGTGGAGTGGGTGGTCGCGCGCGCCATCGGTCCCGCCGATCGCGCGGCCGCCGAGGCGCAACGCCAGCCCTGACGCCTAGCGGATCTGCTCCAGTTGCGCCAGGTGGTTCAGGTCATGTCCGGCGAGCAGCTTGAGGATCGTCTCCACCGACTCGTTGCCGCGTTCAGGATGAAACGCCACGCGTGCCAGGTCTTCTGCGTTTAGCGTCCGCCAGAACGAAAGGTTCCACGCGCGCAACGGGACAAACGCCTTCACCGCCGCCGCGGGGTCCTGCCGCGCGTAGTTCCGCGCCCAGATATCCTGGTCCCAAGGCTGGATTCGATGGTTCGGCTCTGCCACGCACTGGCGTGTCCGAAAACCGATCGCCAGTTCGGCGTCGGCCAGATGGCAGAAGATCTGGCCTGCGGTCCACTTGCCCGGGCCATAGCTCTTCTTCAATCCCTGCGGTCCGAGCCGATCGAAGTGCTGCTGCAGTTTCGCAGGAGTAGATTCCAGAATACCGAAGAACGGCTCGTCGCCAAGCAGTTCCAGGATTCGCGACGTGTACGGATTGGTTGCGGTTGCCATGTCCGATGGATGTTTCGGCCACGGCCTGCGACTCGCGAAATTACCGCAACTCCGCGAGCAGTCCCTGCATTTCTTCCTGTGCGTGCTTGTTGCCGGCTCGCCCAGCCGTGGCAATGCCGGCTTCCAGCATCTGGCGCGCTTCCTCGTTGCGACCGGCGGCAGAGAGCATCTGTCCCGCCATCTGGTATCCGGCGATGTAGTTTGGATGCAGTTCCAGCAGTTTCTTGAACTCGGCGAGGGCGGCCTCGATCTCGCCCGCGCGCGAGTACTCCATCGCCAGACCGTAGCGCGCGAAGGCGTCGTTCGGGTTCTGCTCCAGGACTTGCTTCAGTATCTCGGCGCGATCCATTTCGCCTCTTCGAAGAGCCTACAGATTTGCACGTCCGCGCCGCGGAAGTAAAGCTGGACGGCGAAATCAGCGCGCCGCTAAAATGCTCGCCTGTGTCGAGTCTAGTGCTGGCAACTAGCAACTGCCCCCTGGCAACTGTCTATGGCTTGCCCATACTTCATCCCCACGCAAAAATTCGAAGAAGGCGCCTGGCTGCACCGGTCACGCCTGCCGCTGGGCGACGGCTGGCGCGGGCTGTGCACCGCTTCCGTCGCGGGGCAAGTCGTGCCTTCCGACGACGAGCTGCGCCAATACTGCAACCTGGGATATGCAGCCCAGTGCCGGCGGCTTCCCGCCGAGCGCCGGTTCGACGCGGTGCGATTTTCCGTCGCGCGCGACCGCGACCAGCGCATCGAGATCTGCTACGTGCTCGAGGCCGGACATCGTCCCGGCACGCACGGCGTGCTCGCCTACGATGCCGCGGCGGGACGCTGGGCCGCGGCGCATCCCGATCCCCGCATCCAGGCCATGGCCGCCTGCTATCTCCAATCCTATTTCGAGCGCCGGCCGAACGGATCGCGCCACGTGATCAAGCATGAGCCCGAACGACCTCACTCCCCGTCCGGTCAAGGATTCGCAGTCGGAGATGGCTGAAGTCGTGCTGCCTAACGACGCCAATCCACTGGGCAACCTGCTGGGTGGCCGCCTGATGCACCTCATCGACATCGCCGGCGCCATGGCCGCGCACCGCCACTCGCGCAGCCCCGTCGTTACCGCCTCCACCGACCATCTCGATTTCCTCGCTCCGGTGAAGGTGGGCGACCTGCTGATCCTGCGCTCCTCGGTCAACCGCGCCTTCCGCACCTCCATGGAAGTCGGGGTGAAGTGCTGGGTGGAGAGCTATACCACCGGCGAGCGACGCCACGTCAGCTCTGCCTACCTGACCTACGTAGCCATAGACCGGCAGGGCAACCGCGTGCCGGTGCCGCCTATTGTCCCCGAGACCGCGGACGAGAAGCGCCGCTACGAGGGCGCCGGCCGCCGCCGCGAACTGCGCCGCGCGGAACTCGAACGCAGGAAAAAGGCGCGCGGGGAGTAGGCGGGCTGTCAACCTTCAGTGCTTGTCGTGGTCGCGGTCGTGATCGTGATCGCGGTCGTGATGGTCGTGCCGCCAGGCCCAGTGCTCCTTCTGCTCCTCGAGCTTGCGCTCGCGCCACTCGCGATGCTCTCTGTGGCCTTCCGCTTCCCAGCGGCAGTAATAGTCATCCTCGGCGTGCCCCCCAGCGATGATAGTCGCTGTAGTAGGGTCGTAGAGACGGCTGTACCGGCAGCGGCAAGGCCAGCGCAGAGGCCAGCAGGGAGAAGTCAGGTATCCATGTCGCATTCGTTTGCTCTTTCGTGTGTCTCCAGTGACTGGAGCCTGCGACGTGATGCCCGAGCCGCGTTTCCTGCAGGCTGGAGGAAAGCCGGGTGGGGTTAACTGACTTGTCAAGCTATGGCTATCGGATCGGTTACCCACCGAGGTTGTGCTGTGCTTCGCGCGCACCCGGCCGTGCCGCCTTCGTTCTCACTGGTCACTAACGATTTGTTTAAGTAAAACACCAACGTGTTTACATGTCTATTAGTTTCAATGTATTACATGGACACAAATATTACTTGACTAGTAATAAATATTGCGTCACCCTAGTGCTGCCTGACATCTAAGGAATGGTTGGGGAGGAAGTGATGAGAGGACAGGAGTTCAGAGTGGCGCGCAAGCAGCGGGGCTGGACGCAGATGAAAACGGCACAGCGTCTAGGTATCTCGCAGCCGTATCTGGCTCTTGTGGAAAATGGCAAACGGGAACTTGGACCCAAGCTGACTGAGAAAGCAGTGAAGGTATTGAAGCTGCGGCCCACCGTTCTGCCACTTCGAGAGAAGACACCGGGGAAAGTTAATCCTCAGAGTCTGGCTCGGCAGTTTGCGTCTCTCGGATACCCCGGCTTTGCTTACCTACGTGCAACACGAAAGAGAAATCCGGCTGAGGTGCTGCTAACAGCTTTAGCTCAGAATGACCTAGAGTCCAGACTGACCGAGGCTTTGCCGTGGCTGCTCCTGCACTATGCCGATATGAGCCCAGAGTGGCTAGTGGAGCAGGCGAGACTTCACAATCTCTCCAACCGACTGGGATTTGTGGTAACACTGGCAAAGGGGGCCGCCGCCAGGAGGGGCGATACGACCTCAATGCGCCACCAAGCCCTGGATCGGTTAGAAGCGCAGTTGCGTGAGAGCCGTCTGGATAAGGAGGACACGCTTTGCCAATCCACTCTGTCTCAGCGCGAGCGAGAGTGGTTGAAAGAGACACGGCCTGCAGAAGCCGCATATTGGCACCTTCTCACTGATTGGCGCCCTGAGCACTTGCAGTATGCCTTTTAAGCCGGAGCTGCCCGCACCGTGGCCCGCATTCCTGTCCGACCTCGATGAGAGCCTCTCAGAGCCAGTGGAACTCCACTGCGTGGGAGGCTTTGTCCTGACTGTTGTCTACGGAGTTCCCCGCTCAACCGCCGATCTCGACTACATCACGGCAATACCAGGCAGCGCCTTCAACGAAGTAGAACGTCTCGCAGGGCGAAATTCGAAACTTGCACATAAGTACAAAGTCTACGTCCAGCCAGCGGGCGGCGTGACTGATTTGCCAGACAACTATGACACACGGCTTGTTGATCTGAACCTGGGATTTCGGAGCCTGATTTTGAAAGTTCTTGAACCTTACGACTTGGTACTCTCGAAGCTCACAAGAAATAGCCCTAAGGATCGTGAGGATGTGAAATATCTCGCGACCAAACTCACGCTCAGCTTCCGGACGACCTTCGAACGATTTGCAACCGAGATGAAGCATTGGATCGCTAATCCTGATCGGCATGAACTCACTCTCACCAGGGTCTGGCAGGAATACTTCGCGGAATAGAAACTGCGAGAAGGGTGTGACTCGTCGCGGGCCGTCGCTACCCATCACCTCTGTTAGAGCACTACAATGCGCGGGATGCGCCCTGGTGTAGGGCTGCGCAAGTGCATGAGAGCTTGGTCGCGCTTTCGTTCGGAATGACGACATAAAGGGAGTCCACACGGCACGGCCGAAGCCGCGTCCTTCAAATCTCTGTGTCCTCAATGTCTCGGACTGCCGCATCGAATCAAATTGGCTTCTGATCGGAGGGCGACGACTTATACTTGACCCGCACCGGAACGCATTCTGATTTGTTCTACGGATCGTTCAGTCTCGGCTTCGTTGGGCGGAATCGAGGCGCCTACCCCGCGCATCGTATAATCCAAGATTCGCTGATCGTCATTGTGGGGTGCCATTTGAGTTCTCATGCACACGCAGGTTTTGGACAGCCGGCTGGACCGCAGCCTCTGCCTGGAGTGAAGACCATCGTTGCCATCGGGTCGGGCAAGGGAGGGGTGGGCAAGACCACCATTGCGGTCAATCTGGCGCTGGCGCTCGCCCGGCTGGGACACCGCACCGGCCTGCTCGACGCCGACGTGTACGGTCCCAACGTTCCGCTGATGCTGGGCACGAGCACCACGCCGCGCGTAGTGGGCGAGAACCGCATCGAGCCGCTGGACGTTTTCGGCATCAAAGTGCTCTCGGTCGGGTTGCTCAACCCCGGCGACAAGCCCCTGGTATGGCGCGGGCCGATGCTGCACTCCATCATCCGCCAGTTCCTGCAGCAGGTAGAGTGGGGCGAGTTGGATTACCTGGTGGTAGACCTGCCGCCCGGGACCGGCGACGTGGCCATTTCGCTGATCCAGACGGTACCGCTGACGGGCGCGATCGTGGTCTCGACGCCGTCGGACGTTTCCCTGCAGGACGCGCGCAAGGCCATCGAGATGTTTCGTCAGGTGAAGGTCGACATCGCCGGCATTGTAGAGAACATGAGCTTCTTCACCTGTCCGCATTGCGGCAAGGAGATCGACATCTTCTCGACCGGCGGCGTGGAACGCACCGCCAAGCAGTTTGGCATCCCGTACCTGGGCGCGGTTGAGCTCGATCCCGAGATCCGCAAGGGCGGCGACAGCGGACACCCGGTCGCGCTCGCCGGCGAGAATTATCCCCACGCCAAATCCTTCTATCAGTTCGCCCGCCGGGTGATCGCGGGTCTCGAAGACCTGCGTAGCCGAGTCGCAGAACCGGTTATCAGAATCCAATAGAGGAGGGTTGGCCGGCTTTGGCAGTCCGAGGGCCGGAGTGCCAATCTTGACAGCCAGCGAATCAAATCCTAAAATTAAACTCAACGGAAAGCTGCATCGCACGGATATAAGTAGCTGTTTTTACAAAGGATTAGCAGCTTTGTCGGCAGGGCACAAATGGCGCAGGTGGGGCCAGCGGGAAAGCGCGAACGCGAGATTCTGACGGCCATCGTGGAGACGTTTATCGCCACGGGGGAGCCGGTCGGGTCGCGGACGCTTTCGCGCGCCAATAAAGAAGGACTGAGCCCAGCCAGTATTCGCAACGTTATGGCCGACCTGGCCGAGGCCGGGTTTCTCGAGCAGCCGCACACCTCGGCGGGCCGGGTACCCTCGGCGCAGGCCTATCGTTATTACGTCGAGCAACTGACCGGGCACGCGCACATCTCCCACGAGGATGAGGGCACGATCCAGCAGTACTTCCACGGAATCAGCGATGTGCAGGAGTTCATGGAGCGCACCTCGCATGTGCTCTCGCTGCTTTCGAGCGGCGTGGGCGTGGCGGTTGCGGCCACGGGCCCGCGCAATGCGCTCGACCATGTGTACTTCTCGCGCCTCGCCGCGAACAAGGTGCTGGCGGTGGTGGTCGCCAAGTCGGGACTGGTGCGCGACCGCGCGCTGCGCACGTCGCGCGATTTTTCGCAGACGGAGCTGGACACCGCGTCGCGCTACATCAACGAGAACTTCCGGGGATGGACCATTGACGCGGTGCGGGCGGAGATCGACCGCCGATTGCAGAGCGAGCGCAGCGAGTACGACCGGATGATGGAGTCCATCGAGGAACTTTACCGCAGCGGCGCGCTCGCCCCGGAGCCGGCAGCGCAGACCGTGTTCGTGGAAGGCGCGGCCAATCTGGTGGCGAGCGAGGAAGACAAGGAGCGCTTGCGCGAGCTGCTGCATCTGCTGGAAGAGAAGCAGCGAGTGGTCGAACTGCTCTCCGCTTACCTCGATGCCCGGCAGGAAGCGGTGCGGGTCGTGATCGGCCTGGAAGACGCAGTGCCGCAGATGCGCAACTTCGTGCTCATCGGCGCTCCGGCGCACGTGGGCGATGAGGTGGTGGGGTCGCTGGCGGTGATCGGACCGACGCGTATGGACTACGAGCACAGCATTACGGCTGTATCCTACATCGCGCGGCTTTTCGACAAGATTTTGAACGAGGAATAGCAGTTATGGCAAAAGGGAACGGCAAGAGCGAAGTTCAGAACCTGGACGCGGACCACGAGTTGCCCGCGGCCGAGGAAGACGGCTTCGAGGAGAAAACGGCGGAGCAGCCTGTGGCGGTGGGCGTCGAGGATGAACTCAAAACGCTGCGCGCGGAGCGCGACGTGCTCTACGACCGGCTGGCGCGTCTGCAGGCGGAATTCGACAACGCGCGCAAGCGCGCCGCCCGCGAGCAGACGGAGTTTCGCGAGTACGCGGTGGCCGACGCGATCAAGGCGCTGCTGCCGATCGTCGACAGCTTCGATCGCGCCCTCCAGGCCCACGCCGGGGAAGAGAACTTCCGCGGCATCGAACTCATCAATCGCCAGTTCCACGATGCGCTGGCAAAATTGGGCGTGCGTCCTATCCCCGCGGCGGGTGAGCCTTTCGATCCCTACCTGCACCAGGCGGTCGAGATGGTGGACACCGCGGACGTCCCGGACCACACGGTGCTGGAAGAACTGCAACGCGGCTACAAGTTCAAGGACCGCCTGTTGCGTCCGGCGATGGTGCGGGTGGCGCGCAATCCCAACATTTAAACGGAACCGACTCTGGCCACCAACGCAAAACGCGATTATTACGACGTGCTGGGCGTCACCCGCGAAGCCAGCGAGCAGGAGATCAAGAGCGCGTATCGCAAGCTGGCCATGCAGCACCATCCGGACCGCAATCCCGGCAATCCTGCCGCGGAGGAGCGTTTCAAGGAGGCCAGCGAGGCCTACACGGTGCTGGCCGACGCGCAGAAGCGTGCGCAGTACGACCGCTTCGGACACGCAGGCCTGAGCGGCGGCGGCGGCGGGTTCGGCTTCGATGCCGACGTCATGTTCCGCGACTTCGGGGACATCTTCGGCGACTTCTTCGGCTTTGGCGACATCTTCGGCGCGGGCGGCGGACGCCGCCGCAGCCGGGCGCAGCGCGGCGCTGATCTGCGGGCGGACCTGAACCTGGAATTCGAGGAAGCCGTTTTCGGCGCCAAAGGCACGGTCAAGTACCGGCGGCAGGAAGCCTGCGAAGAATGCCGCGGGACAGGCGCGGCGGCGGGGAAGTCTCCGAACACGTGCTCCACCTGCGCCGGGCGCGGGCAGGTGCGTTATCAGCAGGGGTTCTTCAGCGTCTCGCGGACGTGCCCGGCCTGCCACGGCGCCGGTACCCTGATCACCGATCCATGCCTGCGCTGCAAAGGGCAGGGCTTTGTCGCCCGCGAACGCGTGCAGGAAGTCAAAGTCCCGGCGGGCGTGGAGGACGGCACCCGCATCCGCTACTCCGAACTCGGCGACGCCGGAGTGCACGGCGGTTCGCCCGGCGATCTCTACGTCGTCCTGCACGTGAAGGAGCACCCGTTCTTCCTGCGCGAGGGCAAGGACCTCTACTGCGTGCTGCCCATCTCGTTTCCGCAGGCGGCGCTGGGCGCGGAAGTAAGAGTGCCGACGCTCGACGGCGAACACCTGCTCAAAATCCCCGAAGGCACGCAGTCGGGCAAGGAATTCCGCATCCGCGGCAAGGGCGTGCCGGTGCTGAACGGGCACGGCAAAGGCGACCTGATCGTGCGCGTGGTGGTACAGACTCCCACCCGCCTCACCAAGCGCGAACGCGAACTCTTGGCCGAACTCGATGCCATCACCCGCGTCGATAACAAGCTCGAGCGTCCCAGCCTGCTCAGCAAGGTCAAGGATATTTTTGGGTAGGAGGCAGGAGGCAGGACGCAGCAAGCAGGCTGCAGGGAAGCGTGTTTTTCCTGCTTTCTGCCGCCTGCCTCCTGCCGCCTGGATCCCATGACGCGCCGCCGCTGGATTGCCGACGAGGTTTCGGGTAGCCGTGCGGCCCTGGTCGGCGCCAATGCCGAGCACTTGGCGCGCGTGCTGCGTGCCCGCATCGGACAGGAGTTCGATATCGCCGCCGAGGGTCGCGTGCGGCGCGGGCGCATCGTTTCGATCACACCTGAGAAAGTCGAATTTGAGCTGGGCGAAGAACTGGCGGCGGCCGCGCTTCCTGAGATCGCGCTGGTCCTGGCGGTCTTCAAATTCGATCGCATGGAGTGGGGGATCGAGAAGGCGATCGAGCTCGGGGTCGCCCGCCTGTTGCCGCTGGTCGCCAAGCGGACGGATTCGCACCTTGCCTCGGCGGCAGTGAAGCGCGTCGAGCGCTGGCGGCGCATTGCCCGCGAAGCGGCGCAGCAGTCGCGGCGCGTGACGCCGCCAGAGATCGTCGCTCCGGTGCGGTTGCGGGAGATCCTCGATTTTGCGGCAGATCGCCGCATTGTTCTCTCGGAAGGCGAAGATCAGGTCTTGCTGAGGCAGGCGGTCGCCGGCTCGCGGGGGACGCTGGCACTCGCAATCGGTCCCGAGGGCGGTTGGACTAGCGACGAAGAGCGCGCCTTTCGCGAGCACGGCTGGATCGCCGCCTCGCTCGGACCCACCATTCTGCGCGCCGAGACTGCGGCCATAGCCGCAATCAGCATAGTTTTGGCCGAGCTCCGGTAAGACGAAGATTGGCGGAGCCGGCTGGCTTACAATTCGAGTTTTCGCTTCCCAGGTTTCAAAAGCGTCCATCAGTTTGGAGCGGCGATCTTGAACACTTCCGCGGGGTCGCAGGAAAAGAATCCGGCTTCGGCCGAGCCCTTGGCACGGGAGCGAAAAGGGTCCGTCTGGCCGAGCGGAATGGCTGTCGCGTGGTGTCTGGCTGCGGCCGGTGTGCTTCTCCAGATGCTGACCAACGGCCGGTACGGGTACTTTCGCGACGAGCTGTACTTCCTCGCGACCAGCAACCACCTTGCCTGGGGTTACGTAGATTTTGCCCCCCTGGCGGCGCTTGTGTTGCGAATCAGCCGGGCGTTGTTGGGCGATTCTCTGCATGCGATTCGGACTGTGCCGGCTCTGGCCTATGGGGCGGAAGTCCTGCTGACGGGATTGATCGCGCGCGAACTTGGCGGCAAGCGGTTTGCTGTGTTTCTTGCTTGTGCATCAGTGCTGCTGGCCCCGGTGATCGTGGGCAACGCCACCCGCTTCTCGATGAACCCCTTCGAGCCGTTGTTCTGGATGGGATCGGTTTACCTGTTGCTGCGGGCCGTCGGGCGCAACCAACCCAGACTGCTGGTGTGGTGCGGTTTGCTCGCGGGCCTTGGGCTGGAGAACAAACATGCGACCGCTTTTTTCCTTGTGAGTCTGTTCGCGGGCTTGCTGGCCACCTCGGAACGGCGGCTGTTTCAAAGCAAGTGGCTGTGGATGGGAACGCTACTGATTCTGCTGCTCGCGCTGCCAAACCTGATCTGGCAATACCAGCATCACTTTCCCACCTGGGTCGACCTGAACAACGTTAAGAGGATGCACAAGAATGTCGAGCTCCCGCCGATTCCATTCATCCGGCAGCAGGTCATGATGCTGAGTCCCGGCAGCGCCCCGGTGTGGATCGCCGGTTTGGGCTTCCTGCTCTTTCACCGGGAAGGTAAACGTTATCGCTTTCTGGGAGTCACCTATCTGGTGTTCCTGGCGATCATGATGGCGCTGAAGGCCAAGGACTATTATCTGGCGGCGGTTTATCCGATGTTGTTCGCCGCGGGAGGGGTCTTCTGGGAGAAACTCGCGGAGGCGCGCACGGGTGTTCGCTGGCTGAGGGTGGCTGTTTCCGCCGCCGTCATCATCCTGGGCCTCGTGGCCTTGCCGCTCACCGTGCCGATTCTTCCAGTGGACAAGATCGTACCCTACGAACAGGCACTAGGGATCAGGACCACGCGGACAGAAACGGCCCATTCCGGCCCGCTGCCGCAGCATTTTGGCGATGAATTCGGGTGGGAGGAGATGGCGCGGGCCGTAGCCACGGTGTACCAGGCGTTGCCGCCCGAGGAGCGCGCTAAGACCGGCATTCTCGCGGGCAACTATGGCGAAGCTGGCGCCATCGACTTTTTCGGACCGCGTTATGGGCTGCCCAAAGCCATCAGCGCTCACCAGAACTACTATTTCTGGGGTCCACGGCAGTACACGGGAGAGAGCCTCATTCTGCTGCAATGGAGCCTGCGGCATGCTCAACGCTGGTGTCAGAGCGTGCAGGAGGGACCCGCGCTCGATCCCCCGTTTGCTATGGGTGAAGAGCATTACACGATCCTGGTTTGCCACGGACTTAGAAAGCCGCTGGCGGAAGCATGGCCGGACTTGAAGGTGTGGAACTAAGGCCCATCGCCCTTTTCCACAAACTTCGCAGTTGCCGCTCGCCGCTGAGTCTCCGATAATGAATTGCCCCAGGCGATTCACCCCACAACTCTGTGTCTGTAACTTTCAACGAGCGGCAGCTCCGGGCCATCGAACACGTCCACGGGCCGATGCTGGTGGTCGCCGGCGCCGGCACCGGTAAGACCAGCGTTCTGGTGGAGCGCATTGCGCGTCTGATCCGCGAGGGGCACGCGCGCCCCGACGAGATCCTGGCGCTCACCTTTACCGAAAACGCCGCCAGCGAAATGAGCGCCCGCGTGCAAAAGGCGGTTGAGAGCAGGAATTGCGCCGGACTGCGCGCCATGACCTTCCACGCCCATGGTTTCGGCCTGCTGGAGCGCGCAGGAAAAGGCTTTCGCCTGCTCACGAAGGAAGACCTTTGGGTTTACCTTCGGCTGCGCATCTCGGAGCTCGGCCTGAACTGGTATATCCGCGCAGCAAGTCCCGGCCAGTTCCTGGACGCGCTGCTCGATTTCTTCGACCGTTGCCACGACGAAGTTGTGGGACCTGCCGATTACCGGAAATACGTGACCAGCCTGGGCAGGACGAATGCGGTGCTGCCACGCGTCGTCAGTTCCAAGCTGGCCGAGGGCATGGCACGCGAGGAGGTGCTGGCGCGTTGTGAGGAAATCGCCTGCGCCTTTGAGAAAGTCGAAGAGATGCTGGCCGGCGAGAACCTCGGCACCTTCGCCCACATGATCACGCGGGCCTCGGAACTGTTGCGTCGCGACGAGCAGTTGCGCGGCGCCGAGCAAGCCCGCGCGCGCTTCCTGCTGCTCGACGAGTTCCAGGACGTCAACCTGGCGCAGGTCGAACTGGCGCAGCTTCTGGCCGGAAGCGAGCAGAACCTGTTCGCCGTGGGCGATCCCGACCAGGCGATCTATCGCTTCCGTGGCGCTTCTTCCGCGGCCTTTCAGGAATTTGCAAAGCGTTTCCCCAAGACGAAGCGCGTAACGCTCATCGAAAATCAGCGCTCGCGGACTCCGATCCTCAAGTGCGCGTACGCGGTGATCCGCGGCAATCCTTCAATCGCGTCTGCGGGTTTCGAGCGCGAGCCGCTGCAGTCGGCCCGCGACCAGCACGACGGGCAGCAGGGAGAGCTTCTTGCCAGGTTCCCGGTGGAGATCGTCACCGTGGAGAGCGATGAGCAGGAGGCATTCGACGTTGCCTGTCGTATCGAAGAGCTGCGCCGCGCGCCGACCAAGCGGCGCGATGGCGGACACCGGTGTCCGCGCATATCCGTCCTGTACCGCCAGCATTCTCACCGCACTCTGCTCGTGCGGGAGCTGGTGGCGCGCCGGATCCCGTTCACCGTGGCCGGGCTCGACGCGCTGGAGACGCCCGAGGTGCGCGACCTGCTGGCCTGCCTGCGCGCAGTCGCTTCCATGGCCGACAGTGGCAGCCTGTTTCGCGTGGCCGCACTGCCCATCTTCCAGGTGGATGCCGAAGCCCTGTGCCAGGCGCTGCGGCATGCAGAAAAGGACGCCGACTTCGTCGAAATCCTGATCTCGGTTCCGGGTGGCAGCGAGGTCGTGGCCACCATCGAGGAGGCGTGGGCGACGGCGCGCATGAAAGGCATGAAGACCTCCGCCGTGCTGCTGTACGTGCTCGAGCGTTTTGGCTTTGATCGGACGGCGCCTCCGGTGGTTGCTTTCGCGCAGTTCGTCCTTGAATGGACCAAGAAGCCGGTAGCGCGCAATGGCGAACTCGCCCACTTTCTCGCCTACATGGACTACTACCCCGAGGCGAATGGCATTGTTCCGATCCTGACCGGAGATGACGACGCGGACCCGAACGTGGTGCGACTGATGACCGTGCACATCGCCAAAGGGCTCGAGTTCGACCACGTGTTCATGCTGCGCGCCAACCAGAACTCGTTTCCCACCAGCTTCCGCGAAAAGCTGTTTGAGTTTCCTCAGCAGCTCCGCCGCGGGCTCGTGGCCGAAGGCGACGACAAGGAGATCCACAAGCAGGAGGAGCGGCGGCTCTTTTACGTGGGCATGACGCGCGCGCGGGAGACGCTGACGCTCGGCGCGCATCCCCGTAACCGCAATCAGCGTCCTACCGGCTTCGTGCGCGACCTGATGGACGATCGCGCGGCTCGCCCTTACTGGTCGAAGCGGGATGCCGCTCCCTTCACCATCGATCTCGCCGCGGGGGCGGTTGCGGCGGGCCCGGGAGTTGGCGCCTGGCTTACTAATACGCCGCTTTCTCCTCATCTTGTTGATGGCGCGTTGAGCGCAACTCTGATCGAAAGCTACGAGACCTGTCCGCTGCAGTTCAAGATCGGCCGCCTGTGGAACGTGCCCGGCGAGGTGGCGGCGCAGATGCAGTACGGCAACGTCATCCACACGCTGCTGCGCGATTACTACGAATCCTTGCGCGCCGGCCGCCCGAAGGGCGAAGGAGAGATGTTGCAGGCGCTGCGCGACAGTCTGGCCGCAGCCGGCATGGCGGACCCGGTACAGCGCGATTTATACGAAAAGGAGGGGACGAAGCAGTTGCGTGAATTTGTCCGCCTGCAGCGGGCCGCGCCGCCGGTGGAGGTGATCGGGACCGAGCGCGGCTTCGAGATCGCACTGGGCGGCGTGCGCGTGAAGGGACGGCTCGACCGCATCGACCGCATCGCCGGCAACCGCGTCGCCATCATCGACTACAAGACCGGCAAGCCACGCACTCCGCAACACGCGGACAAGAGTCTCCAGCTTTCCATTTACGCGCTCGCCGCGTGCGAGAAGTGGGACTATGACGTGGAGCGCCTCGTGTTCTACAACCTCGCCGACAACACCGAGGTCGCGAGCAAGCGCGGCCCGCAGCAGCTCGACGAAACCCGCCAGCGTGTCTCCGAGGTGGCGGCTGCGATCGCCGCCGGCAACTTCGATCCCACGCCCGGCTTCCACTGCGGCTGGTGCGCGTATCGGAACCTCTGTCCTGCGACCGAAGAGAGGCTGTATCAGATCCAGGCGCAGGCCGCGGAGGTGAACTGATGCTGGCCGTTGCGTTGGCGTTCGTAGCCGTGCTTCTGGCGCTGATCGCGGTGATCGTGGTCTTGCGGCGTCCGGCGTCGTCCGATGCTCCGGCGCTCGAAGCCTTGCGCAACGACTTCAACGTCCTCCGCGAGAGCACCGACCGGTCGGTCTCTCACGTCGCCGATGTGTTCAGCAAGCAGCTTGATTGCGTGGGCGATAACGTGCAGAAAGCGTTGGGCGCGGTGAACAGCAACGTCGCCGAGCGCCTGGAGGCGATGAACCGCCACCTCGCCGAGCGGCTGAACGAGAACGTGAGGGCCATGAGCGGAACGTCGAAGGAGGTCAACGACCGCATGGCGCACGTGCAGGGCATCTTCGCCGAACTGCAGAAGCAGGTGGGCGGGATGAGCGAGCAGGCGCGGCGCCTGGCCGAGCTGTCGAAGTCCATCGCCGATTTGCAGCACATCCTCTCCGCGCCCAAGCTGCGCGGCGGCTTCGGCGAGGCGCAACTGGAAAATCTGCTGGCCATGGTGTTCGCGCGCGAGCAGTACCGCACGCAATACGCGTTTTCTTCCGGCGACCGGGCGGATGCGGTGCTCATGTTTCCGCAGGGGATGGTGGCCATCGATTCCAAGTTCTCACTGGAAAATTTCCGCCGCATCGCCGAAGCCGATGGCGACGCTGACAAGAAAGTCGCGCGGCGCGATTTTCTGAAAGACGTACGCAAGCGCGTGGATGAGATTGCGAACAAATACATTCGGCCTGCTGAGGGAACCCTGCCCTTCGCGCTCATGTACGTCCCGGCGGAGAACGTTTATTACGAGGCGATCATTCGCGACGAGGACGAGAACGGTCTCTACGAATACTGCGTGCAGAAGCGCGTGATGCCGGTCTCGCCCAACTCTCTCTATGCATACCTGCACACCATTGTCGTCGGGTTGAAGAGCCTGCACGTGAGCCAGCAGGCGGAGTCCATTCTGCGGCAGATGGAATCCTTGCGCTTCGAGCTGGAGAAATTCACCGACGTCTACGACAAGCTGGGCACGCACCTGAAGAACGCCGGCAAGAGCTACGACGACAGCACGCGCGCTCTCAGCAAGCTGGAGAACCGCGTGCAGAACCTTGCGGGCGCGGGGATGAGCCAGCCGGAACTGCCACTGGACGGGGAAAAGCGCGCGCTGGGCGCGGCGGAAGGCTGAGACGTTTCCAACACACCAAAAAAACCGGGGACGCTTGCCGGCGTCCCCGTTCTTACGATCGGGCCTGGCGGTTAGTGTTTCTTCTTCTTCGCCTTTTTCTTGGTTGCCATGGTTCTATTCTCCCTCTCCATTCTTCATGGATGCAACGAACGTTCCGTTGCGTTTGATTGAATGTATAGAGTCAATGAAAAACGATGTCAAGAGAAAAATCGGAATGCGCGATCACCATCGAGCGATGTACGCCGAGTGCGGAGAAATTTCTTGCCAGGGTGATGGGCGCGCGCATGATCGCAAACGTGACATGGCGCAGGCTCAGACAGCGGAACTGTCATCGATGCTCGCGATGGTGCGCTCCGCAAAAAGTTAAGATCCACGGAACCCGTTTGTGAGTCCTTCCGTAGATAAGGCAAAGGAGTCATCATGTCGTTAATCTCCCGGCGTGTCTTGCTGCGCGCATCGATGCTGGGTCTCGTAGCCGGGTGTGCGCCGGCGATGTGGCCGCAGACGGAGCGCGGCGGGTATCCGCGTCCGGGATTGCGGCGCGGTCCCACCGCCGACAGCGTCTCCGAATTCATGGACGAGATCAGCCTGGGGCGCGCCTGCACCGTGGAGTGCGCCGAGGCCATGCCGGAGCAGCTCTACAGCTTCCGTCCCGTCGCCGAGGAGCGCACCTTCGGGCAGCAGATGGTGCACATCGCCGAGTCGGTGCGCGGCATCTTCGAAGTCTTCGTGCAGGACAAGGCGCAACCCACCTTCACCCTGGGCGAAGCCGGCAAGGAAGTGGTGAAGTCCAAGGCCGAGGTGGTGGCGCTGGTGCGCGAGTCGTTCACCTACGTGCACCGCGGCGCCGCCGACCTGACCGACGTCGACCTCGATATGCGCGTGCAGTTCCTCGACAACCGGCCGTTCTCCAAGGGCCGGGTGGTGCGTTTTCTCCTCGATCACGCCACCTATCACCGCGGAGAGAGCGCGGTGTACATGCGCCTGAACGGTATCCGGCCGCCGCGCTACCGGGCGTGATTCCTGGGGGTCCATAGAGTAGAACAGCCCATTGCGCGCTGGACGGCCGTGGCTATACTCAGCGGCTCCCCATGCTGTTCAAGACCCTCAGCGCGGCGGTGTACGGCATCGACGCCAACATCATCGAGGTGGAGGTCGACGTCTCGGGCATCCGCCTGAGCGAGGGCGACCACTTCATGACCGTCGGGCTGCCGGATGCGGCGGTACGCGAGAGCCGCGAGCGCATCCGGTCGGCGTTGCGGAACTGCGGCTACGACATTCCGCCCACGCACATCACCGTCAACCTCGCTCCCGCCGACATCAAGAAAGAAGGCTCCGGTTTCGACCTGCCGATGGCCATGGGTATCCTGGGCGCGTACGGCGCGCTCACGCGCAAGGAAGTCGTCGACTACCTGCTGGTGGGCGAGCTGTCGCTCGATGGCGGCGTGCGCGGTATCCGCGGCGCGCTGCCCATCGCGGTGGAGGCGCGCGCACGAAAGATCCGCAACCTCATCGTGCCCGAAGTCAACGCCCGGGAAGCGGCCGTGGTCAGCGGCGTGGACGTCTTCCCGGTGCGCTCGCTGCTGGATGTGGTCAACCTGCTGAACGCCGCCGACGGCAATGGCAACGGCGCGGCTCCGCTGCGCGTCCAGACCGACGCCCTGCTGAACGAGGCGCGGCTGTTCACCGTGGACTTCAAGGACGTGCGCGGGCAGCAGACCGCCAAGCGCGCGCTCGAGGTGGCCTCCGCCGGCGGACACAACATCCTGATGATCGGCCCGCCGGGTTCGGGCAAGACGATGCTGGCCAAGCGGCTCCCCACCATCCTGCCGCCGCTGACGTTCGAAGAGGCGCTGGAGACGACGAAGATCCACAGCGTGGCCGGCGTGCTCGATCCCGGCGCGGGTCTGGTGGGGACGCGTCCGTACCGGGCGCCGCACCACACCATCTCCGACGCCGGGCTGATCGGCGGTGGCGCGGTGCCGCGTCCGGGCGAGGTCTCGATCGCGCACAACGGAGTGCTCTTCCTCGACGAGCTGCCCGAGTTCCCGCGCAACGTGCTCGAGGTGCTGCGGCAGCCGCTCGAAGACGGGACGGTCTCGATCGCGCGCGCCGCCATGTCGCTCACCTTCCCGGCGCGGTTCATGCTGGCTGCCGCGATGAACCCTTGCCCGTGTGGATACCACAACGACCCATCGCGCGACTGCCATTGCTCGCAGCCGATGATCCAGCGCTATGTGTCGAAGATCTCCGGGCCGCTGCTCGACCGCATCGACATCCACATCGACGTGCCGGCGGTCCGCTACAAGGAATTGCGAGGCGGGGCCTCGCCCGAGGGCTCCGACCAAATCCGCGAACGGGTGGTCCGCGCCCGCCAACGGCAACTGCGGCGCTTCAAGGCTGCGAACGAACCGATCTACTGCAATGCGCAAATGTCGCCGCGACAGATTCGCGCTTATTGTGACCTAACTCCGGACTGCGAGCGCATGCTGGAGCGCGCCATGGCCCAGCAGGGGCTGAGCGCGCGGGCTCACGATCGGATTCTGAAGGTCGCCCGGACGATCGCGGACCTGGACGGAGAGGAGAGCCTCGATTCGAAGCACATCGCAGAGGCGATCCAGTATCGAACCCTGGATCGGACCTACTGGGCCTGAAACTCGATTGCTACGATCTGTTAGTTTTCCCGAATCTGGCGGGCCGAGAATGGCGGCGGCTACCGTCGGCGGGTCCCTGTGGTGTGGGCGGCGACGCGCTCTGCAGGGTTTTCCAGAAAGGACTGCAGCAGCTCGCAAGATCCCGCGCTCATCGTTCCGAACACGATGCCCACGCCGAGCCCGGGATCGGAAAAAACCACGCGTCCCGGTACGGTAAGCCGGCGCTGTCCTAGCCACAGCGTGATTTTGAGGCTGATTCCGAGCCGCGGCGGGGTGTGCGTGCGAGCGTAGCAGCCACCCAAGCCTACATCCATCGTTGTTGCACGGATGGGCTGGGGAGATTCATCCACAAAGAGTTCGACGGGGATGTCCAGCTGATAACGCCGAGATTTCCGAGGCGGCACGTACTGTTGGACGGCGGGAGTGGGCAGCTCAAAATCCCACAACGACTTTCCCCCTTCCACCGTTTCCAGCCCCACTTGCGCAGGTTGGGAAGGATCCGCCCGTCGCACCCATGTCACCCGGTGACGCGCTTTCTTTTCCCCATGGCGCAAGCCCACAATTTCTCCCACCTTCAGTTGGCATTGGACTCCGGTGAGGACGACACCCCGGCTGCTGATGTTGAGCGTCTGTACCGACTCGTTAAAGGGGCGATTGTCGGCCGACATGCCTAGGATACGCACCTGCAACATGAGATCAGCCCTGGGCTCGCGACGCCGTTTCATTGTTGTCCACAACTTTTGGGAGTGCGATCTTGCTGGATCGCACCACTCTGGCGAGCAAATCCCGGGCCCAGCCAAAAAGAGTTGCTCGCTGGCCCCATGTTTGACCGAATCGATGGCGTGGTCAAAGTACGAAGGTAATCTTCCTGGGCAGTAGCCCGCCTCGGCCCCTGGCCAAAAATCCTCTTGACCGCGCGGGTCATTCCCGGTAAGGTTGATGGGAAGTAGGGTCGACCGACACCGGCCTTTGTGGTTCTGGCGAGCCTGGTTGTAAGTTTCAGCAAAAAGGCAACTTTGAGCCTGCTTCAGGCATCTATTAGTTGTCGGTGAACCTCGTTCTCCAACGGTAAAGCCAGCTTTAACAATGAGTCGGATGTTGGCGTGAGCCGCATGCTGAGGGCTCGGACGAGGCGGCTGGGTTGCTTGGCTGGTAAACATGGAGCCAGGGCCCAAGGAGAGAAATGACGAAAATGCGTTCTGAGTTGATTTATGATGCTGTGCGAACGGTACAGAACCGGTACCTTCTGTGCCAGGTTGCGTCCAAGGCTACGCGGAAGTTCCACAAGCCGAATACGCGAATCCAGGACACCATGAACGAAGTCTTCGAGCGCTTCGCCGAAAGCGAATCGCCCACCCGTATCCTGGCGCAACCCCAAGTGATTAGCGAGGCTCGGCAGCGCGCCGCATAATAGCGTGTGTGGCGCGCCCGCGCCCCCGGAACGGACTCCCTTAATTTTGGATCGTTAGGTCGGACTGACCCCTCCTTAACAATCAATCCACTTCCCGTAGGTGAACATGACCATCGCAGAACTCAAAGAAAAGAACATCCAGGAACTTACCCGCATTGCGCGCTCGCTCGACCTGCCTGGCGCCAGCGGCCTGCGCAAACAGGACCTGATCTTCAAGATCCTGCAGGCGCAAAGCGAGAAGGAAGGCCACATCTTCGCCGAGGGCGTGCTGGAGATCCTGCCCGACGGCTATGGCTTCCTCCGCTCCCCTGACTACAACTACCTCCCGGGGCCGGACGACATCTATGTCTCCCCCTCGCAGATCCGCAAGTTCGACCTGAAGACCGGCGACACCATCAGCGGGCAGGTGCGGCCGCCGCACGAGGGCGAGAAGTACTTTGCCCTGGTCAAGATCGAGGCGGTGAACTTCGAGTCTCCGGAAGAGGCGCGCAACAAGATCCTGTTCGATAACCTGACGCCGCTGTATCCCCAGGAGCGCCTCAAGCTGGAGGTCACGAAGGAAAACATCACCGCTCGCGTCATGGACCTGCTGACCCCGCTCGGCAAAGGGCAGCGCGGCCTGATCGTCTCCCCGCCCCGCGCCGGCAAGACCATGATCCTGCAGAACATCGCCAACTCCATTACCACCAACCATCCGGAAGTTGTGCTGATCGTCCTGCTCATCGACGAGCGCCCGGAAGAAGTCACCGACATGCAGCGCTCGGTGAAGGGCGAGGTCATCAGCTCGACCTTCGACGAGCCCGCCGCCCGCCACGTGCAGGTGGCCGAGATGGTGATTGAGAAGGCCAAGCGCCTGGTTGAACACAAGCGCGACGTGGTGATCCTGCTGGACTCCATCACCCGCCTGGCGCGCGCCTACAACACCATCGTGCCGCCCTCGGGCAAAGTGCTCTCCGGCGGCGTGGACTCCAACGCCCTGCAGCGGCCCAAGCGCTTCTTCGGCGCCGCCCGCAACATCGAGGAAGGCGGATCGCTTTCCATCATTGCCACGGCGCTGGTCGAAACCGGCTCGCGCATGGACGATGTGATCTTCGAAGAGTTCAAGGGCACGGGCAACAGCGAGGTGATTCTGGACCGCAAGCTCTCCGACAAGCGCGTGTTTCCCGCCATCGACATCCAGCGTTCCGGCACCCGCAAGGAAGAGCTCATCCTCCCCAAGGACGATTTGGCGCGCATCTGGGTGCTGCGCAAGGTGCTGAACCCGCTGTCCCCGGTCGAGGCCATGGAACTGCTGATCGACAAGCTGGGCAAGACCCGCTCCAATGGCGAATTCCTGGGCAATATGAGCTCGCTGTAACCGTCCGCCAGCTCCCAAAGATATGTTCTCTAGCAAAAGCGGCTAGTGGCGGGCAGCGGGTACGAAGTTCGACACACAACTCTGCCCTTTTTCGGGTCCGTGCGCTTTCATAAGCTCCAAGCGCTATCTCTTAAGCAGAAAGCGCAGATTGGCTTACATTGGCATGGCAGTGTAGCAGAGCATGGTCTGCTACTCCTTGGGCGGGTAGTTGCGGAAGATCTTCTGAGCAACTTCGTGGATCTTCTTTTCGCGTTTTTCAGGGCTGGCGTTCGCGTCGACGTCTCCGCTCGCCGTGCCGCGCCACACCATCGCGCCGGTATGCGCGTCTACGAGATTAACCACGAGCATGCCCATAAGAACATACTTGGAACCGCTCCTCCAACGCAGGTTTTGCAAACCGTCCCTGAAACCCATGCCGCGAATGTCGCGGTCGAAAACAACGTCGTAGGAGACCAATAGATTTGGCTCCTCTTCGGGGCTGACCTTCGTCAGCCCTTTGGCCGACAGTTGGGCGTCGAGGGAGTTGACGATGCTCTGGTTCGCGAGTTCGTCCGCCACAGGATGGCCGCTTGCCCAGGCATATTTCTTAAACTGCGCGAAGTCTGTCTTGCTGTAATCACAGGAGATTTCCTGCGCCGCGGCACACGTACCCAGCAGGATGAGAGCTGTTACTGCGATGGATGCGATTCGCATTTGGGTTCTACTCTCCTTGGTACGGAAATCGTTCCTTGCGACTCTTCAAGGCATTTCACCTTCCAAACAGAATCGTTGCCCTTTCGTTCACCTAACTCTTGAGTTATTGATTTTGCGGACCTGGACGGTAAGTCTCGCATTTTCGTTTGCCTTGTCGTCGCATCGGTCGTGCCCCCATCTGGGCAGCTGACCGTATCAGGGCGGGCAGCTTCGCCTTCTGAGTTCCTGATGCCACCGCTATTCGAATCGTTGCTAAAGGCTCAAAGACCGGCAGATGTGGGACACTAGGCCGCTGTTTGCGTAAGTGGCGGCAGCGGGTACGAAGTTGGGAAAGGCCCGTAGAGCCTGCCCTGAGCGAAGTCGAAGGGGCCGAAACGAATCTGGGGAAAACCGGGGGAAAACCGGGGACAGACGGGAGGTTTCCAGAAAGAACAGGGAACGTTCCGTCTGTCCCCGATTTTCCCTAGCAAGACCCGTTATGGTGGGACACCCTCAGGGGAAAAAGGGGACAGCCTGAACAGCGCGATTTTTTCTGTTGCCGTCCGTCAGTGCGCGCACGGTCAATTTTTCCTTGACAGATTCCCCGCATTCTGATATTAATATAGATACTATATTAACTATTAGAAATACATGCTCTCCGCCAGCCCTGAGCTCCTTGGCCAAATCCGTTTGCGCGCTAAAGGTTCGCCGGGGACCGGGTGGGGGTCAAGGAAGCTAAGTGCTCTGTTTGACGGTTTTTACGCGTAAGTTCTTTGAAAATCATGGGTTCGCGACGGTATTCGTAAATACAGTCATTTACAGGAGTTAAAGCCCTTATTTTGACTGTATTTAGCGAACAGCATTTTGCAAGTCGTTGAGCGGTCGGTACTTGCGAAATGGGCCAGGGGAGGGGGTACCCACGGTGGTTTCTTGCGGGGGGTAGAGCAAAAGCTTTCAGTCCTGCTGGAGGTGCAGCATCGGCGCGGGTACAGGCGCACCCACAGATGTAACTGCTGTTTATCTAAGAGGTTCGAGTCCGTCGGCGGAGCCTTGACCCTCCGCTGTCAACCACCTTACGATTCCTCCAGGCCACAGTGGGAGGAACAGGTGCGCGAATCTTGGGTAAGGTATCTGGCTTGGGTTCTGGCTGTGTTGTTTCCGGCTTCGGTGGTGATGGCGGACGCGACGTCGGCGATGCTGGTCGCCTCCGGCGATGTGAGCGTCAACGGCAGCCGGATCGAGCGGGCCACCGCGGTCTTCCCCGGTGACAAGGTCCAGACCGGGCCCAACGCTCTGGCCACACTGACAAGCCAGGGTTCCTCGGTGACGGTTGCGGCTAATTCGTCGCTTGTCTTCTCCAGGAGTTTTGTGAACGTGCTCTGCGGGAGCGCCTTGATCGCCACCAGCCGCGGTATGTCGGTGCGAGTGAGCAACCTGCTGGTGCAGCCGGCACGCGGCGCCCAAGCACGTTTCCAGATCACTCAGAACGAAGGGCAGCTTCAGATCATCGCCCGCGAAGGCACGCTGGCCATTGACAACGGATCCGCGACCGCTTCCCTGCAGCCGGGGCGCATGCTGACGGCTTCGGCCACCTGCATGGCGGCGCCCTACGCGGATGATCAGACAAGCGCTTCCCCGTCGGCGGCCGGTAATAGCCAGGAGGGCAGCTCCAAAAAGAAGGCCGCAGCAGCGGTTCCGCCGGCTGCGGGCGGCACCAATGCCAGCACCCTGTGGCTGATTGGAGCCGGTGCGGTCGGCTTGGGATTAATCCTGACCCTGGCGACCACTTCAGGCGGTTCGGGTTCGCCGCCGCCAGCGAGCAACGTTGTTCCGGTAGTCGCGCCGGCTGCGTCAAGGTGATTCCGGCGTCTTTGTCTCGCCGGTAGGATAACCGCAGATCGAAATCGGCCCGCCCTTCCGGCGGGCCTGGTTTTTGAAGCCGGTTTCTCTGCGCCGGCCTCAGTCGCGGAGCACTTCCACCTTCTCCGCGGGTACCAGGATGCGCAGCAGCTTGTAAGGGGATGAAGCTTCCACCCAGAGGGTCCAGGCGGCGCCGTCTTCCGGCTGCAGTGTGAAGCGGGCCAGTTCACGTTCGGCGCCGTGGAACATGACCTTGTCCTTGCCTTCGTAGTTGACTGCGACGATGGTCGAGGCTTGTTCGCGGGGCACAAAAACCCCGAACTTGCCGGGCTCGAGCTTGCACCCCTGCGGACTGATCGCAGCGCCGCAATAAGTAGCCAGGTAACGCCACAACAGGACCTCGCGGTGGGCGAAGAAGTCGTCGAGGATGACCGTGGAAGGAGGCAGGATGAAGGCACGCTCCACGGGCTTAGAGCCAGGCGTCAGCGTGATGTGTTCCACCAGGAACTGGTCCTGATAATCGACCGTGGCCTGCGCCTTCGCCGGACTCAATTCCTTCCACTCGTAGTGACGCAGGTCGCCGTTGGATGCGACCCGCAAATCCGAAGTCTGGCTGGCCTTGTCGGCGCCGTCATCAATGTTGAGTTGCGCGACGATCACGTTGACATCGGGCCGCTGATGGATGGTGAAAGTCTCGGTACCGACGCGGCGCCCCTGGCGGAATATCCCAAAGGCGCCGGAATCCACCAGTTGGCCTTCGCTGGATCCCTTTTCCTTATAAGACCAGGCCGGAAGGCTGGCTATGGCCGCCGCCAGCAGTGCTGCGGACACCCTGTGCTTCAATCTCACCCACCCTCCTTTTCTGTCGGTTCCAGGGCCAGAGCGCGCGCGATATAAACAGCCGTTTGCTCTGCCGAGCGCGAAGCAGTATCGACACGAAGCTGCGCCTTAAGATAATGCGGCCGGCGCGATTCAAAGAGCAGTCGCGCCTGCTCTTCCTCCTGGAACAGAGGCCGCGCCGGCGCTGTTTCGCGACAGCGCTGGCGAACCACCTCGAAGGGCGCGTCCAGGAACACCTGCGGCGCATCGCAGGAGGCCAGCAGAGCGGCGTTTTCTCCCCGGATAGGAGTTCCGCCCCCCAGGGCCACCACCATCGGCGACCCGCGGCCAAGTTCCGCCAGCAGCTCGCGCAACACGGCAGTCTCGATCACGCGGAAGGCATCTTCGCCGGAGCGGGCAAAGATCTCGGCGATCGTCCGGCCTTCGCGCACCTCGATCCGCTGGTCCAGGTCCACGAACCTCCAACCGAGGCGGCGCGCCAGCGCCTGTCCCACGCTGCTCTTGCCCGCGCCCATGAATCCAAGAAGAAACACCGCGCAGGGCCGCTGAAATTGAGTCATTGCTCCATTGAGCCATTGATCCATTCGGGGCCGAGTCTCCCAACGGCTCAATGGCTCAATGACGCAATGAATCAATGACTCAATTTCTTGACGCGGATTTTACCACTGAAGGAGCGAAGCTGGACCGACGAGGCCCCGGAGTTCGAGGTGCCCGCAAAGGAATGTCCTGGGCTGATAATGGAGGTCGGATGCACTTGCTCTTTGAGCGGGAAATCGTTTTCCACACTGCCGGTAATCGAGCGCGCCATCAGGTCGACAGAGGCGAAAGCAGGCAAGGTGACGTCGATGTCGCCGGAATGGTTCACCAGCATGTAATCGCCGCCCTCCCCAAAATCGCCATTGTAGCGGATAGATCCCTTGGCGGTGTTGACCGAAACCTTGGGACCAGAGACGGCATTGAGCTGCACGTTGCCGCTCAACGACGTTACCTCGATATGGCCGCTGGTGATATTGCCCAGGCTGACGGGGCCGCTGATGGTTCGAACATGCACATGTGCATTGCTCACGTTGCGCACGTCGATTTCGGCGGCGTCGCCTTCGAGGGTCAAGTCAGCATGGATTTTCTCCGCCACGATCGGGCCACTGGGCGCTCGCACAGTCACGCTGGCATCGGCCGGTACCAGCACCTGATATTCCACCCGGTTGTCGGGCCCATCGGCGCGCCGGAGAAGATGAGTCCTGGCTTGGATGCGGCTGCCGTTCTGGTTACAGTCGACTTCCACCTTGTCCGAGTGGGTGGTGGCTACGATAACCACCTGCCGTCCTGTGGAACCCCTCACCTCCACCGGTCCCGATTCGTTGCTGACGGTGACGCTCGCGCCCTGTCCCACCGTGTACCGAAACTCTTTGCGGTTATCGGCGGCGATGGCGGCAATCGCCAGCAGCACCACGGCAACGAGGGGCCACTTGACGCCATTACTCATGCATTCCATGGAATCTCTCTTTCCAACGGTCATTCCTCAGAGCGTGCCAGCGCCATCTCGTACAACAGTACTTTCTGGTTGTAAGCGCGGAGAAGATGGTCGCGCGCGCCCATGTCAAACGGGTCCTGCTCCACGGTGCGGCGCGCATCGCGGATGTAGGCGTTGACGGTATCCAGGTTCTCCCGGTAGGTAGCCAGCAGGGCCGGCGACCGCCGCTGCACAGCGCTCAGCACTTGCGCATCGTCCTCGTCTATCGATGATGCCGGGATCACCGTCGGAACACTGGCGGTAGCCGCGGACTGGGTATCGCGGGCGCCGTTACTACGGAACCAGAGGATACCGATGGCGAATAACAACACAGCGGCGAAGGCGAGCAGGCTGGCGCCGGTTACCCACCGCCGCTGACTCAGGGGCGCCGCTTGCGGGCGAAATCGCACCGTCCCCGCCTGGGGACGCACCAATCCTTCCCGCTCCAGCGCGTTGCGGAGGCCGGCCCAGACGCGTGGGCTGGGGTCTCGCATCGGAAGCAGCACCTTGGCCGACTCGGCGATATAGCGCAGGTCCTGCACCAGATCGGAGCACACGGCACAGGACTTCAGATGGGCTTCCTCTTCCGCATTCCCGCCGCTCTCGATGACGTGCGGCATCACCCTTTGGAACTCAGAGCAATTCATTGCTGCGATCCTCTCCCCACAACTGCGTCCCCTTGGTCCCTCCCTCAGTGCCTGGCGGCCTTTTCGGCTCTGTTTGCCCTGAGGAAGTCCCTCAGCTTCATTCTCGCCTTGTGTAACTGCGACTTGCTATTGCCAATCGAGCAACCCATCATCTCGGCGATCTCGTTGTGCTCATACCCCTCAACATCGTGCAGCACAAAAACCACGCGGTAGCCGGGAGGGAGGCTCTCGATTGCCCGCTCCAGGTTCACCCGGTCGATGGTCCCGGTCAGTACGTTATCGCGGGCGCCGATTTCTTTCTTTGGCCCGTCCTCCTGCTGCGGCTCCAGGCTCTCTTCCAAAGAGACTGCCGGCAAGCCCTTCTTGCGCAAGTGCATCAGCACCACGTTGACCGCCAAGCGATGCAGCCAAGTCGAAAACGCCGACTCGCCGCGGAAGGTGGCGATTTTGCGATAGAGCTGCAAGAAAGCCTCTTGCGTCAGATCTTCCGCCTCAGCAGTGTTCCCCGTCATGCGCAGGCATAAGGAATACACACGCCGTTTGTGCAAGGCGTATAAAGCCTCGAACGATTCGGCGTCTCCCCGCTTCGCCCGGTCAATCGCATCTGCCTCTGACAGCCCGGGACTAGCTAGTTTTCTTGCTTGTGCCAAGTCGCCTTTTCAGGCCGCACTTACCTAGATGCAGCCTAAGTACCTGCTCGTTGTATTGGTTGCTCGCGTCCCAAACTTCAGTAACCGGCAGCCGGCCAAGACAGCCGGAAGGCGCCGTGGCGCCATAGTCACCCTCGGCCGAATGGCCCGGCACCCTCTTCACTTCTTCTTAAGATGAGGCCGGGGCCCGAAAGGCGCCAGCTTATGCCGAGCTCCGGGTGGTGATGGTCTCCAGGCCATGGCCGTGAGGCCCGGTCTCGCGGCGTCGCAGCAGCAGGGCGAACACCACGCCCAGGGCCGCCAGGGCCGTCAGAATGTGCAGCATGGGCAGATAGCCGCTGGGATTCGTCGCCCCCGCATGCGCCATGTCGTTAGCTTTCCCTAGCCGGTCATTGAAGAATGCCATGCCCGCGTTCTGAATCATGGTCATCAGGCCAAGGGCCGTGCCCAAGGTCTTCTGGTCCACGATATATGCCACCGATGGCCAGATGACCGCCGGCACCAGCGAAAAGGCCACTCCCATCATGGCCATAGACGCCACCAGATGTATGGGGGCAACGAACTGAGTGCTCCAAGGCCACGGCAGGCGGGCGTTCACGAGCAGGTTGGAATGCGCGTATCCCATGATCGAAAACACGGGGATGAGCAGGGCCGAGCCGAAGATCATCAGCAAAGCGCGTTTTCCAACGCGGTCGGCCAGCAGGCCGAACAGGGGCGTTCCCACCATGGTGCAGGCAGTCAGGATGCTCAGCAGCAGCCCTGCGTCCGATAGCGGCATGCCCTGCTTGTGCTGGAAGAACTTCACCGCGAAGGTCTCGAACGGAAAAATGGCTGAGTAAAAGACCACGCACAGGGCAACCAGGAGCCAGTAAGAGCGGCCGAATTTCAGGATGTCGCCGGCGACGACTTTGTCCACTTCACCAGCCTGTCCGAGGTGGTAGTGGCGTTCAGCCCGCACTTCCAGGATCCAATACAGGATCGGTCCGACGACGCATAAGGTCACAAACCCGACGCCAATCAGCCACGGCGTCTGCCAGGAGCGGTACGCGCTTCCCGCCCAGCTCGGAGAACTTTGCGCCAGCAGCGTTCCGAAACGCGCGATCACCAGGTTGATGCCGAAGGCGAAGCTGAGTTCCTTTCCCCGAAACCACTTGGCCAGGGCTGTGGTGACCGAGACGATCAGCGACTCTGCTCCCATGCCGAAAATGAACCTGCCTGCAGCCATGACCTCGAACCGAGGCGTGGTCGCGGTGAGAATCGCTCCCAGCAAGCAGGTTGTTCCGAAAAGCAGCGTCGCCTTGCGGGTCCCGATGCGATCGATGATTACGCCGCCGATCAGCACGGTGGCGATGGGAGCGATGCTGTAAAACGAATTCAGCCGTCCGATGTTCTGGTCGCTGAAGCCAAGCTGTTTTTGCAGAATGTCGGCCAGCGGGCTGAGCGCGTCGTAGAAGTAGTAATTGCCGAACATCGCCAGGCTGACGAAGATCAGCACCGTCCAGCGATAGGCGGTCGAAGGCGCGGGCAGCGCTTCTGCCCGGAGTGCAGTTGTGGCTGAATCCACCATCCAAGGCCTTTTCTCGCTGCAAGAAATGCGACGCTATGGCGCGCGCCGCAGAGAACTGGTTTCAAGATATCAGATTGGCCGCAGGATGTCAGAAGGCAGTGCTTGGTTAGCAACGGAGAGGCTCTGGTCCCGAAAGCGGCGGAAAGGCTTCCCCAGACCGTGCCGGATGTCGCGACAGCGGCCGAGCGTCACGCGCAAGGAGGTCCTGGGTCGGGAGGGCGCAGCCTGAACCTGAGAAAACCGGGAGTACCAGACTACTGGATCTTCTGCGTCTTGCCCTCGTACTTGACCAGGCCGTTCTGCTGGTTCTGGCGCTTCACATCCTCGTTCGAATAGGTTCGCGCCGCACGCCCGTGCATGGCCCTCGCCGCCTGCACCGGGGTGGGGCCTAGTCCGGCTGAGCTGAAATAGAGCCACGCCTCTCTTTGTTGCTCGGCTTCGTGGTGGCGATGCATCCAGTCCCCATATCCCGCCGCCCACTCCCGACCGAATTCATGGATAGGAGCGTTAACATCGGGTGATATGAGCGGTGTTCCTCCGCCGACATACCAAACCGGCTGGGTATAGACGGCATCGATATTACCGGAGACTTGGGAGAGAGTGCTATTGGTTGCGCCCGCAACCAGTCCGCCGGTCGCATTGGTCGCTCCCACGGGATTTGGAGAAACCGTCGCAAACGACAGTTCCGGGGTCGTGATTAGCGGCACATAAGGCCCGCACCCGTAGGAACAATACCCCGGATATCCTCGGACCACGGTTTGACCGAACCCCAACACGGACAACAGCAGAATCGTGCACAGCAGAGTAACCGAGCGCATATTACCTCCCCAGGAAACTTCCTTCACCACATTCGTTGCAGGCGGCATGCCACTCCAGTCCGCACACGGGTTCAGCCGAGATCTGCCGACGGTTTGGGTTGTTTCCGGACGGTCGCAGTTTGAACGGCTGATCATTCGTGCACGGACTTGCGCAAAAAATGCAGGCATTTGTTCATTTGGATTGCACGGCGAGCGTCGCGGGTTGCGCGGGGTACAGCAGGGCATGGGCTGCCCTTCAGGCCTGCAATCGTCCCGCAGCGGCTCGAGCCGAACGCCCCTGACGCTATGCAGGGCCGAAGCGCTGCCCCACCCACATCAGGAACAACTCCAAGTCAGGAGCCTACGTAGCGCGCGTAGAGACTGCGGGCAAGCGCGATGTCGGCGGTACCCTTGATGATGGCGCGACCGTCGGGGAAAAGGGTCATTTCGTAGTCGTCGCGCCAGAACTTCAGTACCAGCTCGTTGTAGCGGACGGTACCGTGCGGTTCGAGGCGGGCGCTCATCTCGGCGAAGTCAATGGGGCGTTCGCGCTCGTGGATCTGTACGGAATTGCGCCCGCACAGGGTGATGTGCGGCCGTCCTTTGCCTTCCAGGTGAGTGAACTCCCGCCGGGCACAGGTCCGGCAGTCGTCGCGGGGGCGGGCCGATGAGATCTCAGAGCGCTCGTTGGTCCACACGTCGAAGGAGAGCAACGTGCTCCGCAGTTGGATGCGTGCGCCTACCAGCAACTTCAAAGCTTCCGTGGCCTGAAGGGACGCGACCAGGCTGACGGCGGAATTCAGAATTCCGGAGGTGTCGCAAGTCTCGACCACGCCATGCGGCGGAGCCGGAAAGATGCATGCCAGACAAGCAGTCTCACCCGGCAGGATGTTCATGGTCACGCCGTAACCGCCCACGGCGGCGGCGTAGATCCAGGGCAGGCGCTGCTGCACGGCGTAATCATTGATCAGGTAACGGGTCTCGAAATTGTCGGTGCCGTCGAGCACGAGGTCGGCCTGCGCCAGCAAGTCTCCGATGTTGGCCGGGGTGAGGTCGGCGACTTTGGGGTCGACCACGATCTCCGAGTTGAAGGCGGCGATCTTGCGCGCCGCGGCGATGGCTTTGGGCACCGACTCCGTGGCGTCATTCTCGTCGAACAGGGACTGGCGCTGGAGGTTGCTGGGCTCGACGTAATCGCGGTCAATGATGCGCAAACTTCCCACGCCGGCACGAGCCAGCAGGGAAGCGAGGCAGGAGCCGATGGCGCCACAGCCCACAACGGCCACGCGGGCCGCGGCCAGCCGGCGCTGGCCTTCCGCGCCGATACCGCGGTACAGCACCTGACGTGAGTAGCGTTCCTCTGCAGTCATGGGCACGATCTCCCGCTACCCAGTATTATAGGAGGCGGGCTACGCCGCGACCGAAAGAGAGGCCAGGGCGGCCGTTCGCAAGTGCAACGAGACCAGCAGGAGCGCACATCTTATAAGCCATTGGAACAGCAGCCGGCTCCCTTCTGTCGGCGAAAGGACAAAATCTGGAGTGGCGCGAACCGCGCTCATGGCGACACTACTCGCCGGGCTGTCGTGTCTTTTCGCCACCTGCGCCCCGGTGTCGGCGCAGCAGAACAGCACCTGGGAAAGCAAGTCCGGCGCCGTCAGCGGCGAGCCTGCGTTACGGCCGGCAGCCCCGCCCCTTCCTCAGGATGCCGGGTCCCTGGCCTCCGTCGCCGGCCGGCGCGTGCACGACATTCAGTTTCGCGGCACACCCTCGATAGTCCCCACTTCGCGGTGGCTGTCGCTGATCCCGCAGAAAGTTGACCAGCCGCTGGACAAGCGCAAGGTGCGCGCCAGCGTACAAGCGTTGTTTGCCACGGGGCGATTCCAGGACATTCAGGTGGCGGTCGAGCCTGCGCCGAACAACGAAGTCTCGCTGCTGTTCATCGCCAGGGAGAACCAGTTCGTCGGCTCGGTGGACGTGGCCCTCCTTCTCCGGCACGGTCCGACCAGCCACCAGCTTGTGAATGCCAGCAAACTGCAACTCGGCGAGCTGCTCACCGATGCACGGATGGAGCAGGCCATCGCGGGTATCGAGAAAGTCCTCGAAGAGAACGGCTTTTATCGCGCGACCGTCACCCCGCAGCTCACCCCGCATCCCAAGACGCAGCAGGCGGACATCCTCTTTAACATTCAGGCCGGTCCGCGGGCGAGTGTGGGCAAGATTAAGGTGACAGGAGACCCCGGTCTCACCCTCGAGCAGATCAGCGAGCTGACCAAGCTACGTCGCGGAGATCCAGTGACGGCGCAGGTCGTGACGCGGGCTTTGCAGAGGTTGCGCAAGGAATATCAGAAGCAGGACCGGCTGGAAGCGCAGGCTTCGCTGGTCAGCCGAGCCTACCGCCCTGAGAGCAACACGGTCGATTACACGCTTAACATCGTGCGCGGACCGCTGGTCGCCATCCACGTAGAAGGCGCCCGCCTCCCGGGGAAAGTAATCAAGCGCTCCGTGCCGGTCTACGAGGAAAGCGCCGTAGATGACGATCTGCTCAACGAGGGCCGTCGTAACCTGCGCGACTACCTGCAGACCCAGGGCTATTTCGAATCCCAGGTCAACGTAGTGCGGAAGGAGCAGCCCGGGTTGGACCGTACCGACATCGTTTTTGACGTGGACAAGGGCGAGCGGTACAAACTGGCCGCCGTGGCCCTGGAGGGCAACAAGTATTTTCCTACCGACCTCATCCGCGACCGTATGCAGATCCAGCCGGCGGGATGGTTGCTGGAGCACGGCCTGTTCAGCCAGTCCCTGCTCAACCGCGACCTGGACTCGATCCGCGACCTTTACCGCAGCAATGGCTTCCTGCAGGTGAACGCGTACGCAGAGGTGCAAGACGACTACCTCGGCAGGAAGGGCCAGATGCGGGTGCTGGTGCACATCAGAGAAGGCCCACAGACGCTGGTGAAAGACCTGACTATCGTCGGAGCCACGACATTTGCCGACATGGCATTGCGGAACATGCTGGCCAATGTGCCTGGGCAGCCGTTTTCCGACGCCAACATGGCGGCCGACCGCGATGCGCTGGCGAATTTTTACTTCAACCGGGGCTTCCCCGAGGTCACGGTGACCTACGCCGCTCACTCAGCGGCGGAGGATCCCACGCGCATGAACGTGACCTACACCATCCGCGAGGGGGAGCGCGTGTATGTGAACCAGGTGCTGGTGAGCGGGTTGAACTATACCCGTCCCTCCGTCGTGGAAAAACGGATTGTCCCTCATGCGGGCGATCCGCTCAGCCAGGCGGACATGCTGAAGACCCAGAGCCGGCTCTACGATCTTGGCATCTTCAGCGCTGTGGACGTGGCCGTGCAGAATCCGGACGGCAAGGAGGCCTACAAGGACGTCCTGCTTAACCTGAGCGAGGCCCGCCGTTACACCTTCAACTACGGCTTGGGATTCGAAGTACAGTCGGGCGGCACCCCGGCTGGGGTGACGAATCCTCAGGGACGGACCGGGGCCAGTCCGCGTGTCTCCTTCGACGTCAGCCGGCTGAACTTTCGCGGTCGCGACGAGACGATCTACCTCCAGTCCCACTTTGGCCGGCTGCAGCAGCGCGCCCTGCTGGGGTACGCAGTCCCGCACTGGCTGGACCGGGAGAAGCTCAAACTCACCTTCAACCTTCTCTATGACAACACGCTGGACGTTTTCACTTTCACTTCCCAGCGAGTGGAAGGATCCATGCAAGTGCAGCAGTCCGTGAGCAAAGCCACCACCCTGTTGTACCGCCTGACGTACCGCGACGTCAGGGTGTCAAACCTTGCGATCACCCCGGCACTGATCCCGCAGTTGTCTCAACCGGTGCGCATCGGCATTCCAAGTTTCACCTATATCCGCGACACTCGCGACAATCCGGTGGACTCGCATAAAGGCAATTACCTGGTCTTCGATACTGGTGTGACCTCGCACGCGCTGGGGTCGCAAACCAACTTCGGTCGTTTCCTGCTGCAGCACTCCGAATATCGCGCCTTCGGACACAAAGGAAGGTTCGTGCTGGCGCATTCCACACAGTTGGGCATCGAGCAGCCCTGGGGCGGGTCATCGGCCACCGTCCCGCTGGCGGAACGGTTTTATTCTGGTGGCGGCAATTCACTGCGCGGCTTCGCAACGAACCAGGCCGGCCCGCGCGATCTTGGAACCGGGTACCAGCTTGGGGGAGAGGCCCTGTTCGTGAACAATCTGGAGCTTCGTCTCCCGCCCGTGCCCTTGCCCTTCCTCGGCAAGGATCTGAGCCCGGTGATCTTTCATGATATGGGCAACGTGTTTGCGTCCCCCTCCGACCTGTTCCCCAGCCTTTTCCGCTGGTCGCAGCCCAACCTCACGGAGTGCAAGAATAACCCGTCGCCTGCGACTTGCAATCCCATCTTTAATTACAACTCGCATGCGGTAGGTGGAGGAATCCGCTACCGCACGCCCATTGGGCCGGTGCGCTTCGACGTGAGCTACAACCTGAATCCGCCCACTTATCTTGTCGGATTCCAGTCGCCGCAGCCGCCGGCCTTTCAGGTGCTGCACCGGGTGAACTTTTTCTTCAGTATCGGGCAGACGTTCTGATGAGTAGTCATTTCCAATGCGGACGGTGCGTGGCACGCCGCACGCTGATGGTAGCGGCACTGCTGCTGGCTGGCTCCGGGTTGTGCCAGGCGGCGGAGGTGATCGATCGCATCGTCGCTACCGTGAACGGCGACGTGATCCTCGAAAGCGAGTGGGACGAAGCGGTCCGGTTCGAATTCCTGGTGAGCGGCCGCCCCCTCAAGGAGGTTACGACTGGGGACCGCAGGCTGACACTGGAGCGGCTGATCGACCAGGCTCTGATCCGTGAACAGATGCGCGCCAGTTCATTCGTGCCGGCAACGCCCGAGGAGGTTGCCGCTCACGTGGGCGAGCTGCGCCAAACTGTCCCGGCATGGAAGACGGACGACGGCTGGCGAGCCGCCCTGGCTGCCTACGGATTGACCGAGGAAGACGTGGAAGAGAGGACGGCAGTCCAGGTGAATGTGCTGCGCTATCTTGACCTGAGATTTCGCCCCGAGATCCACATTGAGCGAAGAGCCGTAGAGAACTACTACCGGCAGCGCTTGCTTCCAGAAATGCGCGCCGCCGGCTGGTCGGATGTCCCCTTCGAGCAGGTCGCTCCCAAGATCGAGCGGCTGCTGACCGAGCAGCGGCTCAACGAGCTTCAGGACCAGTGGGTGCGCTCGCTGCGCCTGCAGGGAGACATCCGGATACGATGACCGAGACCGCCCCAACTCGCAAGGCCGTCCGGTACGCTGGGATCGGCGTGGCGGTGCTGGCGCTCGCAGCCTGGTACTTAACCAGCGCCAGCTTCCAGGAACGAATGCGCCGCAAGGTGGTGGCCGGGCTGGAGCAGATGACCGGGGCGCGCGCCGAACTGAAGTCGTTTCGCTGGTCGCTATGGAGGCTGGAATTCGAGGGGCGCGACCTCACCCTTCATGGGTTGGAATCCTCCGACCAGGCGCCGTACGCGCACGCCGACCGGCTGCTGGTCCGGCTGAAGGTGCTTTCCTTGCTGCGATACCAGATCGGCATCCGCAGGCTCGAACTGGAGCACCCGGTTGTCCACATCATTGTTTACCCGGACGGCAGTACCAACCAGCCGGGGCCCAGGATGAAAGTGAAGGGCGAAGCCATCGCCGGTGTGCTGTTCGAACTCGCTATCGACCACGCGCAGGTGGATCGCGGAGAGCTGCTCTGGAACGACCGGCGCGTGCCGTTGGATTTCACGGCGCGCGGGCTGACGATGACGATGTCGTATGCCGGCCTGGCAGGCACCTACGACGCACGCGTCCAGGTCGCGGCTCTGGATTCGAAGTACAGCGGCTTCCCGCCGCTCCACGGCAAGACCGAATTCCAACTCATGCTCGCGCCCGGCAGGGCCGAACTCAGGTCGTTCAAGCTGGTGTCGGACCGCTCTTTGCTCGAGGCGCGCGGCACGCTCACGGATTTCCGCGACCCGAAGATGGAGCTGACTTACAGCGGGTCTTTGGATGTGGTGGAACTCGGCGTCCTGGTACCCATCCGCGAGCTGCGGCGGGGAAAACTGGAGGTCAGCGGCCAGGCTGCAGTTCATGCGCAGGATTTCACCTCAGCCGGACTACTGGTTTTGAAGGGTGTGGAGTGGCGCGAGCCGGGCCTGAGCATTCCGGAGCTGAACACCGCCGCCCGATACTCCCTCAGCCGCGACCGCCTGGTGATTTCCAACCTCACTGCCCAGGCGCTGGGGGGATTGATCACCGGCGGCGCAGAAATCATCAACTGGATGAGCCCCGGCCTGCTCGCACAAACTCGTCAGCACGGCGTCGGGCATCTGCGCCTGTCCCGCGTACAGATCGGAGCCCTGGCCGCGGCTGTTTCCACTTCCTGGCTGCCGCTCGAGCGCGTTCACCCCGCAGGAGTCGCCAGCGGCACGGTCGATTTCGAATGGACCGGTTCCACCCGGAACCTGAACGCGACCTCGGCCGTCGAGATCGAGCCGCCGCCCAGTCCCCGGCCGGGAGAGCTGCCGGTCACCGCGCGAATGCACATCGACTATCACGGCCGCCAGACGACAGTGGATATCGCGCAATTGAGCATCACCACCCGGGCTACGCATTTCAGCGCGTCCGGGGTGCTGGGCTCGACCGGCGCGCGCTTGAGCATCGCGCTCAACAGCAGTGATTTCACCGAGCTGCAGTCGGTCCTGGCTGCGTTGCACCAGCCAAGGGTTACGCTGGAGGTACAGGGGCGCACATCGTTTACAGGGAACGTCACTGGCAGACTGGCCGGCCCGACCATCAGCGGCCATCTCGAGATTTCGGATTTCGACACCAACCTGTCCCCTGGACAAATACTGCTCCCGCAAGCTACTGGCGCAGTTGCGCCGGCTGCTCCCCGGCGTCTGCATTGGGATTCTTTGGCCGCCGATCTGCTGTACTCGCCCAGCGAGTTTTCGTTTCACCACGGAGTGCTGCGCCGCGGCGCCGCGCTGGCCCGCTTCGATGTGAGCGAAGGATTGCGGAATGGAGAGTTGGAAGACACGAGCGCCCTGCAGGGCCGTGTCAGCATCGTCGGCGCCGACGTACAGGACGTGCAGTTGCTCGCCGGGACGGCCTATCCCATCACCGGGAAGCTGTCGTTGAACGTCACCCTTGGCGGAACGCACTCGAGTCCCAGCGGCCAGGGTCCCCTGGAGATCACGGGCGGGACGCTTGCCGGCGAGGCCTTTCAATCGCTGCGCGCGACCCTGATGTGGGCCAGCTGGGAGGTGAAGCTCACCGACCTCACGCTCACGCACAACGGCGCCCAGCTCAACGGCAGCCTGGCCTACAACTTCAGCGATGACCGATTTCACTTTGACCTCACGGGAACGAATTTCGAGCTCTCGAAGTTCCCGCGGCTGCAACGGCCGCGCCTGACGATGGCCGGCGTGGCGGGGTTTCACGTGCAGGGATCGGGCACGGTTCAGGCGCCGGTGATCAACATCGACTTACATGTCCGCGATCTGGTGTTGAACAGGGAACAGGCAGGCGACTTCGACCTGACGGGCGTCACCCATGGGCCAGACCTGCACCTGACCGCGCGCTCGCATTTTCAGACGGCAGAGCTGGCTATCGACGGCGACATCCGCCTGCGTGGAGATTTTCCCGCCAACGTTACTCTTCGCTTTTCCCACCTCGATATCAGTCCCTTGCTGCGCGCGTATCTTGAGGGCAAGATCACCGTCCATTCCTCGATCGCCGGGACACTGGACCTGCGCGGACCGCTTCTCCGCCCCCGCGACCTGAACCTCACCGGTAACGTGGATCAGTTCTCGGCGGAAATCCAGAAGGTGGCCGTCGAAAGCGAGGGCCCAATCCATTTCACACTGGCGAATGAAGTCCTCACCCTCGATCACCTGCACCTGAGAGGATTCAACCGCGCGCAACCGGCGGAGAGCGGGGCTGCCGCGGGTCCAACCACCGATATCGTGGCCGGGGGCGTGATTCAGCTCGGCGGTGAGCACGAAATGAAGCTTCACGCCGACGGCACACTCGACTTCGGGCTCCTGCAAAGCTTGAACCCCGAGCTGACGTCCTCCGGCCAGATGGAGATCAACGTCGCCGTCACCGGCACCATGGCGCAGCCGCAGACTCGCGGGCAGGTGCGCATTACCAACGGCGCTATTTCCTACATCGACGTGCCCAACGGACTGAGCAACATCAACGGCACCCTGGTGTTCAACGAGAACCGCCTGCGGGTCCAGTCGCTCACAGCACAGACCGGCGGCGGCACGCTTGCGGTGGGCGGTTTCATCAACTACTCCCATGGTCTCTCCTTTGACCTGACCGCCGCCAGCAAGGACATTCGCTTGCGCTACCCGCCTGGAATCAGCTCCTACGCCGATGCCGACCTGCGTTTCAGCGGCACGCCCGGCAACTCCCTGCTTTCAGGGACGGTGACCATCAACCGGTTCGCCGTCAGCCCTCAGTTCGATTTTGGTTATCTGCTGCAACGCTTCGCCCAACCATCCGGCGCGGCCAACGAGCAGTCGCCGCTGAACAATCTGCACCTCGATCTGCATGTTGTCACAGCGCAGGAACTGCGGGTGGAGATGTCGATGGCCAAGCTCGCGGGCAACGCCGACCTGCGGCTGCGCGGGACCGCGAGCAACCCCGTTCTGCTCGGGCGTGTGAACATCGCGCAAGGCAACATCGACATAGCGGGCACCAAGTATCACCTGGAACGTGGCGACCTGCTGTTCAACAATCCCACTACCATTGCCCCGGTGGTCGACCTGGAAGCCACCGCCCGGGTGCGCGACTACGACATCAGCCTGGGAGAACACGGACCGATATCCCATCCCACCGTTAGCCTTCGTTCGGACCCGCCCCTGCCCCAGTCGGACATCATTGCGCTTCTGGCCCTGGGCCGCACCCGCACAGAGTCGGTGTACTCCTCGACGGGACCGAGCCAGAGCCTGACTGAGCTGACCTCCAGTGCGGTCCTGGAGCAGGCGCTGGCCAGTGCCTACAGCAGCCGCGCGCAAAGGCTTTTCGGGGCTAGCCGCATCAAGATCGATCCTCAGGCGGGCGGGATCGAGAACAACCCCAACGCGCGGGTGAACATCGAGCAGCAGGTCTCCGACAAGGTGACGCTTACGTACGGCACCAGCGTGACGCAATCGACGCAGCAGCAGACCGTGCAGGTGGAATACCACATCAACCGCCGGCTGTCGCTGGTGGCGATCCGCGACCAAAACGGCGTGGTCTCCTTCGACGTGCGGTACCGGCAGCGCAGGCGCTGAAAATCTTGCTGTAAATCACTGCATTCCCGCCCGTTACCTTTTAGCATTGCAACAGGCCCGGACTGCCGGGCCGGGGTGGCGCATGCAGGATTCTTCGCAAATCGACACCTACCGCGAGGGGCGCCGGCTGATGGTCGAAGAACAGCTTCGCAACCGCGGTATTCGGGACGAGCGTGTGCTGGAAGCGATGGCTCGCGTTCCGCGGCATGAGTTTGTCTGCCCCGAGCTCCGCGACGAAGCCTACGAAGACCATCCCATCGCCATCGGCGAAGGGCAGACTATCTCGCAACCTTTCGTGGTGGCCGACATGCTGGAGGCGCTGGCGCTCAGACCCGAAGACGTGGTGCTGGAGGTCGGCACCGGCTCGGGATATGAGACCGCCGTGCTGGCGGAGTTGGTGGGCAAGGTGTACTCGATCGAGCGCATCGCCAGCCTGGCAGAACGCGCGCGGGTGGTGCTCGAGCGCCTTGGGTACCGCAACGTCACAGTCGTCCACGGCGACGGCAGCCAGGGCCTGCCGGAAGCCGCTCCCTTCGACGCCATCGTGGTTTCGGCCGCAGCCCCGCACGTGCCCAGGCCACTGCTGGACCAATTGCGCGACGGCGGCCGCCTGGTGATACCTGTGGGCAGCGGCTTTGCTCAGGAACTGCAGCTTGTGCGCAAGATCGGCGATCGCAATACCGTCCTGTACCTGGACGGCGTGCGCTTTGTCCCCCTCATCGGCCGGGATGGGTTCCGCGAAGCGGATTGAGTAAGTGAGCAGTTTGGTAAGTGGGTCGCCACTGACATCCGGATGCCGACTCTAATTACCCAATTACCAAATTACGCAATCACCAAATCCGTTAGAATCCTTTTCGTGGCTCTCGCCCGCAGTCTTCGCATCACGCTCGACATGATCAAGTGGGAGCACTCGATCTTTGCCCTTCCGTTTGCGCTGGCCGGGGCGATGCTGGCGGCCGGCGGCCTGCCTAGCTGGCGCCAGCTCGGGTGGATTCTGGTGGCGATGGTGGCCGCGCGCTCGGCGGCCATGGCTTTCAACCGCCTGGTGGACGAGCCCCTCGATGCCGCCAATCCTCGCACCCAGAGCCGTGCCCTGCCCGCCGGGCTGCTCTCGCGCCAGTTTGTCGGCGGGTTCGTCGTGCTTTCCTGCGCAGGCTTCGTGCTGGCGGCGGCGGAGCTGAACCGGCTGGCGCTGGTGCTCTCGCCGTTGGCGCTGGCCGTCCTGCTGCTGTACTCCTACACCAAGCGCTTCACGCGCTGGTCGCACCTGATTCTCGGGTTCGCCGATGGCATTTCGGCGCCCGCGGGTTGGATCGCTGTCCGGGGCTCGCTCGACGGGCGCATCGTAATCCTGGCCGCCGCCGTGACCTTCTGGGTGGGCGGCTTCGATGTCCTCTATGCCTGCCAAGACTATGACTTCGACCGTGAGGCGGGGTTGCACTCGATCCCGCGCTTCATCGGCATCCGCCGCGCCTTATGGGTGGCGCGCGCCTTCCACCTGCTGATGATCGGACTGCTGCTGTGGCTGGTGTTCGCCCTGCACCTGGGCGCACTGGCGATCATCGGAGTCGCGATCGTGGGCGGGCTGCTGGCCTACGAGCATTCACTGGTCAGCCACCAGGACCTCAGCCGGCTGAATGCCGCCTTCTTCACCATGAACGGCGTGATCTCGGTCGTGTACTTCCTCTTCATTGCCGCCGACCTGCTGCTGCGGCGCTAGAAACCCACCCGATCATTTCAGCAGTGCCTTAACAGTTTGCGGCAATTCGAACACAGAGTCCGCAAGCGGCTCGTAGGTCACAGACGTGTAGGTCACGGTCTGCGTATGATCGCCGGTGCGCGATATTACTTTCGTCGCCACCAAGGGCCCACCGAAGCTCTTGTAATCCTGAAACGCGGTCGTGGTGGTACCCGCGGACGATGAGGCGTCCGACTGAAAACGGTAGCCGGCGAGCAGCCCGGTCTGGACGTCGTAGAACTGATTATTATCCTTGCCCCAGTGGGTAGTGCCGTGAAGCCAATAGCAGGGGCGGCCTTCAAAAGCGGTGACGGCAACAAATTCGAGTCTCTGGAAATAGTCCGGCTGGTGGAGCGCATATTGAAGGTCGGCATCACGGCGCACCGCTTCGACGGGGGTGGTTTTATCGATGCTCGCTTCCTGCGGAGTTACTGACCATGAAACGCTGCCGTCGAATCCTGAGACGACTTCCCGGCCGTTGGGCAGCGTGACTCTATGGAGGAACTTGAACGGCTTAGCGTAGGCAACGAAGGCCACTTTTCCTTGCATGCCAGTGGCTTCGACTTCTCCCCGCCGGGTCTCCGATTGCACCTTGTTTATCACGCCCACCCCTCCCAGGGCCTGCTGATATCTCTGCAGAACCGTGTCGGCTGTTTTGAGCTGCCCCGCCTGCGGCCAGGCCAGGACAGCACCCGCGAGAACCACCATTGCCAATTTGATTGGACGCATGTGCATTGGACGAAACACTCGGCGAAAGGTTATTCGGCCTACAATGAGCTCAGCGCGATGTCGGACGCCTTCCCTAGGACCGTCTTCCACCTGGACATGGACGCGTTCTTTGTGTCCGTCGAGGAGCTTTTCGACCCGTCGCTGAAGGGCAAGGCCGTTGTGGTGGGCGGGCAGCGCAACGAGCGCGGCGTGGTCTCGGCAGCCTCGTACGAAGCGCGAAAGTTCGGCGTCCACTCAGCCATGCCGCTGCGCACCGCCGCAAAGCTTTGTCCGCATGCCATCTTCGTGGACGGACATCCGGAGCGCTATCGCGAATATTCGCAAAAGGTGTACGCCGTGCTCGGGCATTTCTCCCCCAAGGTGGAGATGGCATCCATTGACGAAGCCTATCTCGACATGAGCGGCACCGAGCGGCTGCACGGTCCGCCGCTGCGCGCCGCTCATGCCCTGCACGCTGCGATCAAGAGCGAGACGCAACTCAACTGCTCCATCGGCATCGCCACCTCGCGGCTGGTCGCCAAGGTTTCTTCGGACCAGGCCAAGCCCAACGGTGTGCTGTGGGTGCTGCCCGGGCAGGAAGCGCGCTTTCTGGCGCCGCTCGATGTCCGCAGGATTCCCGGCGTGGGCAAGGTGCTGGAGAAGAGCCTCCACGATCTCGGCATTTACAAAGTGGGAGATCTGGCGGTGCTCGACGAGTCATTTCTCGATGAGCGCTTCGGCAAGTGGGGGCTGGCGCTGGCCGGCAAGGCGCGCGGCCTCGATGCCGGCGGATGGTTCGACAGCGAGATCGGCGAAAATGAGCAACCCAAGTCGATCAGCCACGAGCACACCTTCAACGAAGACACGGCGGATGTTGAACAGCTCGAATCCACTTTGGCACGGCTTACCGAGATGGTCTGCCGTCGCCTGCGCGAGCACGGGCTCCACGCGCGCACTGTCCAGCTCAAGCTGCGGTACAAAGATTTTTCCACCATCACCCGCGCCCGCAGCCTGGATGCGGCGACGCAGGTTGATAGCGAAATCTTAAGCGTCGTCCGCGCTCTGTTTCGTGCCAACTGGAAGCCGGGTGCTCAGGTGCGCCTGCTGGGCGTTCACGCCTCGTCCTTTGAGGTTGCGGAAGGGCAACTCGGGCTGCTGGACGGTGGAAAGCACCAGCGCTGGCAGCAAGCCCTTTCCGCCGCCGACCGGCTGCGCGACAAATACGGCGAAGACGCCGTCTCCCTGGCCACAGGTTTGAAAGGCGGATTCCGTGAACGCGTCCACGAGAATCCTGCGAGCCTTCCCGGTAAACAACCCAGGGGCAGGCGTGATTGAGGGGTTGCATTCGTCAAGCGCGCCATCCCCGTGACCAACTGAATCCAGGAGACTTACACTATTAATGGTGCAATCGAATATCAATCCGGCATAAAATTGCGCTGAGTTGGGCAGCGCGGAGCGCCATTCTCATTAGGCGAAAGTTTTGCGGCCAAAAGTAAGGTTGAGGTGATTTTTCTTTTTGGGAAGTTTCGGTTCTAGCGAGCAGAATTCTCACTTGTTCGAAGGAAGTGGGGTTCGAGTAAGGAGCACGAGCAGCAAATGGCAGAGAAGGAACGCGGCACCGTGAAGTGGTTCAACGCCACCAAAGGATACGGCTTCATCCAGCGGGAGCAGGGCGGGGACGTGTTCGTACACTATTCCGCCATCCAGTCGGATGGATATCGCTCTCTCAATCAGGGCGATGCGGTGGAGTTCGAAGTGCAAGAAGGTCCTAAGGGCCTGCAGGCCGCAAACGTTACCCGTCTGTAGGTTTTCCCCCACCACGGCCAGTAGGGACGCCCAGGCGGCTCTGTGCCTGCCTGGGACTGCTGACGTCTGTCGGCCGGCTGAGGTATGATTTCGTCCGGGATGGCACGGGACTTCCAGACCGATGATGTTCGGTTGCATAGCATCTATGAGAAGGCTCTCGCCCGCGAGCGCCTCAGCGCTGACGATGCTCTGACTCTCTACCGCACCGGCGACATCCTCGCCGTGGGCTGGCTGGCCAACCACGTCCGCGAGCGAATGCACCGCAACAATACCTACTTCAACGTCAACCGGCACATCAACCCGACCAACGTGTGCGTGGCCGCGTGCCGCCTGTGCGCCTTCGGACGCAAAAAGGACACCCCCGGCGCTTACACCATGGCGCTCGAAGAGGCCTGGCAGACGGCGGCCTCGGGATACAGCGAGGCGGTCACCGAGTTCCACATCGTGGGTGGGCTGCATCCCGACCTGCCGTTCGAATATTTCCTCGACCTGGTGCGCGGGCTCAAGGAGCGCTTTCCGCAAGTTCACATCAAAGCATTCACGATGGTCGAGGTCGCGTACCTGGCCAAGCGCGCCAAGCTTTCGATCCGGGAGACGCTTGAAGAGTTGAAAGCCGCTGGCGTGGATTCTCTGCCCGGCGGCGGCGCCGAGATCTTCGCCGATCGCATTCGGCACATCATCTGCGACCACAAGATTGACGGCGACCAGTGGCTGGAAACCGCGCGCCTGGCGCATCAGCTCGGCCTGCGCTCCAACGCCACCATGCTCTACGGGCACATCGAGAGCGACGAAGACCGGGTGGATCACCTGCTCAAGCTGCGTGTCCTGCAGGACGAGACGGGAGGGTTCCAAACCTTCATTCCGCTGGCGTTTCATCCCGTGAACACTCCGCTCCAGCACCTGCCGACCACCACCGGTCTGAACGATATCCGGCAGATCGCCGCCAGCCGCCTGGTGCTGGACAATTTCGCGCACATCAAGGCCTACTGGCAGATGCTCAGCCCCAAGATCGCGCAGATCGCGCTGCGCTTCGGCGCCGACGACCTGGACGGCACCGTCATCGAAGAGAAGATCTACCACGACGC
>DATKLD010000270.1:0-4117 GCA_035542595.1 Terriglobales bacterium
ATCGATGATCGCGAGCGCGGCTACTGCGGCGTGCGCGAGAACCGTGGAGGCACCTATTACACGTTAGTACACTCGCGGCTGGCCACCGCCCACATCGACCCCATCGAGAAGAAGCCGTTCTTTCATTTTTGTCCCGGGGTCCTGGCCTTCTCCGTGGCCACAGCAGGCTGCAATGTGAACTGCAAGTTCTGCCAGAACTGGGAAATCTCGCAGGCCCGGCCGGAACAGGTCCGTGCGAATTACGTGCCGCCGCGGGACCTGGCTGCGCTGGCCCAGCAGAACCACTGCCCGGCCATCGCCTACACCTACAGCGAGCCGGTAGTCTTTTATGAGTACCTGATGGATACCGCCGAATCCGCCCATGGCCTTGGCATCAAGAGCGTCGTCGTGACCGGCGGATACATCCAGAAAGACCCGCTGAAAAAGATGTGCCGGCGCGTTGACGCCATCAAGGTCGATCTCAAGGCGTTTTCGCAGAAGTACTACAAGGAGATCGTAAACGGGGACCTGAAGCCCATCCTCGACGCACTGGTCACCATCCGCCATGAGGGGAGGTGGCTCGAGATCGTCTACCTGGTCGTACCCACGCTCAACGACAGCGACGCGGAATTTCAGGGTCTGGTCCGCTGGATCAAGTCGGAGTTGGGTACGGACGTGCCCGTGCACTTCACTCGCTTCTACCCGCAGTACCTGCTGAAGAACCTTCCGCCCACGCCGCTCGGGACGCTGGAGCGCGCCAAAGCCATCGCCGATGCGGAAGGCCTGCACTATGCGTACATCGGCAACGTGCCCGGACACCCGGGAGAGAACACCTATTGTCCCCAGTGCCGCCGTCTGCTGATCGAGCGTCTCGGGTTCGTGGTCAGAAAGATGGACTTGCACAAGGGCAAGTGCCGCTCCTGCCAGCATCCCATTGCGGGCGTGTGGCAGGCATAAAGGAGGCGACTATGCTCCGCCCCGAGTCTCCATCGACCCGCAGAGGGGCGCTTCTGCGCCTCGTCGCGTCCTTGGCCGTCGTGCTCGGCCTGGGTCTTGGGATCACCGCTGCTGCGCCTGACAAGCCGGTGGTCCGGCAGCCGCTCGTGGCCGGAGCTTTTTATCCTGCCGACCCCAAAGAACTGCAAACGATGGTCGACGAGCTGCTCGCGCGCGCTGCGCCGCCCGCGATCAACGATCCCATTGTGGCCCTGATCGCGCCGCACGCTGGCTACCCTTACTCCGGCGGAGTTGCGGCCCACAGCTACGCTCTCTTGAAGGGCCGAAAATTCGAGCGTGTGGTGGTGATCGCGCCCTCACACTTCGACGGCTTTCCGTTTGTCTCCGTCTATGACGGCGAAGCGTACGCCACACCGCTGGGCACTATCCCGGTTGACAAGGCGTTCGCCGCCAAACTCGCCGGTTCGAGCCCGCTCATTCGCCTCTCCAGCCGCGGCCATTCGTCCATGGGCTCGCAAGCCGAGCACGCGCTTGAGGTTGAGCTGCCCTTCCTGCAGCGCGCTCTCGGCCAATTCAACCTGGTGCCGGTCATCATGGGCGAGCAGAGCTACGAGGCCAGCCGCGCTTTGGGGGTCCAGCTCGCCAAGCTGATCCAGGGTCCGGGGACGTTGATTGTCGCCAGTTCTGATCTCTCGCATTACCACCCCTACGACGAAGCGACCAGCCTCGATCGCAAGACCCTGACCGCGGTCGAAGAGTGGGACTATCTGAGTCTGCTGCAGAACCTTGAACAGCGCACGTGGGAGGCCTGCGGCGGTGGCCCCATTGCCGCGGCGATGATCGCAGCCGAGCGCCTGGGCGCCAACCGCGCGCGCTTGCTGAAGTACGCCAACTCAGGCGATACCACGGGCGACCGCAGCCGCGTGGTCGGCTACGGGGCCCTCGCCCTGGTGCGCGAACCGCCTTCACGCGGCGGCCCGGGCGAGCCGGTTTCCCTCAGCGGCCACGACAAAGACGAACTCCTCATCCTGGCGAGAAAATCCGCTGAGACCGCCGTCCGCGAAGGCAAGCTCTACCAGCCCCCTGTTCCATCCTCTCCGGCGCTGCTGCAGGACCGAGGCGCATTCGTGACCATCCGGAGGAAAGGCGAACTGCGCGGTTGCATCGGGTATACGGCGCCGGTCAAGCCTCTTTACCTCGGGGTCCGCGACGTTGCCGCCTTTGCGGCGGTGCGCGACCCCCGCTTTGCTCCCGTGGGCACCCGCGAGCTAGGCGACCTGGATTATGAGGTGTCCGTGCTCTCCCCATTTCGTCACCTCCGGGACGTCAACCAGATTCAGATCGGGCGGCACGGATTGCTGATCAAGAAAGGCAAATACGAAGGGATCCTTCTTCCCCAGGTGCCGGTCGAGGAGCGATGGGACAGGAAAACCTTCCTCCGCGAGATCGGACTCAAAGCCGGTCTGCCTCCGACCGCCTGGCAGGATGAAGAGGCCGACCTGTTCACGTTTTCCGCTCTGGTCTTCGCCGAGCACCAGCTCAGCGCGCTGCCGGCAGGGGACGAGACGGCGTTTCCCAGGCAGAAAGGGCTGCCTGGAGAGCGACAGCCAGGTCCACCATCAAGATGAGCAGCGCGGTCCGGAGGAGCCCAAAGACTGGTATCAGGTAGATGCTGGGCAGCAGCGCGCCTGCACAGGCGCCCAGGAGGTCCAGCGCGTACACCGTTCCAACACTGCGCGCTTCTCGCCGATTCTGGAAAAACACTCGGCTGGCTATAGGGAATTGGTATCCGCCCACCAGGCCGCAACCAACCGCGAGTGCGGGGAAAACGAGCTTGCTGACCAGGATCAGACCTGGCCCGCTTTTGAACTGCGCGAACCACGCGAAGAGCCCGTAAGCCAACAGGGGCAGCGCCGCCCCGAGCACTTGCAGCCAAGCGAGCGTTTTCATGTCGCCCCCTGAAGCCGGCTGGCGCAAACTCGACCAGCTCCCCAGCGCCATCCCCGCCATGAAGGCCGCAATGATGATCGCGAGCTGGTGGTACACGTAGCCGTAGATGGCCTGGAACCCAAGCAGCAACAATACCTCCAGCGCCATCGAAGTGAAGCCCATCGCGGCAGCGCAAACCCCGGCTGCAGCCGGACGGCGGCTATGCGACCGCGCGATCCGCCCGCCTGCAACCATCGCCAGGAGCAGCACCGCTCCAACTCCCATTACCAGTTGGAAGTCCACTCGCGCTACCGACTGGAACAATGTGCGGTAAGCGACATTGAACCGCGTGCTCCACAGCACCACGTCGAAGTAGTAGGCGATGGGGGCGAAGTCGCGGTTCACGGGAGCGCCGCGTTCCGGGTGGATCTGCTGCTCGAGCTGCAGCATGCGGTCCGGCATCATGCGGAAGGGAATGTAGTACTCACGCACGTAGCTGGCATGGAGGTTGCGCGCTCGCAGGCGCGCCATCAACTCCTCCGGGCCGGCTGCCAGCACGCCCGGCTGCCGGGCGGCGAAGAAGTGCACGGTCTCGCCGGGAATGGCGCGGACCTCGGGAAAAACTTCTCCCAGCGTGCGATTGATGCAACGCAGAAACTCGCCCAGCTCCGGGCTGATGTAGTCCTCCGCTGCGCGCAACTGAAACGAGAGGAGACCGCCGGCATTGAGCTTCTCCGCCGCCTCGCGGAAGAACTCGACGGTATAGAAACGGTTCAACTGCGCGGTTTGAGGATCGGGCAGGTTGACGATGATGACGTCGAACTTCTGCGCGGTGGTCTTAAGGAACAGCCGGCCGTCCACGCTGTGCACGTGCACTCGCGGATCGGCCTCGAGCCTTGGCCATTCTTCAGGAAAGTATTTTCGTGCCAGCTCCAGCACTGTGGGATCAAGCTCGACGTAGTCCACGCGCCGAACACTTGGGTGTCCGAGCGCCTGCGCCAGACTCCCATTCACGCTTCCCCCAACCAGCAGCAGGGTGACGGGCCGGGGATGCTCAAGCAGGGCATAGTGGACTGCTTCCTCCGCGGCAAGGGGATCGGGAACGCTAAGGAGGATGAGTCCATTTTCGAACAGGCTGCGCGTGCCTCGCGTTCCCACCACGGCCAGATTGCCATATACAGAATTGCGTGTTGCCACCAGCTCAAAGCCCCGCCATAGGCGGGCCAGTGACAAACGCTCCAGGCGCGCGCTT
>DATKLD010000271.1:0-37751 GCA_035542595.1 Terriglobales bacterium
TGTGCAAAGCGCACCCTGCCTTGGGCGTCTGGTGGAAGAGAACCCGCACGCAAGTGCGCGCCTGGTTCGGAGCCCTTCCCAGGGACTTGAGACAAGGCCTCAGCCATAAGAACGCCACCGTGTCGGCCGGTCCGACTTAAAAGTGAGCGAACTCACCGGACTTGGTTGGAGGAACGGAGGGGAAGGCAGGAGCAGCGCCAGGTCCGGAAGGGTCGTGGCGTACCTTTAGCACATCACACTTCACGAGGCGGCTTGCGTGGCTGGCGCAAGCCGCCTTTCGTTTTGTTGAATATCCTCGCCGCGGATCAACGCGGGTTGACTTAGAACTTTTTTCGAAAGGTGGATGTGAAGGGGCACGCCTTCAGGCGTGCCGTAAAGGCAAGCCAGAGACTCCGGCTTTAGCCGCTGGGGCACGCGCCTCAGGGCCTAAAGGCCGGATTCACTTGCGGGTCCGTATCGGCACGGCTGAAGCCGGCCCCTTCACCTTCTAAGGCTCTACCGACCCTGGAACCGCTTTAGAACTGAACACCGCCGAGACGCAGAGGACGCGGAAGACTATTGAAACTAAACACCCTCGGCGTGCTCGGCGTCTCGGCGGTGATCGGTCTTGACCTTCCGGATTCGCTCTCGCTCGCGGTTAGCATTTTTGTGGCAGAATCGATCGGCTGGTGATTCTTCTCGAATTCGCCCATCGCGAGTCCGGGGACAATTCGCTTCCGCAGGCACGCACTTGTCGTGCCGTCTAATTTTCGTTTCCACCGCTTTTCCGTCCCCAATCTCCACAGTCTGCGGATGAATTTCGATTTTGGCTCCTCTACTATCGCGCATCCCCGCACGCGCAAATTGAAAGCCCTTGGCTACCACTGATTACAACGTTGATCGCAGCTTGCCCTCGGCGGTTGACGCCGAGCGCTCCATCCTTGGCGCCATTCTCCTGGATGCCAACAGCTACAACCAGGCGGCGGAATCGCTGCACCCCGACGACTTCTCGCTCGACTCACATCGCCGCATTTTCGCGCGGATGATGGACCTGGACGCCACCGGGCGTCCCATCGACATCATCACCCTGCAGGAAGAACTCAGCCGCCACAAGGAACTGGAGGCAATCGGCGGCGTGGCTTATCTGGCTTCGCTGACCGATGGTGTGCCGCGCCGGCCTTCGATCGAGCACTACGTCAGGATGGTGCGCGACAAGGCGCTGCTGCGCGGCCTCATCAATGCCGCCAACGGCGCCATTGCCAGCGCGTTCGAGCAGGCCGAACCTGCCGAAGAGATCCTGGACTCGGCCGAAGCGGCCATCTTCCAGGTGTCCGACAAGCGCCTGGGCCGGGGTTTCCTCACCATCCCCCAGATCGTGCAGGACTCCTTCGGCTCGCCCGACGCGCTGATCTCTCCCGGCGCACACATCACCGGCCTGGAAACGCACTTCAAGGTATTCGATGAGAAGACGCGCGGCCTGCAAAGGGCCGACCTGGTCGTCGTGGCCGCGCGGCCGTCCATGGGCAAGACCGCGTTCGCCATGAATATCGCTGAAAACGTGGCGGTGCTGGACAAGAAAGTGGTGGCGGTCTTCTCGCTGGAAATGTCGCGCGAGGCGCTGCTGCGGCGCCTGCTCTTCTCCCACGCGCGGGTGGATGCCTACAAGATGACCACCGGCTTCGTCACCCGCGACGACACCCGCAAGCTGGCAACCGCGCTCAATTCGCTGAGCGAGGCCCCCATCTTCATTGACGACACGCCCGGCGTCAGCGTGCACGAGATGCGCGCCAAGGCTCGCCGCCTCAAGCAACAACAGCAGGGTGTACTCGACCTGGTGGTGGTCGATTACCTGCAATTGATGGCGGCCACGCCCATCGGCGGCAAGCGTTTCGAGAACCGCACCCAGGAGGTGTCGGCCATCTCGCGCGGCCTGAAGGCGCTGGCCAAGGAGCTCAATGTGCCGGTGATCGCGGTGTCGCAGTTGAGCCGCGCACCGGAAGCGCGCGGCGGCGACCATCGTCCGCAGCTCTCGGACTTGCGCGAATCGGGCTCCATCGAGCAGGACGCCGACGTGGTCGCGTTCCTGTTTCGTGAGGAGTACTACAAGAAGGATGACCCGGAGCTCGACGGTATCGCCGAGCTGATTATCGGCAAGCAACGCAACGGGCCCACGGGAACCATTCGCCTGGCCTTTCGCAAAAATTTTACCCGGTTCGACACCCTGGCGGAGGAGCGCGATATCGGCGATTCCGCCACAGAGTTCTGAAGCGAGTTGTCAGTTGCCAGTTGCCAGAGAAGCCAGGGCACTGACAACTGATTAACTGGCAACTGGCAACTGAGCGGAGGCGCACAATGCGCGCGGCTTATCAAGCTATTGCCTGCGATTATCCCCGGAGCGTATTTCCCTTCATGCCCTTTCAGCCGCGATGGATGGCAGGCCTGGACTTGCACGACCGCGGCATCTTCAGCGCGCTGCTCGAGATCTCCTGGTGCGTGCTGCCACCCTGCTACCTGCCCGACAATCCCGACCAGCTCCGGCGCATGCTGGTGGAGCGCTATCGCCATCCCAGTTGGGACCAGCCGGTGCCTCCGCGTGTTCTGTGGCGCTTCCGCAGAGATCCACGGCAGGGGCTGATCTACTTCCCGCCGCTGCTGCACGCCTACCGCTACATGCTGCGCGCGGAACATCCGGATGATGTGCTGCAACTGTCGGTGATGTGAGCAGGTGCCAGTTGTCGGTTGCCAGTTGCCAGTCTCCAGTCTGACAACTGACAACTGGCAACTGGATATAATCGGCTGACGATGCCTGCCTCTGCCGTGACTGTCGAGCGCGCGAACCTGCGTCCCACCTGGGCCGAGGTTTCACTTCCCACCCTGCGCCAGAACTTCCGCGCCGTTCGCGACCGCGTGGCACCTGCGGCGGCAGTGTGCGCGGTCGTCAAGGCCCACGCTTACGGTCATGGGGCGGTGGAGTGCGCACGTGCTCTGGAGCAGGAAGGCGCGAGGTGGTTCGGCGTCACCTCCACCGATGAAGGGCTGGCGCTGCGCGATGGTAGCATCACCGGGCGCATCCTGCTGATGACTGGCTTTTGGCGGGGGGACGAAGAACTCGTCCTTGAGAACGATCTGACCCCCGCCGTCTGGCAGCGGGAACACGTCGAGCGCCTGGAGCAGGCCGCCGAGCGGCTGCTCACCCCAGCGAGCCAAAATCGGGCTCGCCGGGGGCCCCGGCGCAAAGACGTTGTTCTCGTGCACCTGAAGGTCGATACCGGCATGGCGCGCCTGGGCGCCAGCTTTGAGGAATTGCCGCAGTTGCTCGCGATGCTTCGCGCCGCCAGGCATGTGAAGGTCGAAGGCCTGTTCAGCCACCTGGCTTCGGCCGAAGTCGCCGATTCGCCGCTGGTCGACGAACAGATGGCCCGCTTCGAGCAGGCGGTGACGCTGGTAAGGCAAAGCGGCCTGGCGCCGGATTATCTGCACATCGCCAACACCTCCGCAATTGCCACGCGGCCCAAGGCGTGGATGAGTCTTGTCCGCCCGGGGATCGCGCTTTACGGATATCAACTGCCGTCGGTGCTGGAGGGTAAGTCCTTCGATCTGCCGGTTCAGCCGGTGCTTTCCTGGAGGACGCGGATCTTCTCCCTGCGCAACGTTGGCGCCGGGCAGGCCATTGGCTACAGCGGCGCCTACGTCGCGCCGGCGCCCGCGCGCATCGCGGCTCTTCCAGTGGGATATGCCGACGGACTAAGCCGGCGTCTTTCTTCGCGCGGTCGTGTGATCGTCAACGACCAATACGCGCCGATTGTGGGCAACGTCTCCATGGACATTACGCTCATTGACGTCACCGCGGTCGCCGGCGCCGAGATCGGCTCGGAGGCGATCATCCTCGGCCAGAGCGGGCATTGCGCGGTCACGGCAGACGATCACGCCCGTCTAGCCGGCACCATCCCGTACGAGATCCTCTGTAATATCTCCAAGCGCGTCCCGCGAAGATACATCGGCTAACTCTTCTTGATTGTCATCCTGAGCGAAGCGCCGCGCGGTTTTGTTTTTCGCGCCCCGCCTGGGGCGCGCGCGGCGCGAGTCGAACGCCTGCCCTGAGCGAAGCCGAAGGGGATCTGCTGTTGCGTTGCTATCATGGACAGTCAATGCGCCGCCTATACCGCCGATGGATGTACGACTGGGAGACCCGCCTCGCCGAGCGGGACACCAACCGTGTGGTCCGTCCATTCGAGTGGGGATTGGAGTGGGTGCCGGGCTGGCCGTTGGTGGACGGCCACTGGCGAACCACCACCAGCGCTGACGCCGAGAGCTTCGTCCACGATCTGAACCGGCGCATCGTCTCCGAGAGCGACCGCTTTTTCGCCTATGAAACGCCGGCCGATTTTCGCCTGGAAGGGAACTGCCTGCGGTTTACTTCGCCGGTCAGGACCCCATACGCCGAGAACAACCTGGTGACGGCACGCTGGTTCCCGACGCGCGGCAGCCGCGCGGTAGTTGTCCTGCCGCAGTGGAATGCCGATGCCGAGAGCCACGTGGGCCTGTGTCGCATCTTCAACTGGCTGGGGATATCTGCGCTGCGCCTCAGCCTGCCCTACCACGACGTGCGCAAGCCGGCGGAGACCGAGCGCGCCGACTACGCCGTTTCTTCCAGCATCGGGCGCACCATTGACGCCTGCCGCCAGGCCGTTGCCGACGTGCGCTCCTGTCTTGACTGGCTGGAGGACCGCGGTTACTGCCGGTTGGGAATCGTCGGCACCAGTCTCGGTTCTTGCTACGCGTTCGTCGCCAGCGCCCACGACCAGCGGCTGAAGGTGAACGTCTTCAACCACGCCTCCACCTACTTCGCTGACGTGGTCTGGACCGGACAATCGACGCGCCACATCCGCGCCGGCATCGAGGGCGACATCACTCTCGATCGTCTTCGCCAGGCCTGGCTGGCGATCAGCCCAGGGTCGTATTTCGACAAGTTCGCCGCACATCCAAAGAAGTCGCTGCTGGTCTATGCCAGGTACGATCTCACCTTCCCGCCTGAACTCTCCCGCGAGATCGTCGCCGCGTTCCGCCATCGCAATCTCGATTACAGGGTGGCTGTATTGCCTTGCGGGCACTACACGAGTGGCGAGACTCCATTCAAGTTTCTGGATGCATGGCACATCGCGAGGTTCTTGGAAGGCGCGCTGTGAACTATTTGTTCTTCCAGACAGGCTTGCGTTTCTCCAGCACGGCGCGCAGGCCTTCCTGTACGTCCTCGAGGTCCATCAACTGGGTCAGATAAATGTTGTGCGACTGCCGCATGGCCTTGTCGAGCGGCAACCCGAGGGAGCCGGAAATCACGCGTTTGGTCATCTCCAGTACGGGGGCGCTGAATTCGCCGATCTTGTGGATCACCTCGTCGACTGCGTCCTTGAGCTTCTCCTCCGGCACTACCCGGTTGACGAACCCGAGGGAGAGGGCCTCCTCGGCGGAGAGCGCTTCCCCGGTCAGGATCAGCTCGTAGGTCTTTTTCGGCCCGATCAACTGCGGCAGCATCACCGCGGCGAACGGCGGGAAGACTCCCAGCTTAACCTCCGGCTGTGCGAACTTGGCCTTCGGCGTGGCGATGACCAGATCGCCAAAAGCCGCCAGCTCGGAGCCGGCGCCGATGGCCGGACCATTCACGACGACTATCAGCGGCTTTGAGATCTCGCGGATGGCCTCGAACACGTGGTTGAACGCGTCCAGGGTCGAGAACACGCGGTCGGCCTTGGAGTCCTCCAGGCCGATCCCGGCGGAGAAGGTCCGCTGCGAGGAATCGAGCAGAATGGCCTTGATATCCCCCCGGCCGTTCAAGCTTTCGATTGCTTCCGCTGTCTCCCGCATCAGCGGCACGGTCAGCACGTTATAGGGAGGGTTATTGAGCGTGATATGCGCTATGTACGTAGAGGTGTCGAACAGGATGTGCTTGAACGCGACTGCTGTGCCGGTCGCCATGTGTGCTCCTGGTGGGAATCTCAGGGGCGATTATGAGTGGGAAAGTTGCCGGCGGACAAGTAACCATGGGACCATCCCCCAGCGACGCACCGTTGGGTTCAAACGGGGTCTTTTTCCGGACAAAGCCAGGTTCATCGCCGGGCTGCTAGCGTAGAATTGGGTGCCATGAAGATCGCCATCGGCGCCGACCACGCCGGCTACGAGCTGAAGGAAAGGATCAAGCAGAGGCTGGCGCAGGAAGGCAACGAGGTGCACGATAAGGGCACCCACTCCACCGACTCGGTGGACTATCCCGATTTCGCCCGGCTGGTCGGGGAGGAAGTTGCCAGAAAAGACGCCGACTTCGGAGTGCTGGTCTGCGGTAGCGGCATTGGCATGTCTATCGCTGCCAACAAAGTTCTGGGGGTACGCGCCGCACACGTCACCAATGCGTACGAAGCTCAGATGGCGCGCGAGCACAATGACGCCAACGTGGTGACCCTGGGAGCGCGCGTCCTGGACGAGCGGACGGCCATCCAGGCAGTGGAGAAGTTCCTGAATACGCCCTTCGCCGGCGGCCGCCACGAGCGTCGCGTGCAGAAGATCATGGAGATTGAACAGCAGGAGCAGGCGCACCACGCCTGATCACAGATCATGACCAAGAACAGTGATTGGATGTCCCGACCCCTGGCGGAAGCCGATCCTGACGTTGCCGCTGCGATAGATAACGAAGTCCGCCGGCAGCACGAAGGGCTGGAGCTGATCGCTTCCGAGAATTTCGTCAGCGAAGCGGTCCTTGAAGCCATGGGCTCCGTGTTCACCAACAAGTACGCCGAGGGCTATCCCGCCAAGCGCTACTACGGCGGTTGCGAGTTCACTGACGTGGTGGAGAACCTGGCGCGCGATCGCGCCAAGCAGCTTTTCGGCGCCGAGCACGCCAACGTACAGCCCCATGCCGGCACCCAGGCCAACATGGCGGCCTACGCAGCGGTTGTTCAGCCCGGCGACACCGTCCTCGGCCTGAACCTGGCGCACGGCGGCCACTTGAGCCACGGGCATCCGCTGAATTTTTCCGGCAAGACCTACCGCATCGTCCCGTACGGGGTCACGCGCGAGACCGAAACCATCGATTACGACGAACTGGAGAAGCTGGCGGAGAAGGAGCGTCCCAAGCTGATCATCGGCGGCGGCAGCGCCTATCCGCGGACCATTGATTTCGTCCGCATGCGCCAGATCGCCGACAAAATCGGCGCCATCTACCTGGTGGACATGGCCCATTTCGCCGGGCTGGTCGCTGGCGGGGTGCACCCCTCACCCGTGCCGCACGCGCAGATCGTCACCTCGACCACGCACAAGACGCTGCGCGGTCCGCGCTCGGCGATGATCCTGTGCAAGTCCGATTACGCCCAGGCTGTGGACAAGACCGTCTTCCCCGGCATGCAGGGCGGGCCGCTGGTACACATGATCGCCGCCAAGGCCGTCTGCTTCCACGAGGCCATGCAGCCCGAGTTCCGCGACTATGCGCGCCAGGTGGTGGCGAATGCCAAAGTGTTGGCCGAAACGCTGGCATCCGAGGGTTTCCGCATCATTTCCGGCGGCACCGACACGCACCTCATGCTGGTGGACGTCTTCGCCAAGGGCATGCCGGGCAGCGAGGCGGAGAAGGCGCTGGGCGAGGCCGGAATCACGGTCAACAAGAATGCCATTCCCTTCGATACCAACCCGCCCATGAAGCCGAGCGGCATCCGCATCGGCTCACCGGCACTGACCACGCGCGGCATGAAAGAACGTGAGATGCGGCAGATCGCGCTGTGGATCTCCCAGGTGCTGCACAGCCGCACCGATACCGCTGTACTCGCGCGCGTGCGCAAGCAGGTGCTGGAAATGGCCGAAGCGTTCCCGCTTTATCCCGAGCGGAGAGCCCGGGCGCAGGCCGAAGCGAGAGCGTAGAACAATAGTTGTCACCCCGAGCGGGCGCTCGCTCGGGGTGACAGGTCATCGGGTACCGTCTATGATCCTTTTGCCGCCTGGATCGGCTTCAGGAATTCTTCCATCGAAAACGTCGGCGAGAGGCGCCTGAGCTTCTCCACGATGTGGGCACGGTCACCCTCGGACTTGGCGGCGGCATAGCGCTTCCGCAGCAGGGCAATCTTTTCTGTGCGGGCGCGGCGGCGGCGGATCTCACTCTTACGGCTGGGCGTGGTCATGAATGCGCTCCCGAGTGGTATTCCGCCTCATTCTAATTGGAAATCTGCAACTCTGCTGGCCGGCCCCAGAGTTCCCTCGCTTCGCTCGGGATTTCGGCAGCGGCCCTTCGACTTCGCTCAGGGCTCAGCCTCGCGTTGCTCGGCTTCGGCTGCGCTCAGAGCCTGCCCTGAGCAGCTGAGCGAAGCGAAGCCGTCGAATGGGCCTGCCCTGAGCAGCTGAGCGAAGCGAAGCTGTCGAATGGGCCCGCTAAACGCCTCAAGTTGGCTCCGCGCGCGGACCGCTATACACTGGCGCCGTGCGAGTTGCCATCGATACGCGGCGGATCCGTGACTACGGGGTCGGCACTTACATCCGCAACGTCGTGCGGGTGCTGGGGCGGATCGACCGGCAGAACGAATACCTGCTGATCGGTCCCGCCGAGCCGCTGCGCGAGATCGACGAACTGCCGCCCAATTTCCTCAACGCACCCTACTCGCTGCCGGACACCTCGGCGCGCAACTACTTCGAGTTCCAGGCTATTCTCCGGAAATTTCACTGTGACGTTCTGCACGTTCCGCACCTGTTCTCTTCGCCGCAATACATTCCCTGCCGCTACGTTGTAACCGTGCACGACCTGCTCGACCACTTCTATCCCCCGCCGGGAGAGTCTGCCCTTCGGCGCTCGCTGCGCTTCTACTTCACGCGCCGGGTACTGCAGCGGGCCGAACGCATCTTCGCGGTGTCGAACTCCACCCGCAACGACATCGGGCGGCTCTTCCACCTTCCGCTTGGCAAGGTGGAGGTCATCTACAATGCCATTGACGAACGTTTCCGGCGCGGTCACGCCAGCGAAGCCGATTGCCGGCTGATCGCCGGACGTTACCAGGTGAACTATCCCTTCCTGCTCTATGCCGGGAACATCCGGCCTCACAAGAACGTCATCCGCATCATCGAGGCTTTTTCGGCGCTCAAGACCGAGCTGGCGAAGGAAGGACGTTTCCCCAACCTGAAGCTGATCATCATCGGCGATGAGCTCTCCAAACACCCTGATCTGCGCCGAGCGGTGGTGCGCAGCGGTGTGACCAACGACGTGCGCTTCCTCGGGTTTTTGCCCATCGACGAGCTGCGCATCTTTTACGACACCGCCAAGGTGTTCGTTTTCCCCTCGCTTTACGAGGGATTCGGGCTGCCGCCGCTCGAAGCGATGGCGCACGGCACCCCAGTGGTGATCTCGAACGTCTCGTCTCTGCCGGAGGTGGTGGGCGATGCAGCCGTGCTGGTGAACCCGGAAAACGTTTTTGACATCATGCATGCCGTGCATCGCGTTCTGCTCGACCAGCCCTTGCGCGAGCGCCTGAAGCGAGCCGGATACGAGCAGTCACTCTCCTACTCCTGGGAGTCGTCGGTCGCGAGGATCCGGCAGGTGTACGAGGAGGTAGCACAGCAGAGCGGCGCCGTCGCCGGCCACCACCTGGCCAAGAGCGGTGTGTAGGCTCCCGGAGTCTAGAGAGTGTCAGCCATTGGCAGAGAAGCGGCTCTGCTTTCAGCCGCCCAGGTGAGGGAAACATAGGCCGGGGAACCTACCAGGAACGCCACCCGCTGGCGAGGCTTATCGCGCTTGATCTCCTGCCAGAACTCAAGGGCTGCGCCAGGGTTCTCCCGCGGCGCCACCAAAACCAGGTGGTAGAAGTTGGTCCTCCAGAGTTCCAGTGCCTCGGGCATGTTGCTGGCCACATCCACATCAACCAGGCGTGAGCGCATGAGCGTCGCGCGGAGGTTTCGCGCCTTGGCCAAACTGTCGGCCAGAAGGACTTTTTTCTTATCGAGACTCACAAAGGGAACTGTAGATTTGTCAGGCATAGCAGCCTCCCAGTCTTCTGAGAGGCGGACGATTCAACAACGGGGAACAGAAGCGAGCGTCTGCCAGAAGCTGCCACCATCGTACCACCGTTACGGCCGCCGTGCCCTTATTCGCCTGGAACAGTAAGGCGGCGTGGCGAACTCTCCCGATTTATCTGGCGGTAAAGCTCCCGGGGTGATACTCTGTGAGAGCGTTAGATTTGAAATCGGTTGTGAGCAGCTCTCGCCTTATCAGCTAGTACCTGCCTGCAGTACCCTCCGACTTCTCTCCGGCGTAAATCAAGAAAAGGAAAGTTACAACAAAATGGAACAAGGAACAGTCAAGTGGTTCAACGACGCTAAGGGCTTCGGCTTTATCAGCCGCCAGAATGGCGAGGATGTTTTCGTGCACTTCTCGGCGATCCAGGCCAACGGATTCCGCAGCCTGCAGGAAGGACAAGCCGTTCAGTTCAACGTCGTCAAAGGACCCAAAGGGTTTCAGGCGGAGAACGTTCAGCTTCTCTAGTCCGGCAGCCACAATCGAACAGGCGCTCGCACCGCGGGCGCCTGTTTTTCTCTTTCCCTCAGTGTTGCTGGGGCAGAGGCAGCGGTTGCGCGAGGCGCAGTTTCCCGAGCACCCGGATCACCGGCCAGGCGGGGTCAAACTCCCAGCTCCGCATGCTGAACTTGGAGGAAGCCGGATATTGGTGATGGTTGTTGTGCAGCCCCTCGCCCCCCGTCAGCCAGGCCACGCTGCGCAGGTTGGTGGCGGTATTGTCGAAGTTCCTGTATCCCAGACAATGGCAGATGCTGTTGATCACGGCGCTGCTAAAGATGTAGGCCGCGCCCTGCATAACGAAGGTCACCGCGCCCAGCACTGGACCCACCCAGCCGCTCGCCAGCAGATGAAAGCCATACATGAACGCCGCCAGCATAATGCCGAGCCCGATCCAGCCATGCGATAGCATGGACTCGGCGCGGGTCCGCGGGATGTCCTGCGTGTATTTCTCGACCACATCCGGTTTCTTGGCTTCCTGCGCGTAATAGACCGCGTTCAGCAGCAGCACCTTCAACAGGCCTTTCAAATACGGGCTGTGCGGATCGCCTTCCTCGTCCGTGAAGTGGTGGTGCTTGCGATGCACCGCCACCCACTCGCGCGTGGAGATTCCAGTGAAGAACCATAGTTCGATCCGCATGATCATGGCCACCGCGGGATGCAGTTTGAGGCCCTTGTGCGCCATGGCACGGTGGAGATAGATGGTGGTGCAGAGACTGGATAGCTGCACGGATGCGAAGCCCACCAGGATTGCGACAAGAATCGGAATCAGCATATTGAGCGAATTTTCCTGTGCCGGGGAGATTTGCGGAAACTTTCCCGGATGTTGCGAGGCCCTGAAAGGCGGCAAGTCGAACGCAAGAATCAGCCGACCCAGTTTAGAGCACAATCGGGTTGGAGAGGCAGGAAATCGCGAAATCTTTTTAGTGCACTAGAATCTTCTCCTAGCCTCTCGGGTTCAGCAAAATTGTCGGCAGGAACTGGGGCGGCTTGCGCAGCCTGGTGGCCTGTTCGAAGGCATACGCCAGCCTGATCAGCGTTGGCTCACTCCATGCCCGGCCGAAGAACGAGATGCCCACCGGCATCCCGTGGATGAATCCCGCGGGCATGTTGATGTTCGGATATCCCGCCACCGCCGCCGCATTGGAGCTGCCGCCTGTGAAATGGTCGCCGTTCAGCAGATCGGTCAGGCACGACGGGCCGGCGGTGGGCGCGACCATAGCGTCCAGCTTGTGCTTCTCCATCAGCGCATCGATCCCTTCGGTGCGCGCCAGCTTGCGGTTTTTCTCCAGCGCTTCCACATACTCCTTCTCGGTCAGTGGACCCTTGGCTTGCGCCTTGATGAAGAGGTCCTGCCCGAAGTAAGGCATCTCCCTGTCCTTATTCTTGTCGTTGAAGTCGATGACATCCTTCAGCGTGTGCACCGGCGCATCCGGTCCCAGGCGGGCGAGGTACGCGTTCAGGTCCGCCTTCAGCTCGTAGAGCAGGACGGCAAGCTCGGACTCGTCAAACTTCCCGAAGGTCTCGATGTCAGCAGGATCGACCAGCGTCGCGCCCTGCTTTTTCATCTCGTCGAGCAGGGAGTTCATCAGCGCGTCGACTTCCTCGCTGAAACCGAAATACTTTCGTGCCACCCCGATGCGCGCGCCGCGCAGCCCCCCGGGATCGAGGAATCGCGTGTAGTCCGTGAATGACTTGCCCTCGCTGGCGAGGGTCGCATTGTCGGAGCGGTCTACGCCCGTCAGTGCTCCCAGCAAAATGGCGGCGTCGCGGACCGTGCGCGCCATCGGGCCGGCGCCGTCCTGCGTGTGCGAGATGGGGATGATCCCGCTGCGGCTTGTCAGGCCAACGGTGGGCTTGATGCCGACGATTGCACTCGCTCCCGACGGACACACGATGGAGCCATCGGTCTCAGTACCGATTGCAGCCGCGCATAGATTCGCCGCCACCGCCGCCCCCGAGCCGGAGCTTGAGCCGCAGGCATTGCGATCGAGGGCGTAAGGGTTGCGCGTCAGCCCGCCGCGCGCGCTCCACCCGCTGGTGGAGTGGCTGGATCGAATATTTGCCCATTCGCTCAGATTGGTCTTACCCAGAATGACCGCTCCAGCCGCGCGCAGCTTCTGAACGATGGTTGCGTCCCGCGGCGGCTTCCATCCCAGCAGCGCGAGGGAACCGGCGGTCGTTATCATGTTGTCGGCGGTGTCGATGTTGTCTTTGACGAGGACGGGGATGCCGTGCACCGGACCACGGACTTTCCCGGCTGCCCGCTCCTTGTCCAGGGCATCGGCCAGGGCGAGCGCGTCGGGGTTGATCTCGATCACCGCGTTGATCGCCGGACCCTGCTTGTCGATGGCTTCGATCCGCGCCAGGTATTTCTCGGTGATCGAGCGCGCGGTGTACTCGCCGGACTTCATGCCATCCTGAAGATCAGAGATCGAGACCTCGTCGAACTCGAAAGTCGGGACCACGGGCGAAGCTGCCTCCACGGCGCCGGCCAGAGCGGGCAGCAGTGCGGCGCTTACACCGCCCACAATACTCGTCTTGAGAAAGCTCCTGCGGCTGGACCCCACGGCAGCGGCTCTACGGTCGGTCATCGATGGACCTCGGCTTTTGGAGTGCTGGCCATGGTAGCATCCCCGAGCATTGCGAATCGTTTGTCTCGAATGCGGAGCGAGGTGTTGCCCACCAGCGCGCAGGGACGACTACCTCGCGCTTGACGAGCTGCGAAGTTTCTCGCTGAACCGACGAAAGAGTTACAAGATGTTTACCAACCCCTCGCAACTCTTTGCGGCTTCGAACGTCTAATCACACTAGATAACCAGAACACGGCGAAACTGGAATTTTTAGTTGCGCCATTCCGTATCGAGCCTGTGGGGGATTCGCATGTTGAATGTCGTAACCGAGCGCTCTGAAGACAACAAAATTGTGCGCTGCCGAGGCAGACTGGTAGCGGGAGCGGATTTGTGGAGTCTCTATAACACCGTCGCTCGCGACGAGAAGACGCGAGGCGTCGTGCTTGATTTGACGGAAGTGACCAGAGTTGATGCTCGCGGCCTCGGGATTTTGGTCGGCTTGAGTCTACGGGCGGCCGGCGCCGGCATCAGACTGGAACTGATCCCTTCCAAGCATGTACAGGAAATGCTTGATCTGGCGAGTTTGTATCCCCTGTTCGAGATACGGTCCTCGGAGACACTGTGTTCCCCTGCTGACCTCTTGAATGTTTCTCAGGGCCACGATGCGGCTCGACCCCAGCATGCGTGATTAGCGGAGAAGCGCTCATCGAATCTGCGCGCGCTATTCGACGGATTCTGGTGTCTCACTCGACGACCCTCATGCACGTACCCGCGGCAGGCGTACTTCTTAGCTTGGCCCGGAGGGGTCGGGGTCCGGCAAGCAAGCGGGGCTGCCAGCGGCTGTGGGGTCTCTCGAATAGGTCGCCTCTTTACTTCTGCATGGGCGTACGATGTTTGCGGAGGCGCGTGTGCAGTTTGAAGCGTTTTCTTTCGGGTCCATCCAAATAGACGGCGTCACCTACGAGCATGACGTCGTCATTGACCGTGGAGAAGTTTATAAGCGAAAGAAAAAGCCCTCGAAGAAATTCCGCGACAGTTTTGGCCACACGCCGCTCTCGGCAGAAGAGCGGATACCTTGGAAATGCCGCCGCTTAGTGATCGGCACAGGCGACGGTGCTTTGCCGGTGATGGACGAAGTAAAGCAAGAAGCCCGGCGTCGCAAGGTCGCATTGCGTATCCTACCGACCGCCGGCGCCATTGAACTCTTGAAGACGGCAGGGCCCGAGACAAATGCAATTCTGCACGTGACCTGTTAATTTTGGCGGGCCACAACGCGGGAGCGAAAAAAGCCCCACGTTGGCGGCCGGGCCAGTGCCTTCTCTGTCTCCTTCGACTGATTGATGACAGCCGGACCTGTAAGTTGGGGCGTTTTCCGCGGCGTCTGAGCCGCAGGCCGAAATCCTGAGCGAAGCGAAGGACCCCAGAAAAGAAAGTGACAGCCGGACCTGTAAGCCGAATTCTGTCTGCTTGCCTTGCGGCAGGCAGGACGGTCATTCCTCTGGGCTAGGCATTGCTGCCCAGCTCTAGCGACCTACCCGGAGGTGAATGCGCGCCGAGCCAGCACGCGGACGCTCGAAGCGCCGCTCCCTCCCTATTTGGTCTTGCTCCGTGTGGGGTTTGCCCTGCCCGCTCCATTGCTGGAACGGCGGTGCGCTCTTACCGCACCTTTTCACCCTTACCCCGCCGTTCCTGTCACCCTTCGCATCAGCAGCACAGGGTCACAGGAACGGCGGGGCGGTATGTTTTCTGTGGCACTTTCCGTCAGCGCTCCTTTGAGAAGCGCCGCCCGGACGTTATCCGGCACACTGCTCTGTGGAGTTCGGACTTTCCTCTCCTTATCCCGCGCAGCCTTGGAAGAATCCAGCGTTCGCAGGACAGGAGCGACCGTCCGGTCCGGCTGTCAACCACTTCATTATAATCGATACTCCGGAGGGCGCTTTCATTGCCGGCGCTATGTCTGGGCTCTTGTTCGGTATGTATCCACGGGAAGCAGCGAACCTCAATCCCGTCGAGGTCGTGCGATACGAATAGACTGCCCGTATCCGCTCGCGCTATAAACACCCAAACATGTTCCGGAACATCGTCGAGATCGTAGCCACAGCCTGCGCGGCGTTCGGGACAGCGTTTTATCTGTTTTCCATCCTGAGTGCGTGGCGGTTTTTGCGGCTGCCGCGGGCGCAATCGAGCTTTCATCCGCCGGTCTCCATCCTGAAGCCGGTGCGCGGCGCCGACCCGGGTGCTTACGAATGTTTCCGCAGTCACTGCATGCTGGATTACCCGGAGTACGAGATCATCTTCGGCGTGCACGACCGCGCAGATCCCGCGGTCGCCCTGGTGGAGCGCTTGAAGCAGGAGTTTCCACAGCGGCGCATCGAGTTGGTGGTCTGCCCGCGCGAGCTGGGGACCAATCGCAAGGTCAGCAACCTTATTCAGATGCTCCCCGCAGCGCGCTACGATCATCTGCTGGTCAACGACGGAGATATCCGCGTTCCGCCCGACTATCTGCGGCGGGTCACTCCGCCGCTGGCGGATTCGAAGGTCGGACTGGTGACGGCTCTTTACCGGCCCGTTGCCGGGGGGACTCTCGGCTCCGAGCTGGAGGCACTGAGCATCAGCGACTTCATGACCGCAGTGCTAGTTTCCTACGCCAACCGGCGTGCCTTCCACTACGGATTCGGATCGACGCTGGCACTGTCCCGGCCCGTGCTTAAACAAGTGGGCGGGTTCGAGGCGTTGGCCGACTATCTTGCCGACGACCACCAGCTCGGCACTTTGATCGCCCAGGCTGGATACGGCATCGTTCTTGCCGATCTCGTGGTCGAGACAATTCTGCCTGGCTATTCGCTGCGCGATTTCTGGGACCACCAGTTGCGCTGGGCGCGCACCGTGCGCGACGCCAGCCCGCGCGGTAACCTCGGGCTGGCGCTGGTTTTCGGGGTGCAGTGGGCGGCGATCGCGCTGATCGCGGCGGCCGGCGCTACCTGGGCCGCGGTGCTCTTTGCGGCCGCCTATGCTGCCCGGATCGTGGCCCTGGTGGTGACGGCTCTGGGCATTTGCAAGGACTCCCGAACCCTGCGCCGGCTGTGGCTTCTTCCCCTCCGCGATCTTCAGGCCGTGCTGGTATGGGCAGCGTCGTTCGCAGGGCACACCGTGGTTTGGCGCGGCGACCGTTTCCTCCTGAAGCAGGGTCGCCTGCTGCGGATCCGTCCCTTCACCGCTGGGTGATCCTCGTCCTCGTATAGCGACGGCAGGGCTATAGGCGCTGCACCTCGCTCATCGGGCCGTGCTCATCTATCACTACGCCATGCCCGGATAGATCGGTCCACAGTGACGCATGAACGTGAGCCACACTGGAGTCGAGCACCTAAGCGCGGCTGGGGCAGCAGCGCCGCCAGGCCCCGTCTCGCCGCGGAATAGTTTTTTCTGGTTCCGGGGTTCAGCCTCGTTGCCTCTTTTGCGCCACCATCAGGTAAAGTTTGAGTTCGTCTCGATAAGTAGTCACGTCAAGACCGAACGGCGCAAGGATCAGCTCAAATTCCTCCCGCGCTGGGAGTGATTCCACAAACAGGTCGGTAGCATCCTGAAGCTGGTCCACGAAGGCCCGCCCTTCAGGGTGGCTTACGACCAGGCGGCCTCCGGGGCGAAGCATGCGGGCCCCATTGCGACAGGCGCGTGGTTTATCGGCGATGTTGCCATACATCGCATTCATGAAGATGACATCCACACTCTCTGAGGGAAGGGGTAACAGAGCTATATCGGCTCGATAGGTTCGCACGGCGGGATGTTTCTGAGCAACTCGCTCCAGCATCTTTTCGGCCAAGTCGCAGGCCAATATGGCAGAGGGGTGATAGTTTTCAATAAGAGGGATGAGGACTCCAGCGCCCGTGCCCACGTCTAACACGACCTCGCCCGGTGACAAGCGGGCCGCGGCTACGACTTCTTCTAGACGGGCCATCACCTCCGGCGGTTGTGGCGTGTCGAATACATCCACCAACTCATTGAAACGGCGGCGCTGATCCTCAGCGATCTGCAGAGCCTGCTCTGGCGAGATAGGCTTGGACATGCACTGAGTAGTGTAGCCCGTCGGCCAGAGCCCTGCCCTGGCAGATCCTGTTCGCTGATTAGGTCCGCGCGCGGAGTCCTAAGAGCCTGATAATACGCCTACCGTCATGGACTGCGATCGACCGCACGCTCAAGGCTGGCCAAGACTCTCTATCACGACAAAGGCCGGATCGCGAGCAGGTTTCCTCCAAAATGCCCTTTCGCAGATCAGAACGGGGGCTGAAGAATCTTAACCACATTCGCGACATGCGGGTGAGCTTTTGCCTGTTGGGAGACCCGCCGAACAGCGGCGTTAGCCCATGAAATGCGTTGGACGTACTGCAAGGGATCGGCGGTTCGGATGGTTGGATAGTACACCTTGCCGCCGGCGGACAGCCATTGGCCCGACGAGCTGCCAGCGAAGTGTTTCGCTGCGCCCAGCAACTCGCCCGTTCCTGTAGGCTGCTGGAGGTCTAATGGGGTGTGGGTGTTGATGAGGTTGAAATGGTAGCTGATGCGGAAGAGTTTCGGGGGCGACTCAATCTGGCTCTTAGGTGCTTCGGGCAATACTGTGGGCTCAGACTTTTGGGCCCACAGCGAGTGCGCAGGGAGCACCAAGGTACTGGCCAGCAAGACCCGCAAGAGGCGCCTATGCACGGGAGTCTTCCTTTTACCGCCGATCGCAGGACCCGTCAAGGTCGAGGCGGCATTACAGCGGTAAGCACTCCGCATACCAAAGTTGGAAGTGGTTGGCCTAGATCTACGCTTGCGTTTTCAGTCCGGGCTTGCCCTCCCCGGATGGCAGAGATGCGTTTTTTTACACAAATCGCAAGAAATTACACATACCGGAAGCCTGAGCCTGTCTGGCAGTTGCGCGCCTGCCCTCGTCCCGGCCTGTGCTGCCTGTTGCCGATTGTGCCGTTCCCCCTCAGCAATCCTCGTTCGCTGTAGCCACGTTTGCTTGTCGGGTTTGCTTTCGTCCTGACCGGTTTCGGGCGTGTTCCTTTCCGGGAGACAGGTCTGGCACTTTGTGACTCACGTCACCTTGACATGTGCCCTATAGCACTGCCTCTGTTTCAGCCTCGCCAATAACATGCCGCCAGTTGTGGAACGGCCCCAGTTGAGGTCACAGTGCGGTGTGAGCAATATCACCGAAATTATCACGGCTGGGCACGAAAGTGTGTGATTTCTCTGATTCCCTTGTGCGAATTGTCTCAAGGTGAAATGCAAACCGTTGCAACCCGGAACGGGCTGGCGACAAACTCGTCGTTTTCAAAGGGTTGGAAAGTGCTGCCTGGGAGCGATTCGCGGCCAATGCCGTGCTTATGGCCCTTTGTGGGAATCCCCTCAATCGCACATCGGGTAAGAAAGACCGCCGCCCACTGGCTGGCGCTGATCGTCCTGGCCGCCGTTCCTGCGACGGCGAAGCAGCACCCGGTGCCGCTGGACCCAAAGACCGATGATGCCAAGTGTGCCGAGTGCCACAGCGATCTTACTCAGGGCAAAGTAGTCCATCCTGCCATTCAGATGGGCTGTTCCAGTTGCCACTTTGTCCGCGGTTCGGGTGAAAACACTCGGGTAGTTTTGAAAACGCCCAAATCGACGCTTCTGTGTACCACTTGCCATGCCGATAAAAAAGCGGAAAACCATGGCAAGCGTGTTCATGCGCCCGTTGCCAGAGACTGCCTGCAATGCCACGATCCGCACCACTCTGCAAACAAAGCTCTGCTGAAGAAGGTCACCTCAGGCGGGAAGGACGACAACCTCTGTCTTAAATGCCATACCCAGGGCGTTAACGTTCCCGAAAAAGGCAGCCGGCATGCCGCCCTCGATATGGGCTGTGACACTTGTCACATCACGCACAAGACGGGCGACTCCGGAAAAGAGGAATTTGCGTTCCATCTGACGAAGGCAGTTCCTGCACTGTGTGTCGATTGTCACGACGTCAAGGACCGTAAGCTGGTTGAAGCTCACAAAGGTCAGCCATTCGCGGGCGCCGTTTGCACGAACTGCCACGAGCCGCACCAGTCGCAACTGCCCAAGTTGATGCAAGCCTACGTGCATCCGCCGTTCGCCGATAAGACCTGCGAGGTTTGTCACGAAGCGGCCCAGGGTGGGAAGGTCAAGCTCACCCAGGCCCAGGTTCCTGCGCTGTGCTCGAGCTGCCACGACGAAGTGGCGAAGAAGATTGCCTCGGCAAAATTCCCGCACGCGGGCGCACAAGGCGACTGCACCGACTGCCACGATCCTCACGCCGGCAGGTATCCACGCTTCGTTCGCCCCAATCCCGTGGCTGTATGCCTGGGCTGCCACACCGATCAGGCCGAGGCCCTCAAGACTAAGAACGTGACGCACAACCCGGTATCCAGCCAGTGCAGCATCTGCCACGCTCCCCACGGTGGTGAAAATGCAAAGCTGTTGCGCGCCAAAGATAACGACCTCTGCCTCGAATGCCACGGCCCTGAGGCGAAAGGCGCGAAGGTGCCGAATAGCGACAAGGTCAGCATCTTCTCGGGATCGGTCCTGCTGCCGTCCAAGTACATAGAGCGAACCACGCATCTGCCGCTGGTCTCTGGCAAGGGACACCCAGGCGCAAGACATCCTGTCAGCGGAGCGGATCCCTCCAACCCGGCAAAGCAGATCACCTGTCTGCGGTGTCACGTGCCGCATGCAGGGGACAGCCATCTGTTGGTTACTGGCGGAGTCAATGCTGCTCCATTGTGTTCACAGTGTCATGCGAAACCGAAATAGGAGTGGATATGTTGTGGGCTAAGTGGCTTCGGAAGCTATCGCGGAGAATGAAGTGGACGGCGTTAATCGGGTTGGCGTGTCTCATCCTCATGCCGACGGGTTGGGCTTCGAACGGAAGAGATGTTCGCGCCAGGCGCAAGGTGAAGCCGCTACCCCCGGTGGACGTGACCAAGCTGGTGTGGCCGCCTCCCCCGGAGCCAACCCGCATTGCCTATCTGACGCAAGTCATGGGCGAGCGCGACCTTGTGGGGCTCAAGGCGAAGAAGCCCGGCTGGCTCGAAAAAGCGGCTGGCGTCACCGTCCAGGACGAAGAGCGGCCCAGGCTGAAACGGCCTTACGGTGTAGCGGTCGACTCAAAGGGCCTGATCTATGTGGCCGATTCAGGGCAGCACAAGGTGTTCGTCTTTGACCTGGAGAAAAAACAGTTGACCTTCCGCGGGGACAAGCCCCCCGCTCACTTAGAGCTGGTAATCGGGGTGGCCATTGACGACAAGGACCGGCTGTTTGTCTCCGATTCAAAAGCCCATCAAATCACCTGCTTCGATGCCAGCGGGAACATGGTCGCCGTATTTGGCGCAGACAAGCTGGATCGCCCTGCCGGCATGGCAGTGGATAACGACCTGCGGCGCCTGTATGTCGCCGACGTCGCGGGTGCCCGGCTGGCGATATTTGACCTGGACACGCTCAAGTTTGCCCGCTACATCAACTCCCAGGCGCCGTCCAGAGAGGAGCCACACGGTGTTCTGGGCACACCGACCAACGTGGCCGTCGATCCTGATGGCCTCGTCTACGTAGTGGATACGATCCCTAACCGGGTCGAGGTATTTGATACCGACGGCAACTACGTGCGCGGCTTCGGCGAACAGGGCAACACCGCGGGCAAGTTCGCGCGCCCAAAAGGCATCGCGATTGACTCCGACGGCCATGTTTATGTTGCCGACGACGAGTTCAACAACTTCCAGGTTTTCACGCCGGAAGGACAGGTATTGATGGCCGTCGGCTACTTCGGTCCTCAACCCGGGCAGTTCCTGCTGCTCACAGGCTTGGCGTTTGATAAGCAGAACCGGCTGGTGGCGACCGATGGGGGCCCGGTGCCGCGCATAGAAGTGTTTCGCTACATCACGGACGCCGAAGTCCAGGCGGCCAAGGACAAGAAGCAGGAGCCCAAATGAGATTTTTCCCGCCTGCGGGCGGTGATCGAGAGCTTGATGCGCAGGACTTCAGCCCCCGCGCGCCAAGATGTGGCAATAGCGGCGACGCTATTCCCATGAGCTGTAAGCAAGAGGTGGTGCTGATTTCGTTTAAACGAAACAACCTTAATCGGGAGGTTTTTTTATGAGGAAACTCTTATTCGCAGCAGCAACCGTGCTGCTGCTGGCCTCGTTCGTGTACGCTCAAGACGCAAGTCTGGACGTACATGACCTTGGCATCGTCTACAGTGGCCAAACCACGGCTACCCGCCAGGGTTGCCGGGGATGCCACATTGCCCACGGTGGCTCGGTAGCTACCAGTCCTTTTCCCAATCGGATTACGGTGTTCGGTACCGGGACGAATGATTACTCGACCGGTGCGAACATCCTGTGGGACAAGAACATCGTCAACAATGTCTACCAGACGTACAGCAGTGTTAACGTAAATCCCGGCGGTGCGGTCCTCCAGATGCCGAGCACTTCCACTGATCCCGCGTGGCATTCGTACCTGTGCTTTAGTTGCCACGATGGTACAGTTGCCGGGCTGAACCTTCCCGGTGGTTTTATGAGCGACGCTGCCACGCTGCTCATGAACAACGGGACCGGTGACACTGACCTCACCAACGACCACCCGGTCGACGTTTCATATTCGGCGGCGGTCGCTGCCTTCCCCACGGACTACGAAACGCTTGCGAACGTAATTGGTGGGCTCACAGCGTACAACACACAGAAGATGCCGATGTACGGCCCCAGCAACATGCTGGAGTGCGCCAGCTGCCATAACCCGCACAAGCAGGCCATTGCTACCAACGGCAATCGCGGAAACTTCCTGCGGATAGCAACGGTCTCAGACAATACGTCGTTGTGCCGCACCTGCCACTTGAGCAAACGGTAGACCTGTTCGCTCGGGTGTTAAAAAGCCGGAGAGGACTGCAATTCCTCTCCGGCATATCCCAAAGGAGCTCTGGATGTATCGACTTGCTGGAGTTTTGCTGATTTTGTGCAGTATGGGGTTGGCACAGGGACCGGTTGCAAGCCACACCTCCTCCATGCCCACCAGTGCGAATGCGCCCTCATCCTCAACCGCCGTCGTAGCTCGAGTGAATGGGGTGGCGCTGACCCAGGCCGACTTGAGCGATCAGGAGCAGGTGATTTTTCCTTATTTCCGTATGCATAACGGACGCATTCCTCCCAGCGCTGAGCCCGAGATTCGCCGTGAGGCCCTGCACCGGCTGGTACTCGACGAACTGCTGTACCAGGAAGCTCGCAGGCGCAACTTGAAGGTGCCGGAGGCCCAATTGCAGAAGGGGCTTCGAGAGCTGCGTGAAAGTTTTAGGTCTCCTGAGGCCTACAACGCGGCCGTGGCCAAGAAGTATGGATCAGCCGCCGCTCTGGAAAGCCGCATTCGACGCAGCCTGGTGGTCCGGGAACTGTGGAGCACCGAGGTGACGCGCAAATCGGTCGTCACTGCCGCCGAGGTGCGCGCCTATTACTTGAAGAACAAGCCAAGGTTTGTGCGGCCGGAAGCGGCAAGCATTCAGTCCATCAGCATCATGTTCCCCAAGGACGCCACCGAGCAGCAGAAGCAGCAGGCCCGCAAACGCGCGGAAGAGCTCCTGCCCAAAGCGCGGGCGGCCAGGAATTATGAGGAATTCGGAATACTCGCCGAGCAGGTGTCGGAAGATCCATGGCGCGTCATGATGGGGGACCACAAATGGAAGCACCGCGGTGAGGTGGACCCGGAATTCGAGCCGATTTTCTCGATGAAGCCCGGCCAAACCACTGGTGTGCTGCAATCACGTGAAGGCTTTCACATTCTCCGCATCAATGATCACCAGCCGCAACGGCAAATGAAGTTCGAGGAGATAAGCGATCGGCTGCGCAAAGAGCTGGAGGCGAAACGGCTCGAGGAGCGCGCCGAACGATTCGAGCAGAGCTTAAGGAAGAACGCAAAAATTGAGATGTGATGACGGGGCGCATGCGACAAGTCTGCGTTTGGATGGCAGTCGCCGCGGTATTGACGCTGGTTTCTTTTGCCTGGGGGCAGCGGCAGGAAGAGATCGGGCCGCTCAATCTTTCAGGCAACTTGGGTTTTGGTTATTCGGAGTACCATGAAGACGGCGGGGGCGCCGCGAGCCCGTTTGCGTCTGCCTCCAGTCCGATTATGACAGGAGACGCAGATCTGCTCGGGTATTGGCGCGACCCGCGCATCCTGCTTTTCGATTTTGCGCCCTTTATGGGTTTGGGGGATTCAGTCACAAGCGCCAGCAACCTGGTAAACCGCGGCAAGGGCTTCACCGCTTCCGCTAACGTGCTGGGAGGCAGCCCCTTCCCCGTGACCATCACATACTCGCGGTTATGGCAGGACTTCCCCGGCTATTCCACTACCGGCAACATCTTAAGCGGTGTGGCTACGTCATTCGCCTCGAGTGACTTCGGGATCGACTGGGGGATTTACTGGCGCAAGCTACCGGCGATTTCGTTCCACTATGGCAGAAGCAGCAACGACACTGTGCTTCCGGCCGCATTCACCAATTCCAGCCAAGTACACACGAATGTTTTCTCTGTGAACAGCCATTACGCCTGGAAGGGGTGGACCTTCGAGGGGGCATACAGCCGAAATAACCTTGACGCCACGCGAATTGACTTGTCGAACTTGGCTGGCCCAGTCGAGCCAGAAGCCTCTCATGCCGAAGACCTGCATGCGAGCGCGCAACGCAGTCTGCCGCTGCAATCGCATCTGACCTTGACCGGCGGCCACCGGGAGTGGGATGACAACCTGGTGCTGACGCAGTCGGACAACAGCTACGATTACGCCCGTGGTTACGTCACCTCGCATCCGCTCGACCGCCTGAGCCTGAATTTCAACGGCGGCTACACGAGCAACGCGTCGGCGGCTGCGATCCAGCAGCTACTTGGGCAGTCGGGTTCCGTGCCGGGCTTTATCCTGGCCAGCCAGACGCTCTCCTCAAGTCACACCGCGGATTTTGGCGGCGGCGCCCAATTCACCTTGCCCCGCGGATTTTCCGTTTCCGGCGATGTGAGTGGCGCATTTATAAGCAACCCTTACTTTGTGAACCCAGGGGTTCTCGCTCAGGACCTTGCCCTCAATTACATGCTTGCCCTCAATTACATGCGCAGGCTGGGGCATTCGGGATCGTTCACGGCATCCTACGCCTACCAGGACGCGGAAACAGATGGCGCAAGCAGCACGACGCGAACGCTGCGGGCCGGCGTTTCCAGTATAGTCACGCACCAGGTCCAGCTTGGTGCGAGCATGCACTACGACAATTCCGTTTTCGACAACAAAATCCCTCCTCTGCTGAGCGTCGAGTCGCCGAGCCATGGTTATGGGGTAATCTTCAACGCCGGGCGCCCGCTGGCCACGAGTTGGAGGATTTCAGGTGATTTTACGCTAGACCATCGCTTAACCGAGTTTCCGCTGAATGTGACAGTCACTAGCAAGAGCTTCGGCGTTCGCGCGGACTCCAGCGCTTGGGAGCTTATGCTGAGGCGCGCGTATCACAGCGGCTTGGCGCTGCAAGTCGGTAATGGGTTGGTTTTCCCCAGTAATCCGGAAGCCGCACTGCAGACCCCATTGGCCACTATCATGTCGCAGAGCAGTACTGTGCAGACGATGTTCATTGGAGCTTTCCGACCGGGGCGCAAACGGCTCAGCATCGCCGCTTCCTTGACTCGTTTCGGTTATGACATCGCAGGCGTACACGTCACAGACGCTACTCTCTTCAACGCGGCTCTGTACTACCGTTTGCGACTCCTGACCCTGCAAACGGGATATCGTTTTTCGGATTCTTACTTGTACACCCGCGACCTGGGCTACCACCGCCGGGAGGTTTACTTTGCGGTGGTCCGCCATTTTCGGATATTCTAGGGGCACTCGTTCAGGTACTCACGTGGTGGGATTTCGTGTTGCGGCGGTCGTCAGCACTTGTCTGCTTCTTACGAGCCCTTCCCTGGCTTCCGGGCGTGGGAAGCGCCAGCATGACAATCCGCCCGCTGGGCGCCAGGAGCTCGTCGCGCTTGCCGGTGGAAGACGGTTGGATTTCCTGCGGATGTTCTCATCGGAATCGGACCTCTCGGCCCGTCGCTCATTCTGGAAGCGAGTGCTTGACATAGTTGCCGGGCCTCCCGAATTCCATCATCTCGTCCGACCCTACAGCATCACGGTCGATTCTCACGGCCGGGTACTGGTTACGGATCCCGGCGATTTAGCCGTTCACGTATTTGACTTCGAAAAGAAGAAATACTGGCGCATGGAAGCTGGCAAACACGGCGAGCGATTCCGTTCCCCGATCGGGATCGCGGTCGATGGAGAAGACAACATTTATGTCACCGATTCGGCTTTAGGCAAGATTTTCGTGTTTGACGCTCGAGGCAAGTTTCGGCGCTATATCGGCGCAATTAGCGACCGCGAAGGATTTTTCAAGCGCGCTACCGGAATCGCCATTGATAAGCAGCGGGGCGAAGTATTCGTCACCGATACCCTGCGCGACAAAATCTTCGTAATGGATCTCGAGGGCAATCACCTCCGCGAATTTGGCGCCCGCGGCGCCGGCCCGGGTGAATTTAATTTCCCCACTGAGGTGGTCCTGCGTGGTGATGAAGTCTTCGTAGTAGATGCGATGAACTTTCGCGTGCAGATTCTGGATCGCCAAGGCCGGTTCCGGGCTCAGTTCGGAAGGCAGGGTGATAGCGTCGGGAGCATTTTCCGTCCTAAAGGGCTGGGCGTAGATAGTGAGGGCAATATTCACCTGGTCGATGGCCTGTTCGAGACGGTGCAAGTGTTTGATCGCCTGGGCGCATTACTTTATTACTTCGGCCATGCGGGAGGAGCATTCGCCGAATTCCAGCTGCCTTCCGGCCTCTGGATCGATGGCGACGACCGCATCTACGTCGCGGATTCATACAACCACCGCGTTCAGGTCTTCGAGTTCGTCAATGCGCGACGGGCAGCATCGGGAAAACCGCAATGAGGCGGGCAACAGCGGGCGTTTTCTTGCTGGGCGCGGTACTCGCGCTGGGAACTCCCGGGCGGGCACAGTCCACCAGCATTTCCGGCTCGGGACACGATTTGTCGGTTAGCGGCCCGGGACCGGTGGTGGCAACGACTGAGCGGCAGGTCTGCATCTTCTGCCATGCGTCACACGCCGCCAAGCCTGCGGTACCGCTCTGGAATCATACACTTTCGTCTGTTTCCAGTTACTCGCTGTACACCAGCAGCACCTACGTCCAGAACAATCCGCCAACCATTTCCGAGCGCAGCAAGTTGTGCCTGAGTTGCCACGACGGCACCGTAGCCATGGGCCAGACGGTGGCGAATGGCTTGATTGCCACAACCGGGTCGCTGGCTTCGAAAGATATCCTGGGCAGCGGCAATCTCAGCAGCGACCACCCCTTCGGGTTCGTGATGCCGGCAGTCGACGATGGAGAAATCAGGCGCTCGCTGATAGCATCGCCGCCGACGACCTCCGATCCAGCGGTGAAGCTTTACAACAACGCGATTGAATGCGTGACCTGCCATGAGCCCCACGATCCGAGTCGCGACACCGCCGTGCAGTTCATGGTGCGCAGCAATATCGACAGTGCGATCTGCACTGCCTGCCACGACACCACGCGCGGAGTGCTGGCTGGCTGGAATTCGGGTGCACACGCTGCAGCTACGAACACCGTCGCCTACGGCTCGGGCCTGCCATACACCAACCCTTCCACGGTTGCGACCAATGCCTGCGGCAGTTGCCATACCGGTCATAACGCTGCCGGTACAGGTGCCCGTCTCTTGCGCGGTATTGATGCATCTACCTGCACCACGTGTCATGGGAGCATTGCTAACGTCACGCCAGCGCTGAGCAACATCATGGCGGAGTTTAATAAGCCGTATGCGCACCCCGTGTTCGCTTCCGTCGGCGCGCTCCATGATCCGGCCGAGACCATTCCGGTCACCAGTTCGCGGCACTCCCAGTGTCCGGACTGCCACAACCCTCACTCGTCTCAGCTGCCATCGGGCACGCCGACTCCGCCCGCTTCACAACCTTCCCTGAATGGCGCGTCGGGTGTGTCGGCCGCTGATGGCTTAACTGTGCTTAGGCCCGCGGCCAACCAGTACGAGATCTGTTTCAAATGCCACGCCAACAGTAATAACAAGCCGCAGAACGCCAGTTATTCCATTAACGGTCGCACGCCATACCGGCTTACTTACCCTTTACTGTCTGACCCGTATAACATTCGACTCGATTTGCAATCCAGCGTCGCACGCCACAATGTCACCCAGCCCTCACGGGGGAGCGTGGCGCCCAGCCTTCGTTTGAATATGCTCGACTTGAGTGGCAACCCGACCGGGAAGTCGTTGCAGGGCGGGGGCAGTTATCTCTATTGCACGGATTGCCACAATAGCGACTCGGCTCGCGGCTCCGGGGGGATGGGTCCGAACGGGCCACATGGTTCGTCCTATTTCCATCTGTTGGAGCGTCGGTACGAGTACGACGCTCTTCCGGCAATTCCCGGCGGTAGCACTGCCGCACCTACCTACACGCCGGGACCATTGGGCACTTATGCAATTTGCGATAAATGCCACGACCTGGATCATTTGCTGCTTAGCCAGTCGTCCACGGCGGACACAGTGTTCCACAAGCATTACACGCACGTAGTGCTGCAAAATACGGCCTGCTCCACCTGCCATTCCGCTCACGGGGTTCAAGGTGGAACAGTCATCAACAACGCCCATCTGGTCAACTTCGACAGGAACATCGTGGGCCCGGACGACAAAAGCAGACTGTATATGGACACCTCCGCCAGAGCGTGCTATCTCACCTGCCACGGGGTGCTCCACAATCCAAAGACTTACTAACGGGCGGCGGAAAGATAGCCGTACACAGTGGAGCCTGAGTGGTCGATTTCGGTTGTGTCGGGTGGCCTCAGAATCGTGCTTCCATCGACCAGGGGACCTGGAGTAGCTGCTGAGCTACTTCGAGCGATTATCGGTGTTGCCGGCCGGCGCCATATCCATCTGGTGTTTCGCTCGGGCGATCAACTCTTCAACATCGGCACGCCGGGGGTGATTTGGATTTTCTTTCAACAGCTTTTGCCAGGCAGTTATCGCCCCTTTGGGATCGGATTGCGACTGCCACTTCAGCATACCGAGACTGAATAGCGCGTCGGCAAAATTGGGATCGATCTGTAACGCACGGTTCACGGACTCCGTCGCCTTTTTGTCATCCCCGGCATAGTGGTAGATGGCGCCAAGCGCGGTGAGAATTGCAGGATCTGGTTTAACCTTAGCCGCCCGTTCGTAGTACTGAGCGGCACTCGACAACTGGCCTCCGTAGAAGTAGGTCTGGCCAATTTTCGTCAACAAAGCCACGTCGTCCGGGTGTTTCTGCAGGTCAGCCAAGAGCGGCTCAGTTTTCTTATCTGCCATGCGCTCCATCTGCTCGGGGGTGGGACGCACAGGCGCCGCTGCGCTTTCTGGCAAGTTCTGTTGCGCTGGCGGCCTTGGGGCGATCGGGGCGGCAGCTGGCGACGGCCCATGAACCAGATACCCGACTATGATCCCCAGCACCAGGCAGACAAAGAAGAAACCGTACCTCTGCGCTGGTGTCCATGTCGCCGCTTGCCCAGTTGGTGTGCTCATCTGGTCTCCTGAGCCTACGTTGTACCTCCCAGACGTGCCAAGCTGCGGTGGCCGCAGTCACGTGATTGTGTGACGACGGTCACTGTCTGAGCCTCACGGTCTTACGTGATCTGGGTCACAGAAGCGTGTGGATTCGGAGGTCATAGTTCCCCTAGCTCCGGAGGTGCCGCTTACACCTCAGGGGCGAAGTCTAAGAACCCGGCAGAGCAGCGGGGGCGACAAGCAACCGCGACAGCAAGGCGAGAACAGGAAATGGCCGAAAGCCGCCCGCTTCCGCAGAAATTACCAAATTGGACCCCCTCTCCCCGGGGGCCAGTTGCAGGTCGAGAAATATGGCTACCCAGCAGGAATTGCAATTTTCTAGCTTCCAGGAGGTCTTGGATATGACGCGCTTAAGGGGAACAAAACCCAGAGTTCCCATTGTTATCATTTTTCTTGCATTCACACTGATATGTTCGCTCAGCACCATTGCGCAGGACAAACTTCTTACCAACTCAACATCGCAAAATAACACCGCCAACGCGGCCGCTGTTGATTGCTACGATACGAGCAACCCCTGCGTCGCTGGGCAGTACTATCACAGTGACGGGGCGCAGTGGTTTGGGACCTGGAATTCGACGTTTGTGACCGCAAGTCCCAGAAAATTTGGCGGGTGGAAGGCCTACGCAAGCGGAGATGTTCCTGCGGCCGGTAGCATCCCTTCCAACCCGTGCTGGGGCTGCCACCACGGCAATGCGACCGGCGGCGGAAACGCCATTGGCGCAAATTACATGACCATGGGCCACAAGAACATGCTCCGCAAGGTGGTCCCGGGTCAAGCCCCATGGAGCACCGCGGGGATCCCGCTTTTCAGTGATACCTCGTTTGCCGATCCTTCCGGAAACACGTACAACTGGACAAACGGAACGATCACGCTGCTCTCCAACGGCAACACATATCCACTTTATTACGTCTTCGGCTGGAACGAGGATCCCTACAACTTGTTCCAGGGTGGGGGCGAGGGAACTTTGGGCTTTAACTATTCCTGCGGGCGCTGCCATACCGTCGGCTACCGCTTCGACGCCAACGGTCCGGAACCCACCAGTGTCGTTTTGGACCCTGTGAGTAGCAAATACGTTCCCGATGGCAAGATCAGCGACGCCAATCTCAGCCGCTATCCAGGCTCTGGGAAGGCCGGGGACACTTCTTCGTGGTACTTGAGCGGCATTCAGTGCGAAAGGTGCCACAAGGCCGACATGCAGTTCAAAGCCACCCAATATAACCCCAACTACAACGTCAGCGGGACTCCAACTCCGACTCAGGGACGCATTAGCCACCTTGTCAGTCTCGACTCCTGCAGCACAATGCCCAGCAACCCAGACGGGTCTCCGATCTTCACATTGGACGGGGCCTGCGTCCCACCCCCCGCCACACCGGTATACATTCGCCCGCTCCCGAACGTCCCGGTTAACCAAAAATCAACCGCGCTGTGCATCGAGTGTCACCGGCAGGAAATCGCCACCGGTGTTGCTGGCGTTCAGGGCAGCATTCACCCTGCCCAGCTTCCCGGCCAGACGCTTGGGATCGCTGGTGTGCCAGATGGCGCGTTCAAGTCCTCAGGCTCCTGCTCCATCTCTCATACCCCAGCCTATAACTATAACGACTGCATCGCGGCTGGCGGAACGTTTGGACCCTATAAGCCCTCGATGTCTCACGGCGCCAATGGAGCGCAGGCATTCCTGAACAGCCCGCATGCCCAGTTCATTGGCACCTTTGACCAGACCACGCAGAACTCCACGGACCTGTCGGTGACCTTGACCGGTACCTACAACAGCTTCTTTACGGACTCAGGCCAGGCGCTCGGCGCGAAAACCGGTACCGGACCCGGCGGACTTCCTTTGGACACGACGAAGAACGCTGGCTGCGCGGGATGCCATGATGTCCACAACACTCTGCTGGAGGTCAACGCCACCAACGTTGCTCCTCCCCTTACCCATCAGTGCACCGATTGCCATAGTGAGCACGCGGGGACCATGGCGCATCCAACCGGGCAAAACACCCCGTATCCGAACGGATACGGAGGCGTAACGTCCCTGAACGGAATGGCAAACTTCACCTCCGGCTCCTGCGTAGTCTGCCACATGGCAGGTGCGAGTGGAGCGGCGACTTATCACTACTTCAGAATTAACGAGGACCCTGCCTACAGCACCTTCCCGTCGGCAGCGACTTACTACACGACCTACGGCAGCGGCAAGAACGCACAGCCGAACACGTATCCGATCACGGTTACGAATCCTGTTACGTACGCGTCCACCCCGAACTACCCGGCGGTCGCTCTGGACGTTGACATCGCTTGCGGTCAGTGCCACATCGGCGGAGACGGCACAACCAATCCTTACGGATTGACACCACCGACAAGCGGTATACCGGCGTTCAGCAGGGCCTTCCTGGCGTCTAAAGCTGTCAACATGCACAACACGGCAGCGCCGGCGCCGACGTTCAACCCGCCTTATCCATACAACGGGCCGACGACGACGCTGACCATCAGCGATCCTGCGGTGGCCGAAGGCAACCTGGTGGCGATTTTCTACACCACCGATGGTTCGACTCCTTCTGTTGCTGTCGGTGCCGGGTCCGCTTTTGTCCCGGGGACAGCGGCAACACAGAAGTGCGCTACCAACCCGTGCTCGATTGCGGTGAATGGCAGCGAAACCGTGTATGCCCTCGCTGCTGGCCCGAACTCGTACAACTATTCACCCAGTCCGGTGGTGGGCGGCTACTACACCATTCCGAAGGTGCCGACCCCGACCATTTCACCGACTGGCGGGACTTACAACTACGGGACGACAGCGACAATAACGTTGTCGGATATCACGGCCCCGGCCGGGACCGCCATCTACTACACAACGGATGGATCGATCCCGACGACCTCGTCCAACCTGTACTCTGCGCCGATCCCGGTCATGACCGCCACAATCAGGGCGATCGCTGCCGCGACCGGCTATTCCACCAGTGCAGCAGCCGGGCCGGCGACGTTTACGGTTAAGCTGGCCGCGCCGGTATTCTCCAATGCTGGTGGCGCGAAGTATCCCGGAACCTACTCGCTGTCGGCGGGTGTGGTGAACGTCCTGTTGACCGACACTGACACCTCGGCGACCATTTGCTACCGCTACGACGGCACCGCCCCTACGGCAAGCAACGGAACGTGCGGGGCCGGCAGCACAGCCCTCAACTACTCCGGGAGTTGGCCGACGTTCGCGCTCCCGAATGCCGCTGGCGTCTACACGGTCAAGGCAATCGCATCGGCCGCGAACTACACGACCAGCGTGGTGACTAGTGGGACCTACACACTGAAGTAAGCAATAACCGAGCTGAGGCTGGGCGAAACTGCCCAGCCTCAGCTTTTTTACTGTTTGGCTCTTTCGTGTGAGTTCGGATCCGACGGGACGAGGATCCCCCCGGCAGAATCACCAGCAGATATGTTCGCTTGCTGGTTCACTTTGTTTCGCTTCCGCAGTGGTACCCATCCAGCTTGCTTCTTGCGTCCACAACGGTCATTCACCTATTCCCGCGAGCCTCTTTATCTCGCGTCGGGGCATGCGGAATCAGGAGGTCAGAGCTGATATCACATTGCCGGCTTGGAGGCCTTTTCACCGGGCTTGATATTGGCGTGTTGCTTTGCCTGTGCAATAAGCTGTTCAACCGCAGAACGCTGCGGATACTGTGGATCTGCCTTGAGTAGCGCCTCCCAATCAGCCACTGCGCCCTTAATATCCATCTTCCCCTGCCAGCGGACGATCCCACGGTTGAACAGCGCATTTGGCTTGTTCGGTTCCTTCTTCAGTACTCGGTCGAACTCTGCAATGGCCCGGTCGGGATCGCCCAGATACCAATAAGCCGTTGCCATGTCAGTGCGAACGTTGCTGTTGTTCGGATCGCGTTGAAGAGCTCGATTGTAGTAGTTAACCGCGTCCTTGAATTGCTGAGTGTCGAAATAGATATTTCCAGCCTGCGCCAATAGAGCGGGATCATTAGGCGTCGCCGCTAACTGGGCAAGCACGGGCTCGGCTTGCTTATCAGCCATGTGTTTCAGTTGTTCCGGAGTAACCTGCGCATTACCCGCGGCGCCACCGGCACTTGGAGGCGCCTGGCCGGCCTGGCGCGCCACCGGAGCCGGCGACGCCGGAAGGGGACTCGAGCCGCGGAGTAGATATCCAACCGCGACGCCGACCACAAGGCAAATGAGAGCGAGTCCGTATACTTGAGCCTGACTCCATTCGGTGGACGTTTTCTGGGTTTTTTCCGGCATTCGACCTCTCTCGAACCCCACAGGGTCCTGTTAACAATACTGTCGGGTTTCACCGGCTTCCGTGGCTGTAATCACTCAGGTATGTGACGGCCGTCACAGGGGCTTTGCTGGAACACTTCGTACGTTTATTAGTCAACGCTAATCAGGCGTGAAGAAGTAGCGGCGCCACTGGCAAGATCATCTTTGGCGCCGATTCAGTTCGTCGAGAGTGCGCTTCAGGTGCTCAAGCTTCTGCCCGGCCTCGCCGAGCTTGCCTTCCGCGGTCAGGCGTTGGTAGTCGGCAAGATCTTTGGCGGCCTCCGCGATGAGCGCGTTGAGATCCGCTGCGGGCTGGGGCACGGCCAATGCTGCCGCGGGCCGGGTTGGCTCCGTGGGGGCAGCGGCGGCGCTCGTCGACGAAGCTGCTCCCCCGAAAAGAGCTGCCATCGCCGACTCGAAGGTCGGCCCGTACGCCAGGCGGTCTTGCAGCGCCAGCACGACCAGACGCAACTCCGGCATCGGGCTCCGCTCGGCCTGCAGGTAAATCGGCTCCGCATACAGGAGCCCGCGCCCCGATGGAATCACCAGCAAGGTCCCGCGCCGCACGTGCGAGCCTTGCTGATTCCACAGCGTCAATTGTCCTGAAAGCTGCGCATTCTGGTCGACTCGCGCTTCTACCTGCAGCGGTCCATCCACAAGCTTCGTTTTCGGGAAGTCGTAGACGACCAGAGTGCCGTAATGCGCGCCATCGCTGCGTCCGGCAATCCAGCCAATCAGATTGTTCCGCTTGGCCGGCGTGAATGGCAGAATCTCCACGAACTCCACGCCGGTTTCACCGGGCAGCTTCATCAGCACGAAATTCGGTTCCATCGTCTGCGTCGCCTGCTCGCCGCGTTCGCCCATGCCGACTTCGGTCGCCACTGTCCACAGATCTTCCCGGTTGTAGAAAACCTCCGGATCGCTCATGTGATACAAGCCGTAAACGCTCGCCTGCAGTTTGAGCAACAGCTCGGGGTAGCGCAGATGCTTGCGCAGCGTCAGGGGCATCGCTGCCACATCCTTAAACAGGCTGGGAAAGATGCGGCGGTACCCGGCGATGATCGGGTCCTCTGTGTCGATCACGTAGAACGTCGTGGTCCCATCATAGGCGTCGATTACCACCTTAACGCTGTTCCGCATGTAGTTAATGGGATTGCGCTCGAGATAGTAATGCCTCGAGTACGGATAGCTGTCTGAGACCGTGAATGCATCCATGATCCATGACAGCCTGCCATCGTCGCCAACCACGATGTACGGGTCGGGATCGTAGGTGAGAAACGGCGCCAGGGTCGACACGCGATCGCGGACGTTTCGCCGCATCAGCAGGCGGCTCTCCTTGTTCACGTCGTCGCTGAACGGCAGCTTGCCGAGGTCGCCACGGTCGAGCGCGATGATGATGCGGCGCAGGAAGCCGCCGAGGACAATGCCACCGCTTCCCTCGTACGAGGTCAGGCTATTGGTTTGGCCTTGCGGGTAGTTGAATTCCTTCTGCCGGGTCTTCACGTACACATCAGTGTTGGTCAGCTCGCCGAAATAAACCTCTGGGCGTGCAACGGTGAGACCGCGCACGCTGCTCTCGACGGGCATGTTGCTCAGCATCAGCGTTGGCAGTCCTTCCGGCGTGAACCCATTCACGGGGTTCATGGTGATGCCATAGCCGTGGGTGTAGATCAGCTTTTCGTTGATCCAGTTGCGGCTGCTCTCCGGCAGCTTCTCGACGTTCAACTCGCGCGTGGCCAGCATCACCTGGCGAAGCGCGCCGTCGATTTCGTAGCGATCAATGTCGATGTCGGGAAAGTCGTAGTAGGTGCGGATCTCCTGGATCTGGCGCAGCGTGTCCTGTAGCGCACGCCAGTCCCACAAGCGAATGTTCTGAAGCGTAGCCTGATTGTTCGCCGGATCGATGGCTTCGAGGGTCGTCTCGGCGGGGAACTCGCGCTGCGAAACCCGGTCCAATCCGTAGGCCTGCCGGGTCAGGCCGATGTTGTGGGCGATGTAGGGCCGCTCGCGCACCAGTTCGTTTGGTTTGACGATAAAGCTGCTGACGTACCAGCCGATCACCTGAAGGGCGAAATAACATACGGCGGCGGGAACGATCGCTACAAAAAGCCGGCGCACCTGCGGCCCCGACACGGCGTTTGCGATTGCGATCACCGCGCCGAGAACGAGCGCTAAGCACACGACGAGCAGGCCCGGGAGCGTGACGTGCGCGTCCGTGTAGGTGACGCCGGCGAAGATCGTGTGGTCGTCGAGCAATCGCTCAAACCGGCCGACGTACGTGCGCATTGCCAGGATCAGCAACAGAAACGCAAACGTGACGGAGAATCCGCGCCAGGGCAACGGGAAATAGGTGCCGCGGCGTCCGGCAAGTGCGCGCGCCCCGCCGCTGATGAGGATGAAGAACGCGGCCACGGCGCAGGTAATCACAGCGAGCACCATCAGCCAGCCGGTGATGAGCTGCCACGCGGGCAACATGAACAGATAAAAGTTCAGCGGCTTGCCGAAGATCGGATCCACGACGCCGCCGGCAGCCCGTGGCGCGTACCAATAAAGCGCAAGCGTCGGCCATTCTGCTGTCATGGCGGCCCCAGTCATAACAGCAATCGCGAGAGAGACACCGAGCGCAACCAGGCGCAGGATGGATTCGACCGGCAGCTCCACGGGCCGTCCGCCGATGAATATCACGCCACCGCCCGGTAATTCGGCGGGATACGCGCGTCTCAGAGCCAGAAAGGATAAGTACAGAATGAAAAATGTGGCCCCGGTAAATGCTGTGAAGGCGGTCGACTGAAGCCTCAGTATTTTCCAGAACACGTCTCCATACCCGAGCGACCCGAACCACAGCGCGTCGACGTAATACGACGCTGCCGTCCTGCCTCCCAACAGGACAGCGCCAAGGAGGATAAGAGCGAGAATGAGGGGCCAGCGGCGGCGTCGCCGCAGCGGACGTGATCGCGGCCAGTCGATGGACTCGGGCATTACTCCACCCCGCTTGGGTCAGTTTCCATTTCGGAGTTCTGAGGTATTGTACAGTTTCTTTGCTTGCAGCCTTGTGATTCGGACCGTGGATGAAAACCGTTTCCGCGTCGCGGACAGCCGAGACCGGCGTACAATGCTGGCCGTTTTCAGAATCAAGAAGGAAATCCCGAGTCGCTCCGCCCGGGCGCTCGCGGCGGGAGGGCAAAGAACGGATATGCCTAAAGGAAAAGCCTATCAAGGCTTGATGAAGGAATTATTGGACCCACGACAGATCTTCGAGAAGCGAGAGGCGCTCCAGGGCATAAGGGTCCTGGAAGTCTGTTACGTGGTCCTCGGCCCGGCGGCATGTGATTACCTGGCGGAATTCGGGGCTGAAGTGATCAAGTTCGAGGGGCAGCGGGGAGACCAGATGCGCTTCGTGACCCCTTACGCATATTTCTGGAAGAACATGTCCCCCGGCCTGGAAATAGAAAACCACAACAAGTACTGGGTAGGGATGCATCTTGGCAATCCCCGCGCGAAGGAGCTCTTCCTCGACCTCGTAAAACGGTCCGATGTGGTCGTGGACAACCTCACGCCGGGCAGAATGGCGCAATGGGGGCTGAGCTACAGAGAACTTAGTCAAATCAACCCGCGAATCATTCAATTGCATGTTTCTGGCTATGGAAGCTGGGGGCCCTGGACGGGACGAACTTCCTACGACGCGGTGGCGCAGAGCATGGGGGGCCTTTCGTCCATCACCGGCTTTGAAGAGCGCGGGCCCATCAAGTCCGGCGTGTGGATTGCGGACTGGGTCACCGGGCTGATGTGCGCCGTCAGCATCGTGGCAGCGCTGAATCACCGAGCCAGAACGGGTGAAGGCCAGTTCATCGACTACATGCAGGTGGAAAACGTCATCCGGTTGCTCGACTGGACCTGGCTCTACAGCTTCAAGACCGGCGAAAACAGAAAGAGGTCAGGGAACCGGGACCTCGCAATCTGCCCCTCCGACCTTTTTGAGTGCAGCGACGGGTGGGTGGCCCTGGCAGCCTTCGGTAATGAGGAGTTCAAAGGGCTGTGCAAAGCCATGGGAGAGGCGGACCTCCATAAAAAATATCCTGACCCTGCCCAGCGGCTGAAAGATGAAAACGCCAGAAAAATTGTGGACCGGATCACACGGTGGACGAGAACAAAACGTGTAAAAGAGGTAGAGGAGCTCGGAGACAAGTATGGCTTCGCCGCGTCACGAGTCCTGTCCGCCAAGGACGCGTATCACAGCCGGCATCTGCGGGAGCGGGGCGCGATCCAGGAATACGACGACGCACTGTATGGTCCCATGGTGCAACAGTGCTACCCGCCGAGGTTAAGCGAAACCCCGGCGCGATTGAAATGGAGCTGCCGTCCGCTGGGGTTCGACAACGGCTACGTGTTCACGAAGATCCTGGGCCTGCCGCCGGACGAGGTGAAGAAGCTGGAAGACGAAAAAGTCATTTTCAGGTGGAATCCGCAGATCCCGTCGCACTGTCCTCCGGCGGAGTGGGATGGCGTGAGCGGCGTGAAGTTCCCGTTGTTCTCGGAGAAGAAACGAAATGGATGACAAAAGAATTGTCGGCATGGCCAAGGACGCGGAGTATGCAAGATGGGCACATCGGGAGACATCCCCGGAAGATGTGTTGAAGAAACCCGAAGCTCTTGCCCACATCCGAGTGATTGATGCCAGCTACGGCAGCTTCGCCGGCCTGTTCGCTTCCTCGATCCTGGCGGAGATGGG
>DATKLD010000272.1:0-11989 GCA_035542595.1 Terriglobales bacterium
CGGCCGCTGTTGCCGAGGGTTATCAGGAGGAACGGGCCCCAGAGGCTGGAAAGCTTGCGAGCATCCACGCCAGCGAGGATGGGTACCACACGCGCGGCCACGCCCATGATCATCATGCTGATGAAGCCGACGGTGAAGGCGTGCCGGTGAGCACCCATATAAGCATGTGCGAATCCCTGGTGCATCGCGATGCCATAGAGCAGGAAGAACGGCATCATGACGTTGGCGATAATCAGCCAGACGTATGCGCCGCGAATGAACTTGAAGGTGCGGTCAGGCTGTGTAGGCTTGCTGAACACGCCGAGCTGAATTGCGAGCAGCACCGCCCAGACTGGCATCAGCACGTAGGCGACCTCGAGTCCGAGTCCCCACGTGAGGTTGCCCGTGGTCAGGACGGCCACGTAGCTGATGACGTTCAGCACCAGGCTGATGTTCATGATGGCGAAGATGAGCGACTGGCGGTCTTTCTTCGGGCGCCGGAGGCCATATACCAGCGGGACAAATCTCTGGCTGACTCCGGCAATAATCAGCGCGGTGAAGCCGAGCAGTTGCATGTCGCGCAGTGGCCCGTCGATCAGAGCAATCCGGCGGATGAGCTGCTGCTGTCCGACTGCAGTCGCCTTGGCGAAGAAGAAGAAATCGCTCAGCAGGGCCTGCAGGAAGAACCACAGGAATGACCCGGCGATGAACTTCTCATAAGGGTTGTGTGGCTCGATGGATTTGCGCGCGGTCTTGTAAAGCACGGTGAGGAAGAGCACGATCGCGATCAACTCCACCGCGCCGGAGAAGACACCCAGCGCGATCCCGAGTTCGTTGTGGATGAGCAACTCGGCAGCCATGCGGGCGATGATTCCGGTCACCATTAAATAGAACGAGAGGTTGGCCAGGTCAGGACGCCAGAGCTTCGTGTTCTTGAAACGCGGGAAGCTTTGGTAGGCAAAGCCCATGACGAACAAGCCGACCCAGCCGAAGATCATGGCGTGCGCGTGCGCATGGATGGACTGCACTAGGTGCAGTTGCAGGAAGCTCTTGCCAAGCGCGATCTGCGCCAGGTTCACCGCTCCCCACAGCGCGCCGACCGTGAGCACGATGGCGACACCCGCCTTGAAGAAGCGCCGATAGATGTAGTCTTCAAGTGATTCCTGGTACACGTAGCGCTCCTGCGGACGTTGTGCCTCAGCGTTCAGCTCCTCCAGCAACGCCTTCAGGTCGACCTGGTGGACAGAGGCGAAGAAAGAGAGCGGCTCGGTCGGTCCGCGTGCCCCGCCGCATCCGTGCAGCCCGTGTTTATCGAAGACCCGCCGGGCGCCAGGTACGGCCTTCACGGCCTCGGCCACGGTTGTGTTCTCGGAGATGACCATGACTTCCTCCCGATGGCTCCCACCATATGGGTCGGCAATCATGCTCGGTATGACTTCGGTCACACCGCGCGCGAAAACAGTAAAGATCGCGGACTGTGACATAGGTCATAGGGCAGGCGTTGCGCTGGTGATGGAATGCCGGGACAGGTGAGGAACGCCATGGCAACGCCGCGAAAGCTTGACTTCAACGAGAAGCCATACATCGTCATCTGGGAGACGACGCAGGCCTGTGACCTAGCGTGCGTTCACTGCCGCGCCTGTGCCCAGCCGCAGCGCAACCCGTTCGAGCTGTCCACGGCAGAAGCCAAGGGGCTGATCGACCAGATCGCGGAGATGAAGGTGCCGGTGTTTGTGCTCACGGGCGGCGACCCGCTGAAGCGGCCGGACATCTACGAGTTGGTGCAATACGCGCACCGACGAGGCGTGCACACCTCCATGACGCCGAGCGCCACGCCATTGCTGACGAAAGAGGCGATTGCAGAGTTGAAGCAGGACGGATTGGCGCGGCTGGCGGTAAGCCTCGACGGCTCGACCGCGGAGATCCACGACGCCTTCCGCCGGGTCCACGGTTCATACCAGTGGACGCTCAACGCCATCCGCTGGGCGCGCGAACTCGGCCTGCCGGTGCAGATCAACACCACGATCACGCGGCGTAATCTCGACGACTTCGATTCCATGGTGCGGCTGTTGGAGACGCTCGACATCGTGCTCTGGAGTGTCTTCTTTCTGGTGCCGACGGGACGCGGCCAGAGTGCGGACCTGGTTACGGCGGACGAATTCGAGATGATCTTCGAGAAGCTTTACCAGACTTCGGGGCGCGTGACGTTCGACATCAAGACCACTGAAGCGCAGCACTACCGCCGGTTCCTGCTGCAACGGCGCGCCGAGGAGCGAAGGCAGGGGCTGGCATCGGCAAGAACCTCAGTGGCCGCCGCGCAAGCGTTTCCTGCCGCGCTAGGGGGTGATGGCATTGCGCGGGCGCCGCGCGGACTGAACGACGGCAAGGGTTTCGTATTTGTCTCTCACGTGGGCGAGGTTTTCCCAAGTGGCTTCCTGCCGTTGTCCGCCGGCAACATCCGCAAACAACGGCTGGCCGATCTCTACCGCAATTCGCCGCTGTTCCGCGCGCTTCGCGACACTTCGCAGTTGAAAGGGAAGTGCGGGGTGTGTGAATTCAAGGAGATCTGCGGCGGCTCGCGTGCACGAGCCTACGCGCGGACCGGCGATGCGATGGCAGAAGAGTTGTGCTGCGTCTATCAGCCTGGACGGAATGCGGAGAGAGGATTCGCTCTGCCGCCGCTTGCAACCGCCGGCGCCGATGAGGTCCACACTCGCAGACCACAAACTACAGGTCAATAAACGCCCTGACCAGCGCCTCGTCCATGGCGCGCACCAGCTTCATACCGAGCTTCTTCGAGACGCTCTGCATCTCGTAGTTTTCCTCCAGGAAGCTGCCCACCACGCGGGCGATCTTCTCCTGGCGGGCGATTTCCAGCATGCGGCGCAGCAGTTCCGTACCCAGTCCCTGCCGCTGCCACTGATCACCGACCAGCACCGCGTATTCGGCTTCGTTGATGCCGTGCAGGCGGCTGAGCCGACCCACTCCGAGGATCTCCTGGGCGCCGGTGGCGGGATCGGTCTGCACCGCGACCAGCGCCATCTCGCGGTCGTAATCGATGAAGCAGATGCGCATCAGCCGGTCGTGCGCGATGCGCTGGCTCAGCTTGAGGGCGTTGAAATAGCGCAGGTAGACGCTGCGCTCGGAAAGCGTCTGGTGGAACCGCACCATCAGCGGCTCGTCCTCGGGACGGATAGGACGGATGGTCACCGTCTGGCCGTTCTTCAGCGTCCAGTCGCCGACGTACTGCGCCGGATAGGGACGCACGGCGGGGCGGGGCAACAGGTCCTCGGTCATCGCCGGGCCGTGCACGAGCACGCGCGCGTCCAGCGCCAGCAGATGTTCGCGTGAGGCCAGCAGCGGATTGACGTCGATTTCCTTGATCCAGCGCTGCTCCACCACCAGTTGGCTGAACCGCACCAGGAGTTCTTCGAGCGCGGCAAGATTCACCGGCTCACGGCCGCGCACGCCTTGGAGGGCTTTGAAGATGCGGGTCTGCTCCATCATGCGGCGGGCGAGCGTGGTGTTGAGAGGCGGCAGCGCCAGGGCGCGGTCCCCGAACACCTCCACCAGTTGTCCGCCGGCGCCGAAAAGCAGCACGGGGCCGAACTGGGGGTCGATGGAGCTGCCGAGGATGAGCTCGTAGCCCTCCAGCCGGATCATCGGCTGCACGGTCACCCCCTGGAAGTACTCCGGCCCCACCTTCTCGCTGACCGATATCCGGATGGCATGCCAGGCGCGGCGGACCTCGCCCTCATCGTGCAGGTTCAACTGCACCCCGCCTACGTCCGTCTTGTGGGTGATGGTTTCCGAATCGAGCTTCAGGACGACCGGGTAGCCGATCCTGGCGGCCGTTTCGGCGGCAGCGTCTTCGCTGGATGCGATGTGCGTCTCGACGGTGGCAATCCCGTAGGCGGCCAGCAGGTGCTTGGATTCCGCCTCCGTCAGCAAGGTCCTGCGGCGCTGGCGTGCTCGCTGGATGATCCTTTCGGCAGCCGTCCGGGCGGGCGCACCTTCTGCACCGGCGGAGAGTACGGGCGTCTCGTAGAGCCCGCGCAGGTTGTAACTGTAGCGCCACATGTAATTGAACATGCGGATCGCGGTCTCGGGAAAGGGGAAGCACGGAATATTGGCGCGGCTCAGGATGCTTTCGCCGAGATTCGCGCTGGGGCCGCCCATCCAACTGGCGAGCAGGGGCTTGGGGCGTTGGTCGGCGCTGGCCTTCAGTTTCTCCGCCGCTTCCGCCGGGTCGGCCATGCCCTGCGGGACCAGGATGGCCAGCACCGCGTCGCAGTTGGGATCCTTGCCGACGACTTCCACCGCTTTCACGTAGCGAGTGGCATCGGCGTCGCCGATGGTATCCACCGGGTTGGCGTGACTCCAGTGTGGCGACAGGAACTGGCTCAGCGCCTCGATGGTCTCCGCCGAAAGCTCGGCTAGTTCGCCGCCTTCGGCCATGAGGAAGTCGGAAGCCAGCACGCCGGGACCTCCGGCGTTGGTCACAATGGCCAGCCGTGGTCCGCGGGGGCGCGGCTGTTTGCCCAGCACCTCGGCCATGTGGAAGAGGTCGGAGATGGTGTTGACCCGCAGGACGCCGCAGCGCCGGAAGGCAGCGTGCAGGACCTCATCGCTGCCGGTCAGCGCCCCGGTGTGCGAGGCAGCCGCGCGCGCCGCCGCCTCCGTCCGCCCGGCCTTGATCACGATGATGGGCTTGGTCATCGCCACCTCGCGCGCCGCCGAAAGGAAGGAGCGCGCGTCGCCGATCGACTCCATGTACATCATGATGCAGGAGGTCCGGGGGTCATCGCCGAGGTAATAGATCAGGTCGCCCCAGCCGACATCCAGCATCGAACCCACGGAGACGAAGGCGCTGAAGCCCACCGTCTCACGCAGGCTCCAGTCCAAAACCGCGGCGCAGAGGGCGCCGCTCTGGCTGACGAACCCTACGCTGCCCGGGCGGGCGATCTCGGTCGAGAAGGTGGCGTTCATTCCGCTCAGCGGCATCATCACCCCGAAGCAGTTGGGACCGATGATGCGCAGGCGTCCGCGCCGTGCTTCCCCCAGAACCTGTTGTTCGAGCTCGAGACCTGCAGGGCCTGTCTCCCGGAAGCCAGCGGAGATGATGATGGCGCCCCGCACTCCCGCATCGACGCACTCCTTGATGATCCCCGGCACGGTAGGCGCCGGCGTGGCGATCACCGCCAGCTCGACCGCCTCCGGCACCGCCGCGATGCTCGGATAGGCCTTGATCCCGAGCACGCTCGAACGGCTGGGGTGGATGGGAAACACGGTCCCGCCAAACGGGCTGGTGACCAGGTTGCGAAGGATGCTGCGGCCTACACTGCCCGCCTTCTCCGTGGCCCCGACCACGGCCACGCTTTGGGGCGCGAAGAGCGTATCCAAGGGGCGCTGTTCGGAACGCAATACATCGTGGGCCGGGTGCGTGACCGCGCCGCCAGGCTTGCTTGTCTTAATTCCCGTGCTCATGGGCTACTACAGTCTACAGTGTCACCGGCTGAGTGGGCTGTGACGGACGGCACTATCGGCCCGTCGATTCAGGCGGCTCGGCGAGGCAAGGTTTGTTGCACAACCTGTTCGGGCAGTCTGCTGTCCGGTTTGTATTGGGAATCTGTTCTGTTTAGGAACGCGGCGCTCCACAACTCGCCCGCACCGCGGTTGCTGAATTCAGGACAACAACAGCTTAAGGAAAAGTGAGCGATCACTGCGCTGGCATGTGACGTGCATGTCGCCGGGCAATGGCAGGGGAGACGAAGTCCTCTTTGGGATCCCGTCGCCTACGGGTGCTGTTCGTCGACGACTGTGCCGACGACGTCCAGCTCTCTATGCGTGTGCTCGAAAAGGCAGGCTACTCCGTCCTTCAACATGCGGTTGAGACTCGAGAGCAGTTTGAGGAGGCTCTAAGCGCGGACAGTTACGACCTGGTGCTTTGTGATTACCGCTTGCCGGGGTGGAGTGGCGCGGACGTGCTAGCGATGGTCCGCGACTCGGGCAGGGAACTCCCGGTGGTGATGGTGACCGGGACCCTGGGGGAAGAGACAGCGGTGGAGATGATCAAGCTGGGGGCGGCGGATTTCGTACTGAAGGAGAGACTCTTCCGCCTGCCCCTGGCGATTGAGCGCGCCCTGCGCGAGAAGCAGATCCGCGAAGAGCGCAAGCGAGCGGAGGAGCGTCTCCGCCTCTTCGGCCGCATCCTGGAGTCCTCGACCGACGCCGTCGCCATCCTCACGCCCGAGGGGCACTTCAGCGAACAGAACGCCGCCCACCAGGCGCTGACCGAGTATTCCATCGAAGAACTGCGCGGCCGCACGCCCGCGCTGTTCGTCGGAGAAGCCCACTTCCAGGAGCACTGGCAGGCGGTGCTGGTCGGCGGCCGGTGGGAGCAGGAATCGCACATCCGCACCAAGTCAGGCCGGGAGAAAACGGTGGAGGCTTCCCTGTTCCCCATCCACGGGGATGCCGGGAAGATTCTCTGCCTGGTGGCCATCGTGCGCGACGTCAGCGAGCGGCAGCGCCTGCAGGAGCAGCTCCGGCAGGCGGTGAAGATGGAAGCTGTTGGCCGGCAGGCGGGCGGCGTGGCGCACGATTTCAACAATCTGCTCAGCATCATCATCGGTTACAGCGAGCTGATGCTGGCACGGCGCGACTCGGCGGAATTCCTGGAAAGGGGAGCGGGCGAAATCCGCAAAGCAGCCGATCGCGCCGCCGGCCTCACCCGGCAATTGCTCGCCTTCAGCCGCCAGCAGGTGCTCGCGCCCAGGGTCCTCAACCTGAACGAGGTTATCAGCGAGATGAAGGACCTGCTGCGCCGCATGCTCGGGGAGGACGTGGAGCTTGTGGTGACGCCGGAGGAAGACCTGGGCAGAGTGCGCGCCGATCCCGGGCAGATCGGCCAGGTGATCATGAATCTTGCCGCTAACTCCCGCGACGCCATGCCGCAAGGCGGCCGCTTCATCGTCGGGACCGCGAACGCGGTGGTCGATGAGACCTTCTCCGCCCAGCACGCCAATATGCCGCCGGGTTTCTACGTTGTCCTGTCGGTCAGCGACACGGGAAGCGGCATGACGCCCGAGGTGCGCTCCCACATCTTCGAACCGTTCTTCACCACCAAGGAGACCGGCAAGGGCACCGGCCTGGGGCTGGCTACCGTCTACGGTATCGTCAAGCAGAGCGGCGGATACATCTGGGTGCACAGCGCACCGGAACAGGGCGCCACCTTCGAGGTGTACCTGCCCCGCGTGCATGCCATGCCCGGGCTCCTGCAGGAGGCCGCCGCGCCGACCGCGGACTGCCAGGGCTCGGAAACGCTGCTGGTGGTCGAGGATGAAGACGGCGTGCGCACCCTGGTCCGCGATTATCTGCAAACCAACGGCTACACGGTGCTGGAAGCGGACCGCGGTGAGGAAGCGTTACGTATCGCCGGCGAACACCCGGGGGAGATCTCTTTGATGATCACGGACGTCATCATGCCGGGAATGAACGGCCGTGATCTCGCCGAGCGGATGGCCCTGCTCCGCCCAGCCATCAAAGTGCTGTACATATCGGGCTATGCCGAAGCCGCAGTCTATCGCAAAGGCATCCTCGAGCCCGGGGCGCTGTTCCTGCAGAAACCGTTTGGTCCTCCCGACCTCGGGCGGAAGGTCCGCGAGGTCCTCGGAGCAGAGCACAAACCGGAGACGCTCACCGGGCGGGAATCCGCCGCCGAAATCCCGGGTGAAGCCAGGGACCTCGTGCCATGAATCACACCTTCCAGCTCGCAGCGTGCGATGCGATCCGTGCTGCTTTCAGTCAAGCTGAGCGGCGGCAGCTTCGTCCACGAACCAGATCAGCTTGCCGTCCTGGGGATGAACTCGCTCAGCGGGCACAGGCGCTCCGCCGCCTCGCATCACCTGACGCAATGCGGGAGCTTTCCCCCCGCCCGAGACCAGAAACACCACGTTGCGGGCCGCGTTGATCACCGGGAAAGTCAGCGTCAGCCTGTGCGCATTGAACTTCTTCACGTAGTTGGCGGCCACCCAGCGCGTGCTTTCGTCGAGCGCAGCCGATCCAGGGAACAGCGAGGCGGTGTGGCCATCATCCCCCATGCCGAGCAGCACCAGGTCGAATCGCGGGAGGTCCGGCGGCGCCACTCTGAAGATCCCACGCAGTTCCTGTTCGTATTCCCCCGCTGCGCGCTCGGGGTCCAGTTCGCCGGGCATGCGGTGAATGCGGTGGCGCGGGATTGGAACCTGCGACAGTAGCGCGCGCTGGGCCAACCCGTAGTTGCTCTGCGGATGCTGCGGGGGTACACAGCGCTCATCGCTCCAGAAGTATTCGCCTTGGGCCCAGGGAACCCGTTCGCGGAACTCCGGCCCTGCGAGTTGCTGGTACATCAGCTCAGGAGTAGAGCCTCCGGAAAGGGCAACAGAGAAAGTGCCGGCATCCTGCACGGCGGCCTCCGCGGCCTGGACGAAGCATTCGGCGGCCCTGCGTCCCAGCGCGGTCGCGCCGTCACACAGGACCAGACTGCCTTTCTCCGGCGGGAGGCTGACTGTTTTCATCGGCTCACTCGATACCTGCGTCGCCCTCCGACTGACCGGGATTTCTCCATGACTGGCCGTAGTCCATGAGTTTGTCCTCCGCTGCCGGTCCCCAGGTGCCGGCCGCATAGTTGGGGAAGTCGGGCGCCGGATTGTTCTTCCATTGTTCCAGGATGGGCGTCACCAGCGACCACCCCAGCTCGACGAAATTGCTGGTGGCGAACAAGGTTGGATCCCCAAGCATGCAATCCAGAAGCAGACGCTCGTAGGCGTTGGCCGAGGCCATGCCGAAGGTTGTGGAGTAGCGGAAATCCATGTTCACGTCACGCACGCGCGTACCCGGTCCGGGGCGCTTGGCGGAAAAACGCAGCCCAATACCTTCGTCAGGCTGGATGCGCACGACGATCAGGTTCGGCGAAAGATCGCGCGTGCCATGGAACAGCCGCAGAGGCGGTTGTCTGAACTGAACGGCGATCTCGGTGGTGTGCCGGGCCAGACGCTTGCCCGCCCGCAAGTAGAAGGGCACGCCGGCCCAGCGCCAGTTCTCGATGTGCAGTTTCACGGCCGCAAAGGTCTCTGTATTCGAGGCGGGGTTCACATCGGGTTCCTGGCGGTATCCGACAACCTGCTTGCCGCCAATTGATCCGGGTCCATACTGCCCTCGTACGGCGCAATAGGGCGTATCCTCGGGGCATAGCGGATGGATCGCGCGCAGCACCTTCACCTTCTCCGCGCGCACCGTCTCGGCGTCGAAGGAGACGGGAGGCTCCATCGCGGTCATGGTGAGAAGCTGCAGCATGTGGTTCTGCACCATGTCGCGCAGGGCCCCGGCTTCCTCGTAATACGAGGCGCGGTTCTCGACACCCAGTGTCTCGGCGGCGGTGATCTGTACGTTGTCCACGTAGCGCCGGTTCCAGATCGGCTCCAGGATGCCGTTGGCGAAGCGGAACACCAGCAGGTTCTGCACCGTCTCTTTGCCCAGATAATGATCGATGCGGTAGATCTGCTCTTCGCGAAACACCTTGCCCAGCTCAAGGTTCAGCGCCCTGGCGCTTTCCAGGTCGTGCCCGAACGGTTTCTCAATGATGAGGCGCGCCCATCCTGCCTGGGATTGCGCCAACCCTGCCGATTGCAAATTTCTCACGATGGGCAGGAACGAACTGGGCGGCACCGCCAGGTAGAAGATGCGGTTGCCGCCGGTCCCGCGCTCGCGGTCGAACTCCGAGAGCACATTCGCAAGCTTGCTATATTCCTCGGGATGGTGAGGATGGGCCGAGATGTACCTCAGTCCGGCGGCAAACTTCTGCCAGGTCGCCGCGTCCACGGGACCGCCGAATTCCTCTACCCCGTTCCGCATGCGCGAGCGGAAATCATCGTCGCTCATCTCACTGCGCGAGAATCCCGCGACCGAAAAATTAGGCGGGACCAGACGTTCCTTGAAAAGCGTGTAGACCGCAGGAAGCAGCTTGCGCTTGGCCAGGTCGCCGGAGGCGCCGAAGATGACCATCACGCAGGGATCCGGCGTGTGCTCCAGCCGCACAGATTCGATCACGGGCTTTTCCAGTGTGGTCGTGCTCATGCAGGCTTCCTCTCCTTTTCTGTGGCGGTCTTGATGGCGTACCCGCCGAAGCCGTGACGCATCATCGCCAGCAGCCGGTCTGCGAACGGCTCCTGCTCGCGCGAACGCAGCCGCCGCAGCAGCGACAACGTGATCACCGGCGCGGAGACGTCCAAGTCGGCGTCGGGGCCGGGATCGTGACCCACCACGCGATGACCGCCGCGGACCAGACGCTCGCTCATGTTGGCGCCCATGCGCCCCAGTCCCACCATTCCCAGTTCCATCTGGCTTGCTCCTCTCCAGCTAGGCCGCCGGCAGCGCCGGCGCGGTTGCCACTCCCATTTCCGCCAGCTCCCGGCGCAGTTGATTCGCATCTTGAAATTGGACGGTCCGCAATCCCACCAGCCGCGCGCCTTCCAGGTTCAGCGGACGGTCGTCAATGAAGCAGCACTCGGCAGGCGTTTTCTGCGTCACGTCGAGCGCCAGCCGGTAGATCGCCGGATCGGGTTTGCGAAGGCGCAGGAAACACGAGCTGAAAAATGCGGCGAAGATGTCGCGCAACCCGAATTTCTGGATGCGATAGAGGTTCAGGTCCAGCGACTCGTTGCTGATGGCCGCCATCAGGTATTTGCCCGCGAGCTCGCGAGCCAGCGCCAGCGACTCCGGGACCGGTTGCGATTGCGCGTAAAGGAATGCCTTGAACTCTTCGCGGCTGAAAGATTGCCGATGGCAGAACACGGTTCGAGCCAGGTACTCGTCCAGCGAAATCTTCCCGGTTTCGAGCGCCGACACCAGGACCTCGTGGCGCTGCTCGAATTCCTCCTGGCCCAGGCCGAAGTGCACAGCCGCCGCGCGTCGCGTGTCGCGGTCCCAGCCATTGGTCAGCAGCACGCCGCCGACATCCCAGAAAAGGGTGGTGATCTCAGCCACCGAACGCCTCCTTCAGCATCCGGAGGCCAGCGGCAGCATCCGAGCCGAGCTGAACCCGCAGCACGCGACGCCCGCGCTGTTGCAAGGCCTGATAGTCGCCCTCGGCCTGGGCACGGATCAATTGCGCAAACGAGTAGTTCGTTTCCGGTACCGGCAGTTCCTCTGTCGGCTCATCCACGATCTGCAGGAAAACGCCGGTGTTCGGTCCGCCCTTGTGAAGCTGTCCGGTGGAGTGCAGGAACCGCGGACCGAATCCCAGCGTGGTCGCCGCCCTGGTGCGGTCGCGCAGGCTGGCGCGGAGGTGCTGCAGGGCGGACCACGTGTCCGACGTCGGATTCAGATAAGCCTGAATGCTCAGGTAGTCCCCGGCTTTTACCGACGACAACCAGCCGTTCACGGCTCGCGACAGTTCACTCCTGTCCTCGGCGCGCACCAGATCGGCGCCGTCGCCCGCTTGCGCTGCGCTGCCTGCCGACGCCATGGCTTTCTTCGCCAGTTCCTTGGCGAGTTGCACGTCGGGCTGGTTGAACGGCTGGATCCCCAGCACAGCTCCGGCCGCGGCGACCGCAACTTCCCAGCGGAAAAATTCCTGCCCGAGGTCGGTTCTCCGCCGCAGTTGAATGTACGCGACGGGATGTCCTGCAGCCTCGAGCGACTTGACCCGCGCCGCAAGCTGGGTGCTTGAGTCTCCCTCGAGCAGCAGGACGGCAAAGAAACGGTCGTCGCCGTACAGCTCCGGGCTGGCAAGGGGCTCGTCGGCCACGGGGACGATGCCTTTGTTGTCCTTTCCCGTGCTCTCCGCGATCAGTTGCTCCACCCAGATCGGGAAAGCCTCGAGCGAAGGCGACGCGATGAAGGTGATCTTGTCGCGTCCGGCGAGCGCCAACTCGCCCAAGGCCGCCCCTAAACGCAGCGGCGCGCTCGACGGTTCAGGCACGCAGAACGCGCTGCTTTCCGCGGCGGTATGGGCGGCGTCGAGCAGGCG
>DATKLD010000273.1:0-12070 GCA_035542595.1 Terriglobales bacterium
TGTTGATGCTGGTGCGGGCGGCGCTGGCGGTGCGGATGTTGGCGCGAATCGAGACGTACATGCCGGTGAAGCCGGCAAAGCCGGAGCAGGCGGCGCCGATCAGGAAGGCGATCACCGTCTTGGTTGCGAGCGGCGCGTTGCGCGGCGAGACTCTGTATCCGATAAAGATCAACACCGCCAGCACGATGCTGAGCATGCCGATGGTCTTGTATTGCCGGCGCAGAAAGGCCTCCGCGCCTTCACGGATAGCATCGGAGATAGTGCGCATCTGCGGAGTGCCCGTGTCGGCGCGCAATACATACTGCGCGAAATAAAAGACGGTGAGCAGCGCCAGCACGCTGATGCCCAGGGCCAGCCAGAGAAATCCCGCCCCTTCGTTCAGGGACTCGAGTTGCCACAACATCGCCGCCGCAGAGAGCCACATATGCATTAGACCTCCGGAGGTTTGAGACCTCGCGAAAACGGAAACAAATAGGATTTATTCCGAGACGCGCTTCCACGACACGAATGGATTGAGGTTTGGCCGCGTCGACATCACCCCAGCAAACCAGAAACGGGTTCGCTGGGGACCCGGGTCCTCCGCCACCAAACAGTTGTGGAGAACCGCGATTTATAACACATGAAGCCGGGGATTGGCCAAAATTTGCTGTTGTGGGTGGTGTCCTGATCTGCAGGGCCCGACCGCGGGCCGGCTGTCTAGCCTTGACCTACGTTGATGGCACGAGTGAAAAAAAGCCCCGCGAGACGGAACCCGCGGGGCAGAGATTGCGCAAGACCACTGTCTAGTGGTGGTGGTGGCGAGTAGCAGCGTCAGCGTTCACCAAGCCAGCCCCGGTGAAAACGTTGGGCGCCACCAGCTTCTCGACATGGAAGGTGTCAGTGGCAGTGCTGCCATCGTCCAAAGTAACCGTGACCAGCCCGCCTGCGGTGCGATCCGCGTCGAACTGGAACTGGAACGGCAGGATCGACGGGAAGATGAAATTGGCGAAGGTCAGTTCGTCGCCGGCCCCGAAGGTGCCGGGCTTGAAGGTAAGGGTCAGGGTAGTCCGGTCGGCGCTACGAGTAGCCGTGACATCAGTGGGAAGCAGCCCCTTGGCCTTGCCGACACGGAAGCCCGTGGTGGTGCTCGCAGGACTGGACCAGAGCAGGTTGGGTGTGGTGAGGTTGATGGACACACTGCTCACGGTGTGCGATGTGTGGTCGACCTCAAGGCGCCAGTAATCGGTCTGACGCGCGAAGTCGCCATTAGCCGACGCAAACACTGGTCCGGCCTTGGCAAAGGCGCGGGTGCGGTCGCCGGAAAGCGGCACGGGGGTAGCAGTGTCCTGCAGCCGGTCGTAGACGCGCTCAGGCCGAATGCTGCCCGGTCCGCCTTCCGACTGAATCACCAGCAAGCCGGCCGCAGCAGCATCCGGCGCGGCGGCACTGGTACCGAAGAAGTTCGGAAGACCGTTGCCGTCGGTATCGCCGCCGAAGAACGTCGTATCCACTCCGTCGATAGCGGTGATCTGTGGGGCTTGGCGTATCTCGGGCTTGTGCAGCCGGTTGCCCGCGTTATCAAAGAGGATGGTGAGCGGTCCCGGGGAACTGAAATCCTCGGGGAAGTTGGCGATGGGATAGTACATGGCAGCCACGGTCTGCCCGCGCTGGGAAGCGTTGTGACCCCACGTCGAGGGTGCGTCCTGGCGCTCGCTCTCGCCAGTGCCATTGACGTTTATGTACTTGATCCGCCGGGCCGGACCGTCGTTCATCTTGGCGATAACGATCTGGTAGTTTCCGGGATTGACCGCCCACAGTTGTATCGCCGCGTCTTCGGCGACGTTGTCGTCGAAGGTGAAAAAGACGTTAGAGCTGGGGTTGGTCGGGTCCTCGAAGGTGCCATCAGCATCGAACAGGTATACGAAGTAGATGGTCTGCACCTTGCCCAGGAAAAACGGTTCATCCCACTGGAAATCCCCGATGTCGCCAAAGTAGGAGTTGTAACCCTGAGAGATCGCCACATCCTCGTGGTGATGTCCCCAGCGGCAGTCGCGACCATCAACACCCTCCGGGTTGCGCACGGTGAAGTGGGGAGCGTTGAAGTTGTGCAGACTCTTCGGGATGGGCAGGCCGTTGGCGATATTGAAGGCCATCAGGGAGGCGAGGTCGAGGTTGGACTTGCCCTCCGCTACGAGCCTCAGGGCTCGATTAAAGGGGACCGGGGAATACTCCGCCTCGTAGGCCTCCAGACCATTGTTACCAGCCGAAGAGAAGTAAGCGACCCCCTGCTTCACTACTTCATCCACGGTCTGTTCCAGCAAGCCATTGGAAAACATGGGTTCATCGTAGTAGGTAACGTCATCCACTTCGACATCGGCATGGAAAGTGCTTCGAAGAGCAAGTATGTTATTGGAGAAATCCACCTCGCCATTGAAAGCGGTGGCGAAACCCAGCGCCGCGCCGGGGGCTATATCGTGCACTAGCTGCAGCATGGCACGGCCTTCGTCGGTGCCATGGGGGGAATCCTCAAGCACGACTACGCCAGCTGCCGGGAGATCGCCTGTGGCAATGTCCTGAGCCGCGTGCGTGCTGCACGTGGTGCAGGTATCGTAGCTGTCGGACATGGCGCCCAGCTTAGTACCGGTGCCGTCGAAGCCGCGGGCTTGTGCCAAGTCGGCCTTCTCCACCGCCACCGCCTGACTCTGAACCGCACCGGCATTCCTAACCGGACGCTGCACCGCGAGTATGTTTTTCACCCCTGCTGTCGCGGCGGCGCTGCGCGCGAAGCCCAGAGGCAGGTAGCCCTCCAATAGACTGGGGTCCATCTTGCTGACGGCCTGCAACAGGAAACCGCTCGCGGTCAGCCCCGGCAGCACCTGCTGTGCGGTGGCGCCGGGCGCCAGACGCACGTGGACGAGAACCGTGTCGGGGGATGCAGCCAGGTGGAGTTTCATCACGTCGGGAAGCTTCGGGTTTCCGAACTCGTAGAGCTGGACCATCTGCTCGAGTCCGCGCCCGAGGGTGGCGGCTTGCGCCCACGCCGACGACGAGGCGCCGAGAACCAAAAGAAACAGCGAGCCGCTGAGCAGCAACTTTCTTACTTGGGAGACACGCATGATCAACTCTCCTTGAAGTTTCCGAGAATGTACTGCCAAAAGGAACGGGGGCCGAACGATCGCAATTGCGCCTTGGGCGTTGGCTGAAGTGATAAGAGGGCCGGTGATCCTACCAAGCCGCGATTGCCGAAGGCGCTACCGCCGCTAACTCACCGAGGCCGTCCCGGGGAAGCTTGAAGCATGCCGCGAGCCGAAACACCAAGCCCGCTTGGCGTACTGCAAGGAGACAGACGGCTCTGAAATGACGGCCAGAGTTTACGCCCGCTCTGCCGTTTGTCAAGCTTCGATTTGTAATAAATTTGTCACCTGCGTGGCTAAAAGTCCGCGCCCAATGCCTGTTTCGGAGGGAAGGGCGAGAATCGCTCAGAGGGCAATCAGGGCAACTATGGTAACCATCCGCAGGTCGCCGCGGCATGAGTGGGCGAGTGGCGGAGGTGCTACTGGGTTTGGGGCATTTCGCGGACGGGATGAGCGACGCCCGGCAGCTGCTTTCCGTTGTCGGTTTCCACGCGGATCGTCTTTCCCTCTTTGCGGAAGCAGACCTGGTCGCCCGTCGCTACGCTCAAGTCGGAGCCGGGCGGTAGTCGCAACCCATATTGCTTGCCGCCGGCGCCAAAGATCACTAACCGCGCGCCCTTCGCAGGCTGCGGAGATTCCTCGTCGGCTCGGACTGGCGCTGAGGGCCCGGCAGAGACCGCGAGCACCTTCACCACCCTGGCAGACTGGTACCCGGGCTTGCACTCGGCGGAAACTGCCAGACTCCCCAGCGCGACAAGAGACAAGAAGCAGACGTACTTGTCAATATTCATACCCACCTCGCGGAAACAGGAACCGTGAGTATTCGCTCCGGAACGCCAACCCGGCAACGGTCATGCCCCCGGAAAACCTGCTGATCCAGTCCATGGCATCCAGCGACGCTTCGCTCATTAAGCATAGCGCCGCTGGAGAAATCTCGCAGTTCGCAAGGATGCTCTTCTCTTCTAGAACGCTATGCCGAGCCGAGCTTGCGCGCCGGAGAGCTGCGGAAGGCACCAAGGTTCGATCGCCCATGCCGGATGCGTACCGTTGCCGTGCTGCTGGAGGGGCGCATGCCGAACCCACGGCACAGTCCGAATCGGCGGAAACCCACTTGCCAAGCGGGATTTGGCCGTCTATGATGGCCGACCGTCGGTACTCAGGCCGCCCGGCTCCCCCGGCCGTGGCTGCAAGGCTCCAGCAGTTAGATAGCGCGGCCCTTTTTCGTACTCGGTCCCAAACAACAAAACACAGAGGCATTTCGGAGGCTGTCATGAAATCTGGCGCCGCAGTCCGTTCCGGACTGCTCACATTGCTGTGTCTCAGCGTGGCGATGCTCCTTTCCCCCGGAGCTGTCGCTCAGCATCAAGTTGATCCGCTAACCCCCGCGCCCTCGGCTGAAAATGGGCAGATGACCGATGAGACTCCGTCATCGTGGTTTGTGGAATTGGCCAGCCCGCCTTCAGTAGAGGGAACAAGTCGGGCAACTCTCAAGGCGGAGAAAGACCAGTTCCGCGCGGCCGCCAGGGCCGCCGGAGTGACGTACAAGGAGAAGTACGCTTACGACAAGTTATTTAACGGCTTTTCCATCACCATTGACCGTTCGCAATTTGGCGCGCTGGCGCGGATACCCGGTGTAGTGGCGATTTATCCGGTCTCTAAGGTCCAGGCGCCGCCGCCGCTGAACCCCAACGATCCCGGCATGACCAGCGCGCTGGCCATGACCGGCGCCGACTATGCCCAGAGCGTGCTGGGACTGAGCGGCAGGGGCATCAGGGTAGGCATCATTGACACTGGTATTGATTATGACCATCCCGACCTCGGGGGCAACGGTGTTCCCACGGCGTCTCCGGGCGGGCCGAGTCCAAACTTTCCCAACAGCCGGGTCATCACCGGCTACGATTTCGTGGGAGACAACTACAACGCCGCCGGCACGGGCGCCCAGCTGGTGCCTAATCCGGATCCCTGGCCGGATGATTGCGCCGGCCATGGCACGCACGTTTCCGGCATCGTGGGCGCGCACGGCAGCATCGTCGGGGTGGCGCCCAACGTGAAGTTTGGCGCCTACCGCGTGTTTGGCTGCTCCGGCAGCTCCGGCGACGATGTGATCATGGCTGCTATGGAACAGGCGCTCGATGATCACATGGACGTGGTCAACATGAGCCTGGGCGCTGACTACACCTGGCCCCAGAGCCCGCTCGGCAAGGCCTCGGACCGCCTGGTACGGCACGGGGTCGTGGTTGTGGCGGCAATGGGCAACGCCGGCGCCAACGGCCTGTACTCGGGTGGGGCTCCCGGCGAAGGCCACCTGGTGATCGCCGCGGCCTCCTTCGACAACACCCAGGTCACGCTGCCGGCATTCACTCTTTCTCCGGACAATGCTGCTATCGGGTACACGCCAGCCGTCGCTGCGCCTGCGCCGCCGACTTCCGGCAGCTTCCCCATGGCTAGGACGGGAACGACCAGCTCCACGGCCGATGGCTGCGCCGCGCTTCCCAGCCTGACCGGGAAGGTCGCGCTCATCCGGCGCGGCACCTGCTCCTTCTACGTCAAGGCCTTCAATGCGCAGTCTGCGGGCGCAGCCGGAGTGGTGCTCTACAACAACGCCGCCGGCTTCGTCAGCCCGACGGTGGCCGGCACTCCGGCAATAACCATCCCAGTCGTAGCAGTTACGGCCGTAGATGGCGCCCTGATCGATGGCCGGATAGCGGGTAGTGGAGTAACCATGACCTGGACCAGCAACCTGGTCAATGAGCCCAACCCGACCGGCAACCTGATCTCTTCGTTCAGCGCCTACGGGCTGGCACCTGATCTGACGCTGGATCCGGATATCGGCGCGCCAGGCGGAAGCATCCGTTCCACCTACCCCATCGAACTGGGCAGTTATGCGACGCTCAGCGGCACCTCCATGGCGACACCGGCCACCGCCGGCGGCGTGGCTCTGCTGCTGGAGAGCCGCCACAAATGCCGCGGTCATGACGCTCGGTGGGACTGGGGTTGGCACAGCCGGTGCAACGACGGCTGGAGCCGTGGCGGCCACGACGATGACGACCTCAGGGCCGCGGATGTGCGCGGCATCCTGCAGAACAACGCCATCCCCCACCTCTGGTGGGGCAACCCAGGCTTAGGCTTCCTGGACAACGTCCACCGGCAGGGCGCGGGCATGCTGAACATCCCCGATGCCGTGCTGGCGACGGCCGACGTCACGCCCTCGAAGCTGTCCCTGGGTGACAGCAAGAATGGCCCCGATCACCGCACCCTGACGATCGAAAACAACGGGCGCCGTGACGTCACCTACGACATCACCCACGTGCCGGCGCTCTCCACCGGAACCAACACCTTCACCGTCAGCTTCTACCTTGATTCGGCGACGGTACAGTTTGACAAGACGAGTGTCACCGTTCCGCGTGGCCGCTCGGCGAAGGTGCACCTCACCATCACTGCTCCCGACACGCTGCCCGACCACGGCATCTACGGCGGGTACATCGTGTTCACACCCGAAGGTGACAACGACGGCGATGGCGACGACCTGGCGCTGAGCGTTCCCTATGCCGGCTTCCACGGGGACTACCAGTCGATCCAGGTGCTGACGCCCACATCATTCAACCTTCCCTGGCTGACGGACGCGGCCTTCTCCGCCAAGTTCGGCGCCGGGCATACCTTCACCCTGGCGGGCACGGACCAGCCTCACATCATCGCCCACTTCGATCATCAGTCGCGGTTGGTGCGGATGCAGGCCCAGAAGGTTGGCGACGCGAAGCCGCTGGGCAAGACCGAGCCAGACCTGGAGTACTTCCGCCGCAACAGCACCAGCACCAGCATCTTCGACTTCCCCTGGGATGGCACCATCGTCAAGAGGGACGGCACCACTTTCGCCGCTCCCAATGGCGACTACCAGCTCATCCTGTCGGTGTTGAAGGCGCTGGGCGACCGCGATAACCCGGCGGACTGGGAGACCTTCACTACGCCCACGTTCACGATCGCAAGACCGTAGGCTGGGCAAACTGCTGGATCACAGGCCGGCGAGAGCAATTCTCGCCGGCTTTTTTATCGCGGAGCGGGCGCTGAGGGATCCGGCTGCACCAGCGGACGCTTGTCTTCAAGCAGGCTTTTCATGACCGCCTCCGTGAAGGCGTGCTGCACGATCAGCCAGTGCCCGCCCTTCTCCCGCCGCAGCACCACCAGGTAGTTGCCCTCCACTTGCCGGCCGGCGGGGCGGGCCGCCGCGCGCGGACTCACCTGGTTAGGCTGCTCTGGAGCAGCGCCGCCTGTCGTGTATGTGAGACGGCCGCTGTCATAGGCCAGCGACCCAGCGGCCTCACACGCAACCGATTCCAGGCTCAACAGCCGAACTCCGGAATCCATGACTTGCTGGAAATATTTGGCGATCTCCTCGCGGCCGGCGATCCGCTGACCATTCGCGGGCAACAGTACGGCATCGGGGGCATAACTCTGGAGGACTGCCTGGAGTTGGCCTGCATTCCAGTGCTGCGCCCACCGCTCGCGGATGCGGGCAATCTCGGCAATAGCCGCGCCGCTCGACAAGGTACTAGATGACGGCACGCCTTGGGCTCGCGCTAGCAACGTCGAACTCATGATGGATGTGCTCACCAGGAAAGCGATGATCCTATATATGGCCTTCACGGAATACCTCCCTGACTCAAGCATAGCGCCGCACGCAGTAATCTCGCAGTTCGGGCAATGCGCTTCTCTTTTTATAGAACGGGATAAGACGCGGAGCTTGCGAGGTGCGATGCCTTGCGAAGGCGCTCCGGCAGGCTGCCTTCGCCTTGGTGGCTACTGGATATTGATGTTTCCCGATCCGGTGCGGGCCTGCAGCAAGGGGCCGCCGCCGCGGATTTTGCCGCGCAATTCGTGGCGGTTCAGGCTGCCGGTCATGGTGATGGGGTGCTGGGTATCGATGTGTCCGGAGCCGGTGTGAGCATAAAAATCGAAGGCCGCATCGGCGGGCAAGCGGACGTTGATGGTGCCCGAGCCGGCCTCCAGCTTCCAGTCGCCGGTCTGCGTCCCTTCCACGCGGATATCGCCGCTGCCCGTTGATACCCTTAGCTCTCCGCGCACGCTGCTGGCGACCACATCGCCGGAGCCGGTGCTGAGTTTGACGTCAGTAAGCGAACTTTTCTCAATGCGCACATTACCGCTGCCGGTGTTGGCGTGGACGCTGCCGTTGATGGACTCCAGGCGCACATCTCCCGACCCGGTGTTGGCGCGCACCTCCGCGCCGCCGTTCACGGCGATGTTCCCTGAGCCGGTGTTGAGCTTAAGCGGGCCTGTGAGCCCGGTGATGGTCTCGTTCCCCGAGCCGGTCTGGGCGTGCAACCGCGTGTCCGCCGGGACTTCCAGCTCATAGCTGATCGAGACGTTGCGCTGCAGTTCGGGATCGCCGACATGGCCGATGCGAACCGTGTTCCCGGTCTGCTCGATGGGCGGGTTGGCTTCCAGCGCCCGCGCTCGGCTCTCCGCGTCCCGTGAGCCCCAGGCGTCATGGACCTTGATGTGACCCACCACGTGGACCGTGCCCGCTCCGCCCTGGGTGACTTTGATGTTGCCGGACCCGGTCGTGACGTCGAGGTCCACCGTGCCGCTCACCTTCAAGGTGCGGTCAAATGAGCCCTCCGCCTCCCAGGCATGGAGCTGCGCGGCGCTGAACGACAGCAGGGCCGCCGTTACCACCACAACCAACAACTTGGATCCGCGTTTCATGGGCCCTCCTTGTTGCCTCAGACGTGCGGGCGCGAGTTTGGTCAACCACTCCACCCTGCACATTGCGTGGGACCGGGCATCCAATAAAAAATGGCGGCCGCGGCCGCCACTCGTGAAGCCGGAAAATTCTACTGCAGCACTACCTGCTGGCCTTCCTTCAGTCCTTCCAGCAGCTCGGTCTTGGCGCCGTTGGAGATCCCGACCTTGATCGCGACTTTGCGCTTCCCATCTTTACCGTGGGGGTCGGGCACCTCGACCGAAGCATTCTTGTCTTTGTCGTACATGATGGCGCCCTCGGGGATCATGAGCACATTGTGGTGCTCGTCGAGGATGATCTCCGCGTTGGCGGTCATCATCGCTTTGAGTTCGCCGGTGGCATTGTCGATCGAGACCCGCACCTCGAAGGTGGTCACATTGTCCTTTTCGACGCCCAGCGGCGCGATCTTGGTCACTTTGCCGTTGAATGTCTTGTCTTTGAACGACTCGACCTTAATGCGAGCCGGCTGCCCGAGATACACCTTACCGATATCGGCTTCGTCCACCTTGCCTTTCACGTAGACCTGCGAGATGTCACCCAAGGTCATGACCAGCGTGGCCGTGGAACCGAGCACCAGGATCGAGCTGACGGCGTCGCCGATCTCCACATCGCGCGACAGTACCACGCCGGTGATCGGCGAGGTGATGGTGGCGTAACGCAGGTCTTCCTCGGAGCGATCCAGCGTGGCACGGGCCTGCTGCACCTGTGCCTTGGCCTGGATGAGCTTGGCCTCGTTGACGGTCAACTGCGCGCGGGCCACATCGCGCTTGTTCACAGCCATCTCATAGGCCTTCTGCGCATCATCCAGCGCCGATTCCGATACCACGCCCTCCTTGGCCATCTTCTGGGCACGCTGATAGGCCCGGTAAAGCAGCGGCACGTCGGGGCCTTCGGCATCGGTCTTGGCGCGGTTCACGTCGGCAACGGCGGCCCGCTCGTTAGCCTCAGCCGCAGCCAGGGCAGCCTTCGCCTCCCGCACCGCAGCCTGGATCTGTTCACGGTCCAGCTGCACCAGCACCTGGCCCTCTTTGACCTTGTCGCCGGCGTCGGCAAACCACTTCTCCACAATGCCGCTGGCCTTGGACTTCAGTTCCACTTTGGTGATGGGCTCGATCTTGCCGGTCGCCACGACACTCTTGGCCAGATCGCCGCGTTCGACTTTCCCCAGCTTCGCGGGATCGATCTTGGTGCCACCACGGGTGAAGGCCCCCACCACCACCACCACTACCGCGATCAGCAGAATCGAGCCCCCAATGTAAAAAACACGCCTCTTTTTGCGGTTTCTGCCGTTACCGTTCGCCACCTGACCCCTCCTCGGCTAAAGGTGCGTGGCCGTCTCCCTGAAGGCTGGTACGAGGCCGCTGGAAGGTTAGTTCCTTACGATTTTAGGGGCTCTAGCCCAAGCCCACTGTGATGCCAGTCACTTAGACCGGTGCCGGCTGAAAAAGTAAGCACGGGCAATACATTTAACAATTGATTCATTGGGCCATTGAGTCATTCAGCCATTGAGGGCCGAACTACCTATTTCGCCGCCCCGGGGCCTCACAATGGCCCAATGACTCAATGAATCAATGGCTGAATTCGCGTCTCTCGCTGGAATGTTAAAATTTGGTCTCCATGCTCTCGCTGGTGGTGCTGAGGGTGTTCGTCGTCGTCCTGCTGGTGGCGGCCAATGCCTTCTTCGTCGCGGCTGAATTCGCGCTGGTCAACATCCGCGATACCCGCATCCAGGAACTGATCGCGGCCCACCGCATCGGCTCCCGCACCGTCCTGAGGCTTCACCACAATTTGCCGGAAGTGCTGGCGGCAGTGCAGTTCGGAGTCACTCTCTGCAGCGTGGGCTTGGGTTGGCTGGGGGAAGCCACCATCGCCCATCTGATCCAGGCAGGTTTGGGCAACGTGCCCCATGCCGCCCTGTACGCGCACGGCATCGGCATCGGGCTGGCCTTTGCCACCATCACTTACCTGCTGATAACGCTGGGCGAGCTGGTGCCGAAATCGGTGGCCCTGGGACGGGTTGAGCGCGTTGCCATTGCCGTCGCCACGCCCCTGGACGTGTTCATCACCGTTAGCCGGCCGTTCCTCTACCTGGTAAACCATTCGGCGCAGGCGGTGCTGCGGATGTTCGGCATGCGGCGGATCGGCCAGGGCGCCGTACACTCCACGGAAGAGTTGAGGCTGATCGTCACCTCGGCGCGCCAGGTCGGCATCTTGCCCGAGGCGCAGGAGGAGATGATCCACCGCGCCCTGGAACTGGGAGATGTGACCGTACGCGAGATCATGGTTCCGCGCCCGGACATTTTCTCCCTGCCCGCCAACATGACCCTCGATGACGCCCTGAGCAAAGCGGTGGAAGCCAAGCTCTCGCGCATTCCCATCTACGATCCCGAGCGCGGTCCCGAGCACATCGTGGGCATGCTGTACATCCGCGACCTGGTGAGGCTGATGTACCTGCGCATGAAGCACGGGGCGCTGCCGCCGTTGAGCCCGGGCAGCACACGACTGCGCCACATCATGCGCGACGTGCTGGTGGTGCCGGAGACCAAGCCGGTCTCTGACTTGCTGGTCGAGTTCAGAGAGCGCAAGCGTCATCTGGCCGTGGTGGTGGACGAATTCGGTTCGACCGCCGGCGTGGTGACAGTGGAGGACGTGCTGCGGCAGATCGTGGGCGAGATGGAAGACGAGTACGACGCCGCCAAGGAACCACCGCTGGCTGCCGCTGGTCCCAGCGCCGCTGTGCTGGACGGATCGGAGAATATTCACGAACTGGAGATCGAGCAGGGCCTCAAACTGCCGCGCGACGAAGGCTTCGAGACGCTGGCCGGCTTCGTGATGGCCCGCCTGCAGAGGATCCCCAAGCGCGGCGATTCGTTCGAGTATCAGGGACACCGCTTCACCGTGCTTGAGATGGACGGCCACCGCATCGCCGAGGTAAAGATAGAACCCGTGGACACCAGGCAGGCGCAGGCGGGCGACTGATGCTCCGCTACACCGCCACCCGCCTGCTGTACATGCTGCCGGTGATCTGGCTGGTGGTCTCCATCGTTTTCCTGCTCATCCACCTGGTGCCGGGCGATCCCATACAGCAGATGCTGGGCGAAGGCGCAACCAGCGCCGACCTGCAGGCGGCGCGCCACGCTTACGGGCTCGACGTGCCCGTCGGGCGGCAGTATCTGAATTACTGGCGTGGCGTGCTGCA
>DATKLD010000274.1:0-2154 GCA_035542595.1 Terriglobales bacterium
TCACACCTTCAATTACACGCGTGAGCTGAGCGGAGTCTCGGGGCAGATCTGGATCCGATACACGCCCGAGCCGCTGGACATCACTATCCCCCGTCCTGCCCGTCTCGAGACCACGCTGGCCATTGCGCCGCCACGCGCCTATATCGTGCCCGCGCAGTGGACGAAGGTCATCGAGGTGCTGGAAGCGCACGGGCTGCGGCTTGAGCGCACCACCCGGCCCTGGAGTGCTGAGGTCGGCACGTACCGCTGCACCGACCTGAAGTGGAATGAGAAGTCCTTCGAGGGACATCACGTGATGTTCTCACCGCAATTCGCCGCCCGGTCTTTCCCGGGACGCTGCGAGCCGGTGCGCGAGACGCTGTCCTTTCCGGTCGGCTCGGTTGTAATCCCCATGGACCAGCGCGCCGCCAAGGTGGCCGTCGCGTGGCTGGAGCCGGAAGCGCCCGATTCGGCCGTCGCGTGGGGTTACTTCGACGCGGTTTTCGAGCAGAAGGAATTCGGCGAGGATTACGTGGTGGAGAAGCTGGCGCGCGAGATGCTGGCGAAGGATCCCACGCTGCGCGAGGAGTTCGAGCGGCGCCTGGCCGACAATCAGCAGTTCGCCGGCGATCCCAAGGCCCGCCTCGACTTCTTCTATCGGCGCTCGCCCTGGTGGGATCGCGAGCTGGGGCTGTATCCGGTGGGACGCCTGACGACGCTCGAAGGCGTACCGTTGAAGTAGGCCCAAGATCCCTCGACCCGCGCTCGGTTCGCCAAGCTCGCCGCGCGCTTTGCGCGGGATGACAACTGCTGAGAAGCAACCCCTTTCGGCACGACTGAAAGTCGTGCCCTGACACGTGATCTCTCACGAAGGAATTCTTCAGCAGCGTTCCAGCAACTATGCGCCGACTGGCACCAGCGCCAGCAGCTCGGCGATGGCGTCCAGCACGGCCCGCTCGCCCTGGCGGGAGTCGAGGACCTTGTCCACGGCGTGGTGGTGTCCGCTGAAGTGCAGGACCAGCACGCGGGTGGCTTCATCCGACTTCTTCACCATGTAGGGAAGATGGTGGCGGTCGTTCCGGGTGAGGGTGTGGCCGAGAATCACCAGGTCGAAGCGCTCACGAGCCAGCGCCGCCTCGATCTCCTTGCGGCCAGCGGCTTGCGTCACCGCATAGCCGGCTTTGTTCAGCATCGCTGTTTCGGAGGCCAGGACTTCAGGGTCGTTTTCGCCGTAGAGGATTCTTGCCTTGTTGGTCTTGCCCATAGACCTTGACGGTAGCAACCTCCAGCGGCGACATACAGGTCACGGAAGGCCAGCGACGACGAGTACCGAGTACCGACCGAGTGCAAGTTACCCAGATCGTTGCAATCGGGCCAGGTTTTCGCTGCAGACGACAAAACATAAGGGCGACCCTTTCGGATCGCCCTTCTCGGTACTCGGTACTTGGTACTCGGTACTCGGTACTAACTCACGCGTGCGCCGGGCCCGGGCTGGTGCTGGGCTGGCGTCCGGGTTCGGGCTTGAGCACCTTCTGCACTTCCTCCTCGCGCGGCGGCGGCTTGACCGGCAGTTCCTTGCCTTCGATGATCATCTGGATCTCGTTGGCATCGAGCACTTCGCGCTCCAGCAGCGTCCGGGCGATCTTCTCCAGGGTCTCGCGTCCGCCGCTCAGGACATCTACCGCCGCTTTGTAGCCGTTGTCCACGATGCGGCGGACTTCCTGGTCGATCCGGATGGCGGTGTCCTCGCTGTAGTCGCGGTGCTGCGCAATCTCGCGCCCCAGGAAGATCTGCTCTTCCTTCTTGCCGAAGGTGAGCGGGCCGAGCTGGCTCATGCCCCACTCGCAGACCATCTTGCGGGCGAGTTCGGTGGCCTGCTCGATGTCGTTGCCGGCGCCGGTGGTCATCTGGTGCAGGAACAGCTCCTCGGCCACGCGCCCACCCATCATGATGGCGATGCGCGTCTCCAGGTACTCGCGGCTGTAAGTGTGCTTGTCGTCGATGGGCAACTGCATGGTGACGCCCAGCGCCATGCCGCGCGGAATGATGGTGACCTTGTGCAGCGGATCGGAGTGCTTCATCATGGCCGCCACCAGGGCGTGCCCGGCCTCGTGATAGGCGGTCATGCGCTTCTCCTCGTCGGAGAGGATCATGCTCTTGCGCTCAGCGCCCATC
>DATKLD010000275.1:0-6084 GCA_035542595.1 Terriglobales bacterium
GTGACCATCTGCGAAAAGCCGAACGTGCTGCGCGAGACTTCCGGCATGATGGAAGACGTAGCAAGGCAGGTCTCGAAGGAGTTTCCCGAGATCCCGCTGTGGTCCACCAACATCGATGCGCAAACGATGTGGCTGACCAAGAATCCCGAGGACTACGGTGTGATCATCGCCTCGAATCTGTTCGGCGACGTGATCTCGGATGCGTTCGCGGGCCTGGTAGGCGGGCTGGGATTCGCCGCCTCGGGCAACATTGGCGATGAGGTCGCGGTCTTCGAGCCCACGCATGGCTCGGCGCCGAAATATGCCGAACTTGATCCGCCCATCGTCAACCCCATCGCCATGATTCTTTCGGCGGCCATGCTGCTCGACCACGTGGGCGAGAACGACAAAGCGGAACGTGTCCGCGCCGCCATCGCCACCGTCGTGCGCGAAGGCAGGGTGCGCACCTACGATATGATGCGCATCCCGGGCGGGCCCAAGGCAATCGCACAGGGTGCGGCAAGCACGACGCAGATGACGGATGCGATTTTGGAGAAGCTCTTAGCTGTTAGCTCTTAGCAGAGGAGGCTTCGTGAGGAACTATCGTGAACTCAAAGTGTGGCAGCGTGCTCACCAGCTCACCCTCGACCTCCACAAGGCCACTCGTTCGTTTCCTCAATATGAACAATACGGATTGACCAGCCAAATTCGTCGGGCTGCCTCTTCGATTGGCGCCAATCTAGCTGAGGGCTGCGGCCGGCGAGGCGACGCCGAATTCGCAAGGTTTGTCCTGATTGCGATGGGTTCGGCCAGCGAACTGGATTACCATTTATTGTTGGCGAGAGACTTGTCTTTCCTGCCCTTCAAAGAATATGAACGGCTCGCCGCTGAACTTGCCGAGATTCGGCGCATGCTTACCTCACTCTTGCTGAAGGTCAAAGAGGGACCCGTCTTGGTGGAATCACGAGCTAAGGGCTAAAGGCTAAGAGCTAAGAGCCTATGGCCAGCACTGCCAAAACTGAATCGCTTTCGTCCGCCGGCCGCTCCGGACCGGACGTCCGCTCCGATCTGCGGGTCACCTTTGAGCCACGCAATAGAGGCGGCATCGAGATCGAGCTGGAATCTCGTGTCGCTCCGTATTACGGCGAGAGTATCCGCGCTCAGGCGCAGGATGTGCTGGCGGAGCTTGGCATTGCTCACGCCCGCATCGCCATCTACGACGAAGGCGCACTGCCTTTCGTGATTGCTGCCCGCATCGAGGCGGCAGTCAGGCGCGCCGGGCTCGGACAAGGCATCCGCGCGTTACCGCAATCCGTCCCTCTGCCGCCGCCTTCTTCACGGGACCGGCTGCGGCGCTCGCGGCTTTACCTTCCCGGCAGTGAGCCCAAGTATTTCATCAACGCTGGACTGCACGCACCCGATGCGATCATCCTGGATCTTGAGGATGCAGTCCACCCTGCAGAGAAGGACGCCGCCCGCATCCTGGTGCGCAACACCCTGCGCGCGGTGGACTTCGGCGCCGCTGAACGCATGGTGCGAATCAACCAGCTCCCGCTTGGCTACGAGGATCTGGAGGAAGTCGTCCCCGAAGCGCCAGACGTCGTGCTCATTCCCAAGGCGGAGCACGCGCAACAAATCCTGGCGGTCGAAGAACGAGTCACCGAAATCGCAGCTCGCTGCAGAATCGACCGGCCGATCTGGCTGATGGTGATCCTGGAATCAGCCCTGGGAATCGAGAACGCGTTTGCCATCGCCACGGCCAGCGAGCGACTGGTAGCCATGAGCATTGGTCTCGAGGATTACACCGCCGACCTCGGCGTGGTAAAGACCGCAGAGGGCCGCGAGTCGATGTACGCGCGGACACGCCTGGTGAACGCCGCTCACGCTGCCCGCATTCAGGCCAGCGACTCCGTGTACAGCGACGTCGGCGACATGGAGGGCCTCGGCCGGTGGGCGGAGTCGTCGCGCACCCTGGGATTTGACGGCATGGGATGTGTGCATCCGCTGCAGATACCGGTCATCCATCAGGCTTTCGCACCCTCGCAAGCCGAGATCGAGAAGGCGCTGAAGATCGTGGCCGCATTCGAGGAAGCGCAGCACCGCGGACTGGGCGTGGTCTCTCTGGGATCGAAGATGATCGATCCTCCCGTCGTGGCGCGCGCCCTCAAGCTGGTGGAACGCGCGCGCCAGATTGGATTGCTGCGAACAAGCGAACCCACCACCAATAATCTGGATACGACCTAGCGCGATATGAACAGCGGTTGCGAACTCGTCAAGAACGCTGCCGGACGAAACGTTCCCACCGTGGTGAACGGGCGCAGGCAAGTCCCTTTTCCCGGCATTGGGAAGCATCGACCACAGGGAGCGAAGGCCGCGCCGCCGATCCGCGCGGCGCGTGACTACCCGGCTAATGGCGACAAGCGCGTGCCCGACCTCGAGACAGCGTTGCGACAATGCGGCCTGCGCGACGGCATGACCATCTCCAATCACCATCACCTGCGCGATGGCGACGCGGTCGCGCTCATGGCGCTCCAGACTGCGGCCCGCATGGGCGTGCGCGACCTGATGTGGTTCCCCAGCGCGTCATTCCCGGCGCAGGCAGGCGTGATCGAACTGATGGAGGCGGGCGTCGTCCACCACATCGAGGGCTCGATGAACGGGCCGCTGGGCGAGTACTGTTCGCAGGGCAAGATGCGCGGGCTGGGCGTGCTGCGCTCGCACGGCGGCCGCTGGCAGGCGATCCAGGACGGCGAGGTGCACATCGACGTCGCCGTCATCGCCGCGCCCACGGCCGATGCCTTCGGCAACGCCACTGGCTCGCTGGGCAAGTCCGCGTGCGGCTCTCTCGGCTTCGCGCTCGCCGACTCCATGTATGCGGACCACGTCATCGTGGTCACCGACAACCTGGTTCCTTTCCCGTGCGTGCCTTGGCAGATCCAGGGCAATAACGTGGACTACGTGGTCGAGGTGCCCTCGATCGGCGACCCCTCGAAGATCGTTTCCGGCACAACTGAGATCACTCGCAGTCCCGACCGGCTGAAGATCGCCGAGTACGTGGCGCGGTTCATTCGCGACGCCGGCATCATGCGCGACGGATTTTCCTTCCAGGCGGGCGCCGGCGGAATCGCGTTGGCTTTTGTGGATCATCTGCGCCGCATGATGAAAGACGCCGGAGTAAAGGCGCGCTTCGTGCGCGGTGGCTCGACCCGTTACCTGGTAGAGCTCCTGCGCGAAGGCCTGACCGACTATATCCTCGACGGCCAGACGTTTGACCTCGCCGGCGTGGAATCCATCGCGCACGATCCCCGCCACGTCGCCACCTCGCCCTTCACTTCGTACAACTACAACGGGAAGGGATTCTTCAACCAGATGGTGGACGTGGTGGTGCTGGGCGCAACCGAGGTGGATCTCAACTTCAATGCCAACGTGGTCACGCACTCGGACGGGCGGCTGCTGCACGGCATCGGCGGCTGGCAGAACTGCTTGTTCGCCGGGTGCACCATCCTGGCTGTGCCCTCGTTTCGCGATCGCATTCCGGTGATCGTGGATGAAGTCACGACGTTAACCGGGCCGGGCGAGATGATCGACGTAGTGGCCACCGAACGCGGGATCGCCATCAACCCGCTGCGCCAAGACCTGCTCGATCGGGTAAAAGGATCGCAGCTTCCTATCCGGAAAATCGAGGACATCCAGCGCGAAGTCGAGAGGATCTGCGGCGGCAAGCCGCAGCGTCCGAGCCTGCTTCAGAAGCCGGTCGCCGTGGTCAAGTGGGTGGATGGGACCGTGCTGGACACCGCCTGGCAGACGGCCGGCGGAGGGATTTGAGAGCCACGTTGCAACAGCTCGGAGCAATCCACGCGGAGTTTAGTTACCCGCCAAGGTCTCAAGGGCGGCTTTATTGCGGATCACCAGCGTGGACCCCCGCGTGTTGATCCACTGCCTCTTCCTGAATTCCGCAAATACCCGGGTGACGGTTTCGCGCGAAGTGCCGATGATCTGCGCGATTTCTTCATGAGTCAGGGCCAGCTTCAGAGATAGGGGCTGTCGCGCGCTGGCGGTTCTCGCCACCCACTCGAGGATCAGGGTTGCGAGTTTTGAGGCGGCCGAATGGGTCAGCATCAGGGAGCGCATTTCGTGGCAGGTATCGCTGTACCGTTCCGCCAAGTGCTGGGCCACGCGGAGGGCGACTTCGGGATATTCGTGCATCAGACGCGAGAGGTCATCCCGCCGAACAAAGGTCACCTGCGAGGGATCCAGGGTTTCGGCAGTCAATGCATAGGGTTGGCCGGAAACTGCAGCGCTCAGGCCGAGCACCTCTCCGGTCTCGGCGACCCTTAGAATCAAGGTTTTGCCATCACTGCCGGAGATGTAGAGCTTCACTCGCCCTTTACATATGATGAAAAATCCCCTTGGCGCCTGGCCTTCGACAAACAGGACGGCTGCCTGAGGATACGAGGTCGTGTACTTGATTCCCTCAATTGCCTGCACGACCTTGGGTGGCAGGTTGCAGAAAACGTTGCGCTCCCGCAACTTACATTCGACGCACCTCTCGATAAGCTCTATCCCGTAGGGGGACGGCATCGGATGCCTCGGCGAAGACAGAAACCGGCCATCTGAATAGAGGGGCACTTGCCGTTCCAAATTGGGAATCGCAAGCACGGTCGTTGTCAGTTGCTCCCACAAGGGGTTAGGTCGGATGCCACTAACGGTCCTGCCCACCGCGGCGGGATTTTCCGCAGATGCAGAGGGGCATTTCTCTCAGGAATCGGGCGAAAGCCACAGAGGCTGTTGGAAGCAGCGCTGGGCGGCGGGAAAGATGAAGCCGGGGCCGAAGACACGGTCGGCGCAAGCCTCCAAGCGATACGCCATTCAGCTTGGCAGCGGCCTTGAAGACCCAGTTCAACATGTGGCGGTCGAGAAAATCCATCTCGAGCTGCGCGAGACCTCGGAGAAACACCAGCGACAAAACCAGCCTAGTGTTTGTCCTCCTTCGCCGGGGTGCTGGTGGGAAGGTTTCGACGACTAAGAATCCGAACCTCACGAGTCGTTCCGGTGATGTCGTTGTATTTTATGGTGTCGGTCCCAACCAGCACGGGAACCTCCTGCCCGAGGCGATACCGCACAATATCCGGAACGCTGCCACGTGGCGCAACGTACAGCACTACGTATTCTGTGTTTTCGATCCTCGACGTAACCTCATATTGAGCGGCAGATGAGTCGTTTCCCGCCGCTGGCTCATGCACTTTTACCCCAGTAATGGTCGCTACTTTCCATTTTTCTGTAGACGACTGGCCCAAACATAGCGGCACCAGCATCGCGGACAACAGCAGTATCACTGCCGTTCTCATGACTGCCTCCATTTAGTGCTAACTTGCATATTGTACAATTAACTTCCCTTGTGGTCATAAACGTATACAGGACTCCCGGTGCCCGCTCTTTGCATGGCAGCTTCTTCTGCCGCGGCAAGCGAGCCAAAGTCGCCAAGAATGTAAGGATCCGCGGAATCCGCGTGGACAACGACCGCAACGACCCGGAATTCACCTGTCAGCGCCCAGGTCTGTTCTTGACGCCTTTGGGTATCGCATCGGTCCCTCCAGCCGCACATGCGTTCGACGCGTGCACGGTTCCGAACGTCAGGGCCGTATGCCGGGCGTATGTTTCCGCAATGTGTCCTCGCATTCACATAGCCGATATGAGTTGCCGTAACTCGTGACTTGCCAATAGCCTGATGGTGTCTGGTCCAGCATCGGCGCCCACATTTGGGCAGTGCCCCAGAAAGGGCACCGCGTAACCTGCGGAGTGTGCCAGTAGTTGCGGCTGAACTGGCACTTAGCAACGAGTGTAGTGGTAGGCCGATTGCACTGACAGAGCGTAGAACCACGGTAAGCTTCTGGCCGGCTGGGTTCGAGGTCTGCAATGCGAAAAATGAAAAGCAACAAGCCGACAGCTCGTTTCTGGACGGTGCTAGGGGCAATCAATATCTTCGCGGTCCTGTGTGTAATAGGCATGTTTCTTCACGCGGACAGCGTAGATAGACAGCTTCTTGCAGGCTTTACGCTGATCGCAGCTGCTTTGCTACTGTTCATAACCGATATCGTGAGCATC
>DATKLD010000276.1:0-8036 GCA_035542595.1 Terriglobales bacterium
TATCTCGGCGTCGTCGTGCTCGTGCGGGTGAAGGACGGCATCCTCAAGACCGGCATGAAGATCCGCCTCGTCTCCACCGGCGCCGCCCACCAGGTGGAGCGCGTCGGCGTCTTCACGCCCAAGGCGGACCTCTTGGGCGAGCTCGGCCCCGGCGAGGTGGGATTCCTCACCGCGGCGATCAAGCAGGTGGCCGATTGCCGCATCGGCGACACGATCACGGAGGAGCGCCGGCCGACCGCCGAGCCGCTGCCGGGCTTCAAGCCCAGCGTGCCGGTGGTGTTCTGCGGCCTGTTCCCGATCGACGCTGCCGACTACGAGCAGCTGCGCGAGAGCCTGGCCAAGCTGCGCCTCAACGACGCCAGCTTCCAGTACGAGCCGGAGAGCTCGGCGGCGCTGGGCTTCGGCTTCCGCTGCGGCTTCCTCGGGCTGCTCCATCTCGAGATCATCCAGGAGCGGCTGGAGCGCGAGTTCAACCTCGACCTGATCACCACCGCGCCCGGCGTGCGCTACCGCATCACCCGTACTGACGGGGAAGTCGTCGAGATCGATAACCCGTCGAAGTGGCTGCCGCAGTCCGAGATCGCGAAAGTGAACGAGCCGGTGATCGTGGCCACCATCCTGACCAACGAGGAGTACGTGGGCGGCATCCTGAAGCTGGTGGAGGAAAAGCGCGGCAAGCAGAAGGCGTTCGAGTATGTGAGCGCATCACGCGTGATGCTGACTTACGAACTGCCGTTGAACGAGATCGTGCTCGATTTCTACGACCGGCTGAAGTCGGTGTCGCGTGGATACGCCTCGCTCGACTACCACCTCGCAGGCTGGTGGGAGTCGCCGATGGTCAAGCTCGACATCCTGGTGGCGGGCGACCCGGTGGACGCGCTCTCGCTCATCGTGCACCGCGAGGCCGCCTACGAGCGCGGGCGTGCGCTGGCCGCCAAGATGAAGGAACTGATCCCGCGGCAGATGTTCGAAGTAGCTATCCAGGCGGCGATCGGCGGCAAGGTGATCGCGCGCGAGACGGTGCCAGCCATGCGCAAGAACGTGCTCGCCAAGTGCTACGGCGGCGACATCACCCGCAAGCGCAAATTGCTGGAGAAACAGAAGGAGGGCAAGCGACGGATGAAGCGCATCGGCCGTGTGGATATTCCGCAGGAAGCCTTCTTGGCGGTCCTCAAAGTCGGCGAGCAATAAGCCGAAAATGCGGACTGGCATGCTCCCGCCAACTTTTATGTCCTAGTGAATTTCCCGAGAAATCCTGGTTTACGGGTGTGCAAAAGTAACCATTGGAGATGTTACCGAAAGGCTCCGAAGCTCAGCGCAAGTGCACAACTGGGTGTGCGCGGTAAATACCTGACCTCTAGATGGTTATCTCTGCCGCAGAACCTATGCAAAACGCTGAAAGTCGCGTCATGACGGCCCCATTCAGCGCTCTCGCTATTGAATTCCACAAGATTTTCCACAAGACTTCAGGAAAACCTTTCCGCTGCGCAAAGACAAAAGAAGGCCGCCCGCAGGCGGCCTGATTTCCCGCAGCGCAGGTCAGACTACTGCTTGGGCGCAGTTGCAGGTTGCGTAGCAGTGGTCGTCGGCCTGTGCGTAGTTGTTGCCGATTTGGGAGTAGTAGTGCCGCTGGCCGGCTTGCTGCTGGAATTGGAAGTCGTGGCCGGTGCTGCCACCCCTGACTGGGCATTGTAGAGGTCCACGACCTGCTTGGTGACGTCGGCATTGGTACCGAACCACAGCACCTGTCCCTGCGGCCACGGCTGGGAGACGTCAATCAGCAACGAGTACTGGTTATCCTTGGCGAACTTGTCGATCAACGGCGCCATCTTCTGCAGGATGCGCTGCGCGATCTCGGTCTGCTGCTGCTGATATTCGTTCTGCGCGTCCTCGGAGGAACGCTGCATCTGCTTCTGCTTGGTTTCCAAATTGTGCACCAAGTTGCTGCGCGCCTCTTCGTTCATTTTGTCGCCCTGGGTGTTGAGCTGCTTCTTCAGATCTTCAATTTCCTTGTTGAGGTTTTGCAGCTCCGTGCGCTTGGGGTCAAACTTCTTGTCCAGGGCGTCCAAGTCGCGGCGGCCCTCGTTGGAGACCATGATGGCGCCCTGGATGTTGATGATGCCTACCTTAGTAATGCCCGGCAGGGACGCAGCAGCCGCGGGCGCGGCGGCTGGTGGGCTGGCCGGAGCAGCAGCGCCGGGAGCGGCCGCCGCCGTTCCCGTTTGTGCCAGCGCGGCCAGAGACAGGACTACCGCGAACAGCAAAAAAGTGGGTACATACTTGCGCGTCATTGGATGCTTAAGACTCCTTGGGAGAATACGTTCGAGATTCCTCGGAAATGCGATCGGGGCACCGCCTTCGCCAAGCCACGGCTCCCGGCCTGTAGGAAGCACCCTCGCCGGGAGGGCCGATTTGTTCGCAGGAGCGGATAGCGGGATTATAGGGTGCAGTTCCGCCCAGCGTCAAACCTGAGGCTGTTTAGCGAACGTGAGAGAGCCCCGGAGCCAAGGGCCCTAACCGGGTTTCCCAGCAAAACCTGCAGTTGGTTTGGCGGTGCTAGAGGCCCACTTCACTGGCTTGCCGGCAGCCCTAGAACGTTGTGCTCACCGTGAAGCGGAACGTCTTGATCGGTTCCCTCAGGGCGTAATTGAGGAAGAAGTTTTTCAAGGTCTGCTGATAAGTGAAGTCCCCAGCAGCGCCGGGGGGGAACATGGCCCGCGTGACCAGGCTCGGGGTCGGCACAAACGTGTCGAGCCGCAGCGGGTTGTATGCCCAATACACGCGGAACGGCGCGTTGATGACCGGCATCATCACCTGCAGCTCCAGCCCGGTGGATGCGCGCGGCACGTAATTGGTTCCGGGAACCAGCTGCAGCTCCTTCTTGAATACGGTCCCGGGTGCGAGCGCAGTGGGGATGCAGTTGAGACTGGCATCCAGGGCGGAGCATCCAAAAGTGCTGCTGTTCAGAAGGGCAAGTTGGCTATCAGCAATGCTGAGCTGCGAGCTGCGGGCCGAGAAGTTCATGCCAAAATCCCAGAAAGGAGCAAGGTTGACGGGCCCTACCAGCGGAATGCGGTATTCCAGGTTGGAAATGATGCTGGTGTCACCTCCCGGGAAAATGACGCTCTGAAACGGAATGGGAACTGTCCACGCGCCGGCGCGCGGGTTGGCGGGATCTTTGGGCACCGGCGTGCCGTCGGGGTTGGTGAGCACGATGCTGCCAGTCGTCGCAATGAAAGCCACTGGCGAGACCGAGCGGACATCGAAGCCGCGCAAATCCTGGTCGCCGCCGAGGTAAAAGCGCTGGAACGGAGGCGCCACCAGCCCGCCGTAACCCGTGATAAACGAGCCTTGCACCCGGAACCCCAGTACCTGGTGCCCTTCCTTGTTAGGGCGCAGGCCCTTCATGCTCATGAACCGTTTGTATTCTGCGGTCGGCCGCACCGACTTGACGTTGCCTCCCAATCCGGCGACTTCAGCTGCGACAAAGTAGCTTTGGCCCGCCGTCGGTCGCAACGGGCTGTTGATGGTGCTGTAGCTCAGACTGGGGACCACCTTGCTGGTGATCACGCCCTGCAGCGAGTTCGGTCCGGAAAGACCGCGGAACGCCAGAGTCTGGAAATATTCCTGCGACGCCTGACTGAACACGGTCAGCGACGACGTATCGTAGCCGTAGGTAATGCCGACGCGTTTCAGCGAGTGCCGCAGCGGATAACTGGCCGAGGCCGTGAATCCGGTGCTCGACTGAGTGAAATTCTGCAAAGTGTTTAACACGGCCTGCGGCAGGTTCAGAGCCTGTCCGGCCAGGATGTTGGCATAACGTGCCTGGTTATAGTTGTACCTGCTGGTGTACACCGTGAAGCCGAGCTGCAGGGGCCTGTCAAAGACGTAGGGCTCGGTGAATCCAAACATCAGGTTGCGCTCCAAGTTGCCGATGTTGGCCGAGATTGTCAGCGTCTCGCCCAAGCCCAGGAAGTTGTTGGTCTGGTAGTTGATGCCGATGAACGATCCCGCCAGTCCGCTGACGCCCCCGGTGAGCCCGATCGAGTTCTTCCCTTTTTCTTTGACCTTAAGAGTCAGGTCAACGGTTCCCTCCTGCTGGTTGGGGCTGGTAACGGTATCCTGTTCCGGCTTGAGTGGCTCGAAGTACCCGAGCTGGTTCAGGCGCAGCAGACTGAACTCCCAGAGTTTGCTGTTGTAGACCTGGCCTTCCTGCAGCGACAGTTCCCGGCGGATTACCTTATCGCGTGTGGTGGTGTTGCCCTGAAACTCAATACGCCGCACGAAGAACTGCTTGCCCTCGTCGAGATCGAACTTCACCGTCACCATCTTGTGTTCCTCGTCAATCTCGGTGTCCGGAACGGGCGTGAAGTTGATGAAGCCTAAAGCGCCATAAATGTCGCGCAGATTCTTGATGCCTTTGCGCATCAGCTCGGTATTGAAGATGTCACCGTCTTTCATCGGGATGGCGCGCCGCAGGATCTCTACGTTGGTAACCGCCTTGTTCCCGCTGAACTTGACTGCTTTCAGGCGGTAGCGGTCGCCTTCCTCGACGGGCAGGGTGATGTCCACTTCCTTGCCGCCGCCCTTCCTGATCAGGGGGATGTGCAAGCCGTGGCTGTCGTGGATGTTGGTCTTAGGATCCTGCACCAGCGCTTTGAAGTATCCCTTCTGCTGATAGGCGTCGCGAACGCGCTCCGCGTCCTCCTGCAGTTTCGTGGCGTCGTAGGTGCGCGACCACAGGTGTTCCAGAATGATCGAATGCGGGATCCCGAACGGTTTCAGGTTCTTCATTGCGGATTGCAGGTACCGGCTGCTGACGTGCTTGTTGCCCTCGAACTTGATTTTGCCCACTTTGACCTTGGGTCCCTCCTTGACCACGAAGGTGACGGCCACCGCCGCCGGCGGGATCTGCCGTATTTCCGTTTGCACGGTGGCGAACTGACGCCCGTGTTCCGACAGCAGCTCTTTCAGCGTGACCTCCGCCTTCTTGATCTTGGTGGGGTCGTATTGGTTCTCCACCGTCAGACCAACCTTGCGCTCCTTGAAGCGGTCGAGCACGTCGCTGGTGCTGACCGAGCTCAGCCCCAGGTAGTTGATTTCGCGGATGGTGGGTCTTTCCTTGACGTAGATGTTGACGATCCAGCCCTTGGGGCCCTGCTCGCGCTCGAAGCGGATGTCCTCGAAGTAGCCGGCGTTCCACAGCGAGTTGAAGTCGCGCTCCAGGGCGGCCTGGTCGTAAACGTCCCCCGCATGGGTGAAGATCTTGGAGCGGATGGTGTCGGCCGGGATGCGGCGGTTGCCGAAGATCCGGATCTCCTGGATCAGCTCCTGCTGCGAGCCGGCCATTATCCCTGAGGCCAAAAACAGCACCGTCAGCAGAAACGAAACAAACTGGGCTAACCGGGGGCCTCCGACGAAGCCGCTTTCGCTTCGTTGGGGTGAAAGCCGGAGAGCATGCTCGGCGCGGACTGGTGAGGAAACCTGGAAAAATCCGGAAATATTCCACCCTCAGTCTGGGTTTACTGGAAAAACTCGAATTATACGGTAGCTCCCCGCTCCCGCCAAAGTGGGAAGCGTGCGATGGTAGTGTCCTGATTTAAAACACTGCCGCGTGCGATGGTGACGCCCGTCGCCTGCCCCTGAATGCTTCGCCGGAAATCGACTTAGTGCAAGGCAGGGTGGACGCGCTCCACTTCGACCAGTACCGAATAAAAGGTGGCGCCAGCGCCAATGTCGGTAAGCCGATCGGAGGTGAGGACGTTGATGTTGCAGCCCTGCGGCGAGAGCTTGGCCCAGTCGAGCCGGGCGGCCACTACGCCGGCCGGCACCGAACCGTTGATCCGTGCGGTCAACTCGATCTCGCCGCGGCCGTTGAATACGCGGACCCCGTCGCCGTCGCGGATGCCACGTTGCGCGGCGTCGGCCGCCGTCATCTCCAGCAGGTGGCGATCTTCCATCTGCTGCAGGCTGGCCTGATTCGTGAACGTAGTGTTGAGAAAGTTGTCCGCCTTGCGGGCCAGCAGCTCCAATGGATAGGTGCGAGCTTGCGCGCTGTGCCGGGATTCCGTCGGCGGAACAAAAGCGAGAACGGGATCCAGTCCCTGAGCCACAAGAGATTCGCTGTAGAACTCCGCCTTCCCCGACGGGGTCGGGAAGCCTCCATTGGCGAAGGGAAGAAATGGTTGTTCCTCCCCCTGTGTCGCGGTGTCTCCGTGGTGGAAGTTCAAGCGCACGTGCCCCTCGCTTTCGAGGCGCGCACGGTCGATTCCTGCCAGCCACGGGTGCTCCAGATCGAGCACGGAGTCAATCGCCTGATCCACCGTCTCCTTGAAGCAATCCTCAGCGAATCCCATGCGCTGTGCCAGGTCGGAGAAGAGCCGGAAATTCGAGCGGCATTCACCCAGCGGCGCGATCGCCTGCTGGGAGATCTGCAGATAGTGATGGCCATAGGCGGTCTGCAGCTCCTTGTGCTCGAAGAACGTGGTGGCGGGGAGGACGATGTCGGCGTAGTCGCTGGTATCGGTGAAGAACTGCTCGTGCACCACCGTGAACAAATCCTTGCGCGCGAAGCCCTGTACCACGCGATTGTGGTCCGGCGCCACCGCAACCGGGTTCGAGTTGTAGACAAATACCGCCTTGACCGGTGGATCGGCGAGTGAGGTGAGCGCCTGCCCGATCTCGATCATGTTGATGGTCCGCGCCGGCCGCCCAAGCGCCGCCTGCATCAGGTCCGGACGCTCCAGGCGCTCCCGTCGCAGCGGATAGGCGCCGCTGGTTGAGAGCTGCAGCCCTCCGCCGACTTCCTTCCATGAGCCGACCAGGCAGGGCAGCATGGCGATGGCCCGCACCGCTGTCCCGCCGTTCTCCGAGCGCTGCACGCCATAATTCATGCGGATGGCCGCCGGATGCGTGGTGGCATATTCGCGCGCCAGGCGCACGACGTCCTCGGCCGCGATGCCGGTGATCGCCGCCACCCGCTCCGGCGGATACTGCGCGGCCTTTCCCCGCAACTGGTCGAAGCCCAGCGTGTAGCGCGCAACGTAGTCCGCGTCATGCAGGTTCTCGCTGATGATGACATGCATCATGCCCAGCGCGAGGGCCACGTCGGTGCCCGGACGGATTGGCAAATACCAGTCGGCGCAGCCGGCGGTGCGCGTCTTGTAAGGGTCGATAACCACCAGCTTCGCGCCCTGACGGCGCGCCGCCTCAATGAACGGCCACAGGTGGATGTTGTTGCCGTGGATGTTCGCGCCCCAGGCGATGATGTAGCGCGAGTGCGCGAACTGCTCCGGTTCGGTGCCGAGCTTGCGCCCCAGCACTGAAATCAGCCCCACTTCGCCCGGCTTCGAGCAGATATTGCGGGCAAGCTGCGAGGCGCCCAGGCGATGGAAGAATGCCCGGTCCATACCGCTGCCGTTCAGCACGCCCAGCGTGCCGCCGTAGGAGTAAGGCAGGATGGCTTCGCTGCCGAACTCGCGGCTGATCTGGCGAAAGCTTTCGCAGATTTCATCGAGCGCCGTGTCCCACGAAATGTGCTCCCAGCTCGCACCGGGGCCCTTCTGACCGACCCGCCGCGCCGGATAGAGCACCCGGTCCGGCGAATAGACGCGGTCAAGATACTTGGCCACCTTGGCGCACAGAAATCCGCGCGTCACGGGGTGGTTGGGATCGCCCTGGATCTTCGTGGCCCGGCCGTCTCCCACGGTGATGAGCACACCGCACGCGTCCGGACAATCATGCGGGCACGCGGCGTGGACGATTTTTTTCATCGAACCAAATTATATCCGCAAAGGAATTGAGTCATTGAGTGATTGGGTCATTGAGCCATTGGCCCTAAAACTCTGCAGATGAGGTGTCCCAAATGAATCAATGAATCAATGACTCAATCCCGGCTAGGTATCAAGTTGGGTATCCTGAAACGCCTTCTGTTGCCGATATAATTATCATAGAAAAAGTTACGGCTGGGGCGTGAGTATGGCAACGACGCAAGTCATCCTCTACTTCGACACTCCCGCAGACGCACTGCGCTTCAC
>DATKLD010000277.1:0-9668 GCA_035542595.1 Terriglobales bacterium
ACCAGGAAGTCTTTGTAGGTCAGTTGCTCAACCGAAACCAGGATGGTCTGGATAGGTACCGGCAGATACATCCCCAGGGACTGAGAAAGATTGCGCGCGAAGCCCTCAAACAGCCCGTTGATGGCTTGCGCCAGTTCCCGCGAAAGTTGTCCCGCCTGCCGGAAGTCGCACAACTGGACGGATTTTTGCTCTTTTACTCCTGCGACGGAGGTCTGCCCTCGCGCCGCCTGCACGATGGCATCAATTTCTTCCTGGTTCAGGACTCGCTGCATAGATCCGCGGTGAGCTGGGATACAGCCGAAACCGGAGGTGCAAGTTGCGTTCCAACTCGTTCTCCGCGGGCTGGCTTGAGCGCACGCCAGCGCTCACGTCGATTCAGGGACTTGTAGGCAATTCTATTCCGGCCGAGGCGGCCAGGCGGGGCAAGATCGGATCGACTAACCAAAGATTAAGAATTCCAGCCGAGCTGCCGGCACGGGCGTTTGGCTTCTCGCGCAGGACTAACTAACCGCTAATGAAAATCATGTAGTTGGCTTGTTCCCTGCGTCAGCTCTCCATGCTGTTGGCTCGAATGACGCAAGCTCAAAGCGGTCAGCATCGGCCATGTGGGTAAGGACTTTCTCCATCTCCCGGAGGCGGTGGACCATGCGTTTCAGGATCTTGAAAGCAAAGGACGCATCCTCGTGCATGCGCTGCATGAAAATGCGCTTATCGACGGTGAGCACGCACACGTCCCCCAGAGCGCGCACCGTGGCGCAGCGCACTTCCTGCTCAAACAGCGCCATCTCACCGAAAAAATCTCCTGGGTCCAGCACAGCCAGGCAATATTCCTTGCCGCCCTTGCGCTGGAGCACTTCGACCCGGCCCTCCTGGATCACGAACATACAGTCACCCGGTTCACCTTGGCGAATGATGACGTCACCATCCTGATAACGCCGGCCCAGCACTTCGCTGCACACGCTGCTCATGGCATCCTCCTTCAAGCACGGTGGCCGTTGGCTCTAACAATGTCCCACAGGAAGCGCCCCCAGAAAGAAGGCCATAAGATGCGACCCAGGACCGAGCCATACGGCGCGCTGCCGGTAAACGTATCCCACAATACCGTGCTCATATCATGCCGATTGCTGCCCTCTCGCTGTTCTTCAAATAGCATGCGCAGCAGGCCGCGGCGGGAGCGCTCCCATCCCTGTATCAGCCTGGTTACGCTGAAGACGACTTTGCCCAAGAAGTTGTCACGACGAATCCGCTGACAAATAGGCTCGTAATGAAGACGGAAGGCTTCAGCCGAAACTCCCTCAAACGTCGCCGTCTTAGCGGCGGCTTTCGCGGTGCGGTAGGCTGCGCCAATACCGTCTTTGTAGAGACGTGTGGTGGCGCAGTCGCCCACAAACACCACGCGGTCGGCAAAGGGTCGCACCGCGCTGCCGATGTTGATCTTGGGCGAGCAATGGCAGAAGTTGTCGGGAACCTGCCAGTCGGGCGGGAGCACCTCCTGCACCACCGGAGAATGTAGAAAGGCTTGCACGAGCCCCTTGTCGATGTCTTCTCCGAGCAAACACAGGGTGGCGAACTCGCCCTTAGGGATGATCGCGGCGAACTCCAACCGGGGGATGTTGAGTAGGAAGACATGCATGGAATCGCCGAGGTCACGCTTGATCAGGTCACGGCCAAGACAGAATTCGCAGATGTAGGTTTTGCTCGCCTTGGGTGGGTGATACTGCAGGCCGGCCGAGACGAACATCTTGAGCGTGCCGCTGTTAATGCCCACCGCCGGAACCAGCAAGTCGTAGGTCTGCTCCGTGCCGTTTTGGGCCTTGGTGCGCGGGCGCCCCTCCACCCATTCCAGAGCGTCCACTCGCGAGCGGATTAGGCGCGCACCCCTGCCCACTGCCAGCTTCAGCAGATGCCCGTCAAGCCCCTGACGTTGCGTGTCGGACATGGGAGTGCCACGTGGACCTCCGCCACGGTACACGGTGGCGATGCGCTTCTCGTGCCGCGGGGTTTCGATACGGACATCGCCTACATCCATGTGCAGAAAATAGGAATCAATACCGCGCTGCACCACGCTGGGTGGCAACAGGATGCCCTCCGCGGCCAGCGCCTGCACCAGGGATTCGGAGACCACGCCGCCGCACATATTGCAGCCACCGGGGCCGGGCAGGGAAAAGTCTCGAGGCTCGTAGATATCCACCTCAAGGCGCACGCCCACGGTCTCAGCCATTTCCAGAAGGAAGTAAGCGAAGAAGGAGCCCGCCGGACCGCCACCAATCACCCCGATCCGCGAGAAGTCGGCCAGCATGAGCTCTGGAGGCGACGTGGGCGCCATGGTATTCCCTCGCTGCAGACAGGAGTCCCAAGGCCAGGTGTACAGACCCGCACATTAGCTCACGCGCCTGCCCTGCGCGCAGTGACCGCCATCACAGAGACCGTGGTTGGTGTGCCTGCCGGGGGCGGCCGGGCCTGCGAGGTGTTCAATTTCATCCCACGCGGGAGGCTTGAATGGAAGCTGAGACTAAGGTTAATGACGCTGGTGGCCGATGGAAGTAGCCGAGCCGCACATCTGGCCGGGAAGGGGATCGATGTCCGATCTTTCCATTACACGCCTGGGACCCATCACCAGGTCAGGTGACGGATCGGTCCAACCCTCGCAGCGGGACGCCGGCAGAGGCCGGCGCCAGCGCCCGTACCCCGAGCCAGAACAGTCTGACGACGTCGAGAGCAGCGAAGAAGAGAAACACGATCTCGACCGATTGGCCTGAGATCCGCTCTCTGAAATTAAGGCATCACTAGCCCACGTAACGCCCTCAAGCTGCCGGCGACTCCGGCCTATGCCAGGAATTCGCCTCGAGCGAGCGCAAAGAAAAAGGGCACCGCCGACAATCGCCAGGGCGCCCTGAGTCGCAGACCAAACTACGAGTTACACCAATACTCCTTCCCGCTTTTCGGCTGCAGCCCGTGCCGCCGCTCCCTCCAGGCGTCGTTGCATCTCCTCCGCCTGTTCGAAAGTGCGTTTCGCGACTGGTTTCAACCAGAACAAGGCCAGGAAAGCCGCGATCACGTTGCAGGCGATCATGACGTGAAAGACCTGCATCCACGAGCCCGTCTTGACACTGGCCAGCGCCGCCACCGGTCCAGCAAAGATCGAAGCCAGACCCTTGGCGGTATAAACGATGCCATAGTTGGTCGTGGCCCATTTCCTGCCGTACAGGTCTCCGACTATGGAGGGGAAGAGCGAAAAGATTTCGCCCCAGCCGAAGAAACACAGGCCCGTCATCAGAATGAACCACACCGGATGATTGATCAGTTTGAGGAGGCCGAAAATGGCCAAGGACTGGCCCAGGAACGCGATGAACATGGTGTTTTCGCGCCCTATGTTATCTGAGACCCAGCCCCAGAATGGCCGGCAAATGCCGTTCAGGATGCGGTCCAGTTCGATGGCAACCACCAGTGCCGACATCCCCCAGAGTACGATGACCTTGTCAACGTTGTAGAAGCGGGCGATGGGTGCGATCTGCGCCGTGACCACCAGCCCGCCGAAAGCGACCAGCGTCATCATGATGTAAATCACGTAGAACGATGATTGCTTCAGCATCTGCCAGTGAGTCATATCGTAGGCCGAGGTTCTAACTTTGGCGGTCGCTTGCGTCCATCCCTTAGGTAGCCAGCCTTTGGGCGGAGCGACAATCATCATGGCGGCGACGAAGACGATGATGCCCTGGATAATGCCCCAGACGATGAAAGTGTGCTGGTATCCCGAGGCTTTCATCATGCTGGAGATCGGCGCCACGGTCAGTGCCGTTCCCATGCCGTACGCACCGGCAGTGAACCCGGCGCACATGCCACGGTGATCGGGGAACCACTTCAGCGAGTTGCCCATGCAGCCGCCGTACACAGCACCGGCGCCGATGCCACCGAGGGCGTACCAGAAATACAGCGCATGCAGGCTGCCCGCGATCCCCGATCCGATCCAGCCAAGGCCGACCAGGATGCCGCCGATACCGATAACCAGACGAGGGCCTAGACGATCGATGAGGTAGCCCTCGAAGGGCACCAGCCAGGTCTCGCATAGGATGAAGGCTGCGAAGGCGACTTGAACCGCCGCCAGCGTTGCATGAAGACTTGTGGTTAGAGGTTTGGTGAACAGCGTCCAGGCATACTGCAGGTTCGCGATGGCCATCATCGCGATGATGCCGGCGCACAGTTGAACCCAACGGTTGACGACTTTGGGTTCAGGAAGGACAGTCACGGCCGATGCCATAAGCACCCTCCTAGGGTGGCCTTTTGTAGCTCCCCGCTACCCCTTTCCCTCCGGGCTCCCGTAAGCTCAAGCGAACCGCCCTCCCCGGGGAGGGGAGGGCGGAACTTGTCAGCCTTCGAGCTCCTTCTGGAGTGGGATCACGCCAGGAACCAGCCATTTCTCCCACATCTCATCAATTTTGCCTTGGAAGAACTCGATATCTTCCTCGGTAAAGTGTGCGAACCTCCCTTGCTTGAGCAGGTAATCACGCACCGGCAGCCGTTTGAGCTTGCCGTTGGCGATCTGCTCGGTCTTGCCGTACAACTTGAGTTTGCCTTCGATGACCTCATACAGAGGCCAGATACCGGTATTCACCGCCAGCTCGCCCAGCTCGTGCGCGATGTAGGGATCGAAGTCCCATCCCTTCGGGCAGGGGTTCAGGCAGTGGATGAAGGTTGGCCCCCCGATGGAAAGCGCTCGCCGCACGCAGTTCATCGCCTGCAAGGCATAGGAGGTGGAGATCGTGCCCACATACTTGCAGGTTGGGTGCCCGGCGATCATCAGCGGCGCCACATTCTTCTTCCAGCGGTGGTGCATGATGCGCGTTACCTTCCCCGGAGTGCTGAACGAGGTGTTGACGCCATAGGGCGACGTCCCGGAGATCTGGATGTCGGTATTGGCGTACGACTCGTTGTCGTAGAGAAGGATCAGCAGGTTGTAGTCGGGATGAGTCAGGGTGGCCGAGATGGCGTTCAGGCCCATGTCGGCGCCGCCACCATCGCCGCAGAAGGCGATGACGTTGATAGGCTCATCCTTCATCGCGCCCTTGCGCATCTGGGCGCGGAAAGCTGCAGCCGCGCCGAGGGCAGCCGAACCGGCGCTGCCCAGTTGCGTGTGCATCCAGGGCAAGCCCCAGGGCGTCGCGTAGTACGAGGTGTTGGCCACGTACATGCAGCCGGTGCTGCCCAGGACAACGGTGCGCGGACCTGCGGCTTTCGCCATCAGCTTCATGATCTGCGCTGACTCGCAGCCCTGGCAGGTGCGGTGTCCGGACGAGTAGTACTCCTCATGCGGGACCTTCTTTACTCCCTTGAAGGATTCCAGGTCCTGCGTTGGTCTGGTGTCTACGAATGTGCTCATGTTGTGCTTGTCCTTTCCGGCGCTCGGGCACGCGTCTGACGCGTTACCCCCGCAGCCCGATCCATTGCGTCAAGGGTTGCGATTTCCCTTTGGCCGCTTCGAAAGTGATTTCCGTCATCTTCTCGACATCCGGTACCGTGACTTCGCGTCCGCCGAGACCGCAGATGAAGCCCAGAACCGGCGGCTTGGGCCCCTCACCCGGGTACAGGGCGGAGCGCACTTCGGTGGCGACCACACCGCTGAGGTGGGGCGACCCGAAGGAGAAGTCGCGGTCGATGACTCCGACAGCCTTGAAGCGCCGGAGGGTCTTGGCCAGTTCGTCGCCGGCAAAGGGACGGAACCAGCGCAGGCGCACGAAGCCGACCTTCTGGCCTTGCTCGCGCATCTTGCGGATGGCGACCCTCACCGGAGTGGACATGGTTCCCATTCCAAGCAGGACCACGTCCGCGTCTTCCGTCATGTACTCTTCAAAGAACGGGTTGCCGTACTTGCGACCGAAGATCCGCTCGAAGTTGGCATAGACCTCGCGGATCACGTCGCAGGCACGCTCGGTGACCTGGAAGTTCTGCCGCCGGATCTCCATCACCCAGTCTTCGTTCACCTGCGGAGCCACGGAGATCACGTTGTCGGGATGCAGCAGCAGGTCGCCGCGCTTGTAGGGCGGCAGGAATTCCTTCACCTGCTCCTGCGTTGGAATCTTCACCAGCGCCTGGGAGTGGGTGAGGAACGCGCCATCGCAACTGAGGGCGACGGGCACGAACATGCGGCGATCTTCCGCCACACGGTAGGCGATAAGCGCGGTGTCCAGGGCTTCCTGGGCGCTATCAACCCATACCAGCATCCAGCCCAGATCGCGGACCGCCAGCGCATCGTTGTGCTCCACGCCGAAGGCCCCCGGATCGTCGAGAGCGCGGTTGCCGACCATGGCCACCATGGGAACGCGCAGCGCCGGGGTAACGGTCAGCGCTTCCATGGCGTACATCCAGCCCACGCCGCTGGAGCCGCAGAACACGCGGGCGCCGCACACCGAAGCGTGCTTGACGATCTCGAACTGTGAGTGTTCGCCCTCGGCCACGATGTACTCGCAGTCCATCTCTCCATCGGCCTTCAACTGCGAGATGTACTGCATCACCGTGTCATAGGGACGGATAGGATAGGCCGTGACCACGTCCACATTCGCCAGTTTGCAGGCAATTGCAATGGCTTCCGAACCGGTGATCAGGGCTTCCTGCTCCAACTGCTTCTTTTGTTTTTCTGCTACGGGCACTGTCAGTGTTGCCATATCTATCTCCTTTTCACCGGTCATTAGCTCTTGGCGAGTTCCAAAGCCGCTGGGATCTCTTCCTTGTACTGACCGCGATAGCGGAAGCCATACTGGCGCTTGCCTTCCGGCTTCGCCACCGTCTTCAGCCACACCTGATATGCAGCCTTGTCCTTGCGGTAGGCTTCCCACTGGCTGGCGTTATCCGTGAACACGTTCTCGTTCACCATGGTGATGCAGTTGGGAACCGGGCACACGGCTTCGCAGATACCGCAGCCGCAGCAGGCTTCCAGGTTGGCATCGTAGGTGCCGTCCGGCGTGACGTCGAAGGACGCATCCGGGCAGTTCAGCCAGCACAAAGTGCACTTGGTGCAGGTCTCGAAGTTCACCACCGGACGCTGGCTACGGGTGGTGTACTTCTTGAACTTGTCGTTGCGCGAGGGACGGAAGCCGCCGGCTTGCCCGGTGACGGGGTCGGCATAGGGCCCGCCCCGCTCCACCAGGCCATTGATGGAAACGCCGGCGCGCAGTGCGCTCCAGCCGGGCATATCAAAGTGGAAGGGCTCTTCCGGATTGCCCACTCCGGGCTGGACCTCAACGGCCGAGAACTTCTCAAACGCCACCCGCGCGGACGTGACCTTCAGCTCATTCTTGAGCTTCTCCTGGATGTACTTCTCGAGCGCGGGCAGGCTGAAGAGTTCGGGCAGCGCCTTGGCGATAGCGCCCAGCACGCGGACATCGCTGTGGTCATCCTTGTAGACCCACATTCCCGAGAAGCTCGCGACGCCTTTGAGCACCGCCAGCTTGTAGGGGTGGTCCTTGGCGTGGATCACGTGCAGCACAGAATCCGGGTCTTGCAGAGAAACCACAATCAGGGTGCCGGTGGGCTTCACGGACTTGTTGACCGCCTCCAGCCCGTACCAGCCCCAGGACTCGAACCCCTTGCAGAGCGTGTCGTCGAGGACGACCGCTACATCGACCTGCTTGGGCTCGTATTGGGCCATTCCCGCCTCAAGCGTCTGCTCATCGCTGGCCACGATGGCGAAGCTCTTCGCCGGAATGCCGTTGCGTTCAGGACTGTCGCCATAGCGGCCGAAGGAGATGCCTGGCTTGCCTTCATTGTGGGCAGCCAGGACGATCCCGCGGCAGATTCCTTTGGCCAGGGTCTTCTGGAAGACCCCTCGGTAGATGATTTCAACCGCGAATAACTGCCCCATTTGATACCTCCGTTTCTCGTATCAATGTTTTGGTAGAACGATGTGTTCGACTTCCTCAAGGTGTCGTAGCATGGCCGATTCCGACGCCACGGGATCATGCCGTTTCAGGGCCGCAAGAATGCGCCGATGGCTAGCCAGTGATTTCTGCGGGCGGCCACTCGTCTGCAACGATCGCCGGCGGGTCTCCCGCAGCATGTCCATCAGAACATCCACCATGCGCAGCATGACGGAGTTGTCAGCCGCCAGCGCGATGCGATAGTGGAATTCGCTGTCTTCCTCGACCGCCATCTCGCCACGCTCCACTTTTTCCCCCTGGCGCGCCAGAATTTGTTCCATCTCCTCGATCTGGGCGGCAGTAGCGTGCAGCGCGGCGCGCCGCGCCAGCGGCGGCTCGATGATCTTGCGGACATCCAGAAGTTCGCCCACCAGCTTGCGTTTTTGCACCAGCACCGCAGCCAGCGGGCTTGCCAGGGCCTCCGCCGAAGGTTCGCAAACCACCGTTCCCATTCCCTGCCGTGGCTCCAGCAGGCCCACCAGCTCCAAACTGCGAATGGCGTCGCGTACCGACCCGCGGCTGACACCGAACCTCTGTGCCAGTTCCCGTTCCGGCGGAAGCACGTCACCAGGCTTGAGGTGCTCGAGGATGTGGTTCTGAATCTGCCGGGCGACTTCCTCGTAGACCTTGTTCCGCCGGATGGCTTCGAATTCGACTTTAGCGGGCGCTAACACAAGGCAATTGGTCTGATGACCAACCAATGGCTATTACAGCCTCCTGTCCCCTGCCCCCGCTGTGACCCACATCACATTTCGCGGTGAGCTGAAAAAATCAACAGGTGCGCTCGCGTCGATTTAGAATTCCCGGCGAGGATGATAATCAGAAACGCAGGAAACAGTTGAGCATGACCGAAAAGTCTCCCCAACACGGCGCCTCGAAAACGACGGCGGTGAGCCGCGCTGAGCTGCAAAAGCTACTCTCGGAACAGCGCTTCCTCGAGCGGTACGGCTTTCGCGTACGCTCGATTGCGGCAGGCGAGTGCGTGCTCGCCGTTCCCTTTCAGCATACGTTCGAGCGGCCGGGCGGAATCGTCAGCGGGTTGGTCTTCATGGGCGCGGCCGACGTCGCCATGTGGTTTGCGATCAAGACGCTGCTCGGCCTCGATGACGGCTGCGTCACCGCGGAGATGAAGACCAGCTTTCTATCCGCTGCAAGACAGCAGGACTTCCGCTGCCGCGCCAGAGTGCTGAAGCTCGGTAAGCGGCTGGTTTACGGGGTGGCCGAGTGTGTGAGCCTGGATCGCAAGCTGCTGACTCACCACACACTTACCTACATCCGCCCGGGCGCAGAGGCCGCAGGCTAGTCATCGTGGCTGCCACTTCTTGGACCGTGGTCCGCATGGATGCATTGCTGCCCGGCGTCGACGCCCGGTTTCCGCAACCTTCGGTTTATACTGCTGCTTTTGACCTCCATGCCCGCCACCCTCCTGGAGATTGTTGCCGCGACTCGCCAGCGCGTGGACCTCAGCAAGCGTACGGCCGACATGCGCGCGCTGGAGCGGATGGCCGAGAGCCACACACCGCGCGGGTTCCGCCGCTCGCTTGAGCAGAAGGCCAGCACGGGTGTCGCGGTGATCGCGGAGCTGAAGAAGGCGTCACCTTCGCGCGGGACGATCCGCGGCACGCTGCACGTCGGAAGCCTCGCATCCGAGTTGGAACGGGCGGGTGCGGCAGCGCTTTCGGTGCTCACGGAGGAGCAGTTCTTCCAAGGCGGGCTGTGCGACCTTGCCGAAGCCTCGGCGGCCGCCCATTTGCCCTG
>DATKLD010000278.1:0-3573 GCA_035542595.1 Terriglobales bacterium
GTCCGCTGGAAAACCTCCGGCGCCAGGCTGGAACCGCCCATCCCCAGGAGCACAACGTGGCGGAAGCTCTCATCGCGGACGCGGTCAGCGAATGCCTGGAGCGCGGGCACCTGCTCGTGCATGGTCTCCGGCAGCGTGAGCCAGCCCATGCGGTCGGTCAGCTCCGCTACCGGTTTTGCCGACCACAGCGTGTAGTCCCTGGCCCACAGCCGGCGCGTAAAGCTGCCGCGCTGCCAGGCACTGAGCCGCTCCTCGACTGGCTTCTCGAAGGAACCGAGCGACAACGTCTGGGGATCGACATGACTGGCCACGATGCTGCACCTTCGCCCTTCGAGCGATTCCAGAAGTTTGTCCATGGATTCCGAGAATGCCCGGACGCCTTCCTCCTGCAGCTTCTCGGTGATGACGTTCAAATCGACGCCGAGCTTGCCCAGGCGTTCGATGGCCGCCCGCGCCTGGTCAACGCCTTCGGTGACGGTCTCGCGCACGGTGCCGTGGTCGCGGAACGCCTGCAGCGTTGCCGGAGGCATGGTGTTGACGGTATCCGGGCCAATGAGCGAGTCAACATAGAGGATGTCCGAGTACGCGGGATTCTTGGTCCCCGTGCTCGCCCAAAGCACGCGCTGCAAACGCGCACCACGCCTGGCCAGCGCCTTCCAGCGGTCGCTCGAAAAGATCTCGCGGAACCGCTGATACACCAGCTTGGAATTAGCGACGGCAATGGCGCCGCGGAGGGCCAGCGCCTCGGGTGTGCCGGCCTTCTCCAATTCCTTGTCCACCGCGGTGTCCACGCGGCTGACAAAAAACGACGCCACCGAAGCAACGCGTTGCGGCTGAAAATTGCGCTCCAGCCCGCTGATGTAGGCGTTCGCCACCGCCTCGTAGTGGGCCAGCGAGAACATCAGCGTGATGTTCACGTTGATCCCTTCTGCGATCAGGGTGAGGATTGCCGGGATGCCTTCCGGAGTAGCGGGAATCTTGATCAGCAAGTTAGGGCGATTAACCGCCTGCCACAGCCGCCGCGCCTCGGCGATGCTGCCTGCCGTGTCGCGGGCGAGACCGGGCGAAACCTCGATGCTGACGAAGCCGTCCGCTCCCTCGGTACGGTCGTACACCGGACGCAGGACGTCGGCGGTGGCCTGTATGTCGGCGATCTCGATGGCGTCGAACAGCGCTGTCGGCGACATCTTCGGGTTGCCCGCCAGCAACCGCTGGAGCTGTTCGTCGTAGTCGGAGCTGCCGGCGATGGCCTTGTCGAAGATAGTAGGATTGCTGGTGAGCCCGCTCAGCCCGTCTTCTTCCACCAGCCGTTTCAGCTCTCCTGAAGTGATCAGGCTGCGCCGGATGTAGTCCAGCCAAGTGGACTGCCCGTGTGCTTTCAGTTCAAGCAGGGGATTTCTGGTGGGAGTGCTCGGACGTTCGGCAAGCGTGCTCACTTGAGCCTCCTGTTCCTATCGGTTGCCGGCGGGCGCGCCGGGAGCCGTGTATCGTTCCTCGGTTCACCGTCCCACCAGGCGCAACGCGTGCTGGACTACGTTGTCCACGTTGAGGCCAAGTTTCTCCATCACGACTTTTCCCGGCGCCGAAGCGCCGAAGCGGTCCACTCCGATCACCGCGCCCTTTTCGCCGACGTACTTGTACCAGCCGAGCGTGGCGCCGGCTTCCACAGCGAGCTTGGGAACGCCGGCCGGGAGAACTTGCTGCCGATACTCTGGCGATTGCTCCTCGAACAGCTCCCAGCTTGGCATCGAGACCACACGCGCCGCGACTTTCTGTTCGGCCAGCTTATCGCGCGCCGCCAGCGCAAGCTGCACTTCCGATCCGGTGGCGATGATGATCAGGTCAGCGTGTTCCTGATCGCCGGCCAGAACGTACGCGCCGCGAGGCACACCGTCGCGTATCGGGTATTTGTCTGCATCCATGATGGGCAGGTTCTGCCGCGTCAGCACGAGGCAGACTGGCCGCCGCCGCTCGATGGCGAGGCGCCAGGCGACGGTGGTCTCGTTGGCGTCGGCCGGGCGCAGCAGCGTCAGGTTCGGCATCGCCCGCAGGCTCATCAGGTGCTCGATGGGTTCGTGCGTAGAACCATCCTCACCCAGCCCGATGCTGTCGTGTGTAAACACGAAGATGGAATGGCTCTCCATCAGGGATGCGATGCGCAGCGACGGCCGCATGTAGTCGCTGAACACGAAAAAGGTTGAGCCGTAGGGGATCAGGCCGCCATGCATGGCCATGCCATTGACCACGCTGCCCATGCCGTGCTCGCGAACGCCGAAGTGGACGTTGCGGCCGCTGTCGCTGCTGATGCCGAAATCGTCGTAGCCGGCCAGATACGTCTTGGTGGAAGGATTCAGGTCGGCGGAGCCCCCCATCAACTCGGGCAGCCGTTTGGCGACGGCGTTCATCACCTTGGAAGACGCCACGCGCGTCGCCAGGCCCGCCGGGTCCGGCTTGAACCACGGCAGGTCATTTGTCCAGTCCTGCGGCAGATCGCCGCGGACCATGCGCTCCAGTTGCGCCGCTTCATTGGGAAACTGGGCCCGATAGCGATCCTGCAGGTCTTTCCACTGCGATTCCAGTTGCGTTCCGCGCTCGACGGCCTTTGTCAGATGCGCGCGTGCTTCGTCGGGAATAAGGAAAGCCGGCTCGAGGGGCCAGTGCAGCTTCTTCTTGGTCTTGCGCGTGGCCTCGGGGCCGAGCGGCTCGCCGTGCGCTTCGAAGGTGTCCTGCTTCGGGCTGCCGTAGCCAATGTGAGTGCGCACGACGATAAGCGATGGCCGCTCCTGTTCCGCCTGCGCCTCCCGGATGGCGGCGTCCACTGCCTCCACATTGTTTCCATCTGTGACGTTCAGCACATGCCAGCCGTAGCCGCGGAACCGGCGGCGCACATCCTCGGTGAAGGCATTGCGGGTGGGACCTTCGAGCGAAACGTGGTTGTTGTCGTACAGGTAAATCAGCTTGCCCAGCTTGAGCGTGCCTGCCAGTGACGCCGCTTCCGACGCCACGCCTTCCATCAGGTCGCCGTCGCTGACGATGGCATAGGTGTAGTGATCCACGATGGGCAAGTCCGGCCGATTGAAAGTGCTGGCGAGGTGCGCCTGGGCAATCGCCATGCCCACGCCCATGCCGAACCCCTGCCCCAGCGGACCGGTGGTGACTTCGACTCCCGGCGCCAGGCCGGCTTCCGGATGTCCCGGCGTCTTGCTGTCCCACTGCCGGAAGCGCTGGATCTCGCTGAGCGGAAGGTCGTAGCCCGTGAGGTGCAGCAACGAGTAGAGCAGCATGGAGCCATGCCCCGCGGAAAGCACAAAGCGGTCGCGATTGAACCACTTCGGGTTGTGGGGATTGTGGCGCAGGAAGCGGTCCCACAGCACGTAGGCCATCGCTGCCGCGCCCAGCGGAAGTCCGGGATGTCCCGAATGCGCCTGCTCGACCGCGTCCACCGACAGGAATCGGATGGTGTTGATGCACAGCAGGTCGAGTGGATCAGTGGCGGATGTTTTTGCGCGAACTTCCTGCGCGGCTTCGTTCGACGGCGATTCAGCAACGGTGATGACGGAATCAATTTTGGAA
>DATKLD010000279.1:0-2375 GCA_035542595.1 Terriglobales bacterium
AGGGTCGGCGATGAGGACGGGCTGGCGGTCGAGACCTCCGGCCCAGAAGACCTTGCGCGCGACAAAGTCTTCGAGTTCCCCGGCTTGGACGCTCCAGAAGGTCCAGACCTCGCGGCGGATGCTGTAGCAGCGGCTGGAAACGGGTACGGGCTGACGCTTGCCGGATTTGAGGAGCTGGAGCTGGCGGTCGTCGAGCGCTTTGCGCGCGGTGTTTACGGCGATCCAGAAGGCGAGCTCGCCGTCTCGCGAGGGCAGCACCTCGTTGATGCTCTCGGAGAGGTTGAGGGCGATGTCGGCGTGGAGGTCGCTGCCGTCGGCGAGCCAGAGCCGTCCGTGGCAGACGTACCAGTCGCTGCCGCCTTCCGAGCGGTGAAAAGGCCACTGCAGTTCGATACGCACGGGCAAGCCGCGCAGGGAGATACCGGAATAGGTCGCGAGAGTTTCCATCGTGTTACAGGTTGCAGACCAGAGGGTGCGCCGAGGCGCGGGGAAATCCGGGCCGCAAATGCTACGTTTCCTATTATGCCGTACGGCTCGACTGGGAGCGCACCGTTCGTCCGCAGTCACGTGCCGGCTCTGCCCGCGGTTCACCGCCCCGTCCGCCTCGCGTGGAATAATGGTGGCGGCGCGCGAGCGCACGTCCGATGAACGACCAACCTGCCACATTGTGGGACATCGCGAAGCTGTTCCTTAAGCTGGGGACGACTGCGTTCGGTGGTCCGGCGGCACACATCGCCATGCTGCAGCACGAGGTGGTGACGCGGCGAGGGTGGCTCAGCCAGGAAGAGTTTCTCGACCACCTCGGCGCCAGCAATCTCATTCCGGGGCCGACTTCGACCGAACTCGTCATCCATGTTGGCCGGAAGAAGGGCGGCTGGCCGGGCCTGCTGGTGGCGGGCGCGTGCTTCATCCTGCCGGCGGCGGTCATGGTTTGGGCGCTGGCTTGGGCGTACGTGCGCTTCGGGAAGCTGCCTGCCGTATCAGGCTTGCTCTACGGCGTGAAGCCGGTGGTCATCGCCGTAATCCTGCAGGCACTATGGAAGCTGGGGCGCACGGCGCTCAAACGCGTGTCGCTGGCCATCGTGGGGGTGGTGGCGTTGGTGTTGAGCGCGGCAGGCGTGTGGCCGCTCTGGGTACTGGCCGTCGGCGGATTTTTGGCAGTAGTGATTTCTATGGATGCCCAGCGAGCGAAAGCTGTGTTCTTTGGGTCAGGCGTAATTCTGGGCGGCGCGTCGTCGGCGGGAGCGGCGGCGCCGGCGGTTTGGCCGATTCTTTTGGTATTCATCAAGATCGGCGCGATGGTGTTTGGCAGCGGATACGTGTTGCTGGCATTTCTGCGCGCAGACTTGGTGGAGCGTCTCGGCTGGCTCACGCAACAGCAGATTCTCGACGCGGTGGCGGTGGGACAAGTAACGCCCGGGCCGGTTTTTACCACAGCGACGTTTCTCGGTTACCTGCTGCACGGAACGAGTGGGGCGGTAGCAGCCACGCTCGGTACATTCGTTCCTGCTTTTGTGTTTGTGGCAATCAGCGCGCCGCTGATTCCCAAGATTCGAGCTTCGCGGGTCGCTGGTGCCGCGCTGGATGGCATCAACGTCGCATCGCTGGCGCTGATGGCGGTGGTCACGTGGCAGCTCGGTCAGGCCGCGCTAATCGACGCGACGACGGTAGCGGTGGCACTGGTCAGCGCAGTGGCGCTGCTGGTGTTTCCGCGGCTAAACTCGGCCTGGCTCATCGCAGGCGCAGGACTGCTGGGGGCGATGCGATACGTCTGGTCGTGAGCGGTGAGAAAAGGTTCCGCATCGGACATGGCGCACAGGGAATCAAGGAATGTATGAGTCAGCAAGACGCTTCCGAATCGCGACGCCAATTCCTTAAAACCACAGGTCTAGCGGCGGGAGCTGCCTTGCTGTCGCGGGCCGGCGTGGCGCAGAGCAATCCGACGCTGGTGAGCGCATCCCATGGTGTGGGACAAGCGTCTTCGAACGTCGATTACACCATCAGCATCCAGCTTTCGCCGATCGAGATCGCGCCCGGCAGGATCATTTCCACGACCACCTACAACGGGCAGTTTCCGGGGCCACTGCTGCGATTCACGGAAGGCAAGCCCGTCACGGTGGATATCATCAACCACACCGACACGCCCGAGCAGTTGCACTGGCACGGACAGTTTCTTCCGACGGATGTGGACGGTGCCGCGGAAGAGGGCACGCCGTGGATCCCGGCGCAGGCAAAGCGGCGCATCACATTCACGCCGAGGCCGTCAGGATTGCGTTTTTTTCACACCCACAATCGAGCGGGCGCCAATCTGTATGAGGGTACGTACAGCGGACAGGTAGGACCTGTGTACATCGAGCCAGTACAGAACCCCGGTC
>DATKLD010000280.1:0-6504 GCA_035542595.1 Terriglobales bacterium
GAGGGATCGCCGCGGAAGTCCATCGACATCTTGTCCACTTCGTCGAGCATGAAGACCGGGTTCTTGGTTCCGGCTTTGCGCATCATCTGGATGATCTGCCCGGGCAGGGCCCCGATATAAGTCCGGCGATGGCCGCGGATCTCGGCCTCGTCACGCACTCCGCCCAGCGACATGCGCACGAACTTGCGGCCGGTGGCGCGCGCGATCGACATGCCCAGCGACGTCTTACCCACGCCGGGCGGCCCGACGAAGCACAGGATCGATCCCTTGGGATTCTTCACCAACTGGCGCACGGCCAGAAATTCCAGGATGCGCTCCTTGATCTTTTCCAGCCCATAGTGGTCTTCGTTCAGGACCTTTTCGGCGCGATCAATATTGCGAATTTCCTTCGACCGCTTCTTCCACGGCACCGCCAGCAACCAGTCCAGATAGTTGCGGCTCACCGTTGACTCGGCCGACATGGGCGGCATTGCCTCGAGCTTCTTCAGCTCCTGCAGCGCCTTCTCGTGGACCTCCTTGGGCATGCCGGCGGCGTCCACTTTCTTCTTCAGCTCGTCCCACTCGCTCTTTTCGCCGCGGCCCAGTTCCTTCTGGATGGCCTTGATCTTCTCGTTGAGGTAGTACTCTTTCTGCGCCCGCTCCATCTGCCGCTTCACCCGCGACTGGATGGTGCGATCCATATTCAGCTTCTCGATCTCGATGTCGAGCACGTCAGCGATGCGGTTCAGCCGCTCGGCAGGGTCGAAGATCTCGAGCAGCTCCTGCTTCTCCTCGATAGAGAGCTGCAGGTTGGCGGCGATGGTGTCGGTCAGCTTGGCCGGGTCCTCCATGCGCACGGCGGCGATCATGGTCTCGTAATTCAGGGACTGGCAGAGCTTCACGTATTGCTCGAACAGGCCGGTGGCGCGCTGCATGCCAGCTTCGATCGCCGGCGTCACCTCGGTCGTGTACTTGACGGTGCGGATGCTGGCCTGGAAATAGCCCTCGGTATCGGTGACAGCCAGGATCTTGCCGCGCTCCACGCCCTCCACCAGCACCTTGATGTTGCCGTCGGGGAGTTTGAGGCTCTGGACGATGTTGACTACGGTCCCGACCTGGTAGATCTCATTGGACTTGGGTTCGTCGACGCTGGCATCGTGCTGGGTGGCCAGGAAAATCTTCTTGTCCGCCGCCAGCGCTTCCTCCAGCGCGCGCACGCTGGATTCGCGGCCCACCACGAAGGGCGTCATCATGTGCGGAAAGATGACCACGTCGCGGATGGGCATCATGGGCAACTTGCGGGTCTCGAATTTTTCCCGGTTCTGTGTCATGCCACCTGTACCTGAAGGGATGAGTTGCTGCGGACCGACAAAGCCAATATATCAGGTTTTCCGGAGCGCAACAGGTGCACCAGAATACACGGTTGTACCCGGTAACCATGACGAAAGTGCATCACCAGGGTGACTGCCTGGAGTCGTGGCTGGGGCGTGATATCTTTTGCGCGGAGATCAAGAAATGCATTCCCAGAACTGGACCACTCTCCCCGCGGGACTGCCTGTTCCCGCTGACGATGGCGCTGCCGCTCACCTCACCGGCATGAAACTGCCCTCCATTGCTCTTCCCGCGACCACCGGAGGCGCGGTCGACCTCTCGGCCCAGCGACGACTCAACGTCGTTTTCGCCTACCCCCGCACCGGCAGACCCGGGGAAGATCCGTTGACGCCCGATTGGGACGCGATCCCCGGCGCCCGCGGTTGCACGCCCCATACCTGCGGCTTCCGCGATTTGTTTGCAGAATTCCGGGCACTGAAATGCGCAGTCTACGGCCTGAGCACGCAAGACCCGGCATATCAGAAGGAAATGACGGAGCGCCTGCACGTGCCGTTTCCTGTGCTGAGCGATGCCCAGCTCGAGCTGACTCGGGCGCTCCGGCTGCCAACCTTCACGGTTGCCGGCGAGGTTCTGCTGAAGCGACTGGCATGGGTAGCGGACGACGGCCGCATCACCAAGGTGTTCTATCCGATATTCCCGCCGGACAAGAACGCAGAGGAAGTCCTGAGCTGGCTACGCGGAGGGTCGGCGAAATAGAAAAGCCGTGCGATTAGCACGGCTCGGTTAAGGCCAAAATCCGAGTTTCCTATCCCGCCTTCTCCATAACCGCAGCCACCGACAGCTCGCGCTTTTCCACCATCTCCTTGGTGACCTCGAATTCGCGTACCTTCTTCTGGCTGGGCAGGTGGTACATCAGGTCGAGCATCAGCTCTTCCAGGATCATGCGCAGACCGCGGGCACCGACCTTGCGCATGGTGGCTTCATGCGCGATCGCCCGCAGCGCGTCCTGGGTAAACTTCAGGCGCACGTTCTCGAACTCGAACAGGCGCTGGTACTGCTTGATGATGGCGTTCTTGGGACGGGTGAGGATCTCGATTAGCGCGTTCTCATCCAGGTCGTCGAGCACGCCGACCACCGGCAGCCGCCCCACAAACTCCGGGATCAATCCGAACTTAATGAGGTCCTGCGGCTGTGTTTGTGAGAGCAGCTCGGTATCGCGCTTGCTGGGCGGAACCAGGGGCTGTTCCTTTTCTTCTTCGCCGCTGCGGAAGCCCACAGCTTTCTTGCCCACACGACGGCCGATCACCTTCTCCAGGCCTACGAAAGCGCCCCCGCAGATGAACAGGATGTTGGTGGTGTCCACGGGGGTGAATTCCTGGTGGGGATGCTTGCGGCCGCCCTGCGGCGGGACGTTGGCTATGGTGCCTTCCAGAATCTTCAGCAGCGCCTGCTGCACGCCTTCGCCCGAGACATCGCGGGTGATGGAAGGGTTTTCGTCCTTGCGCCCGATCTTGTCCACTTCGTCGATGTAGATGATGCCGGTCTGGGTGCGGCCTACGTCGCCGTCGGCGGCCTGCAGCAGCTTGAGGATAATGTTCTCGACGTCCTCGCCGACGTAGCCGGCCTCGGTGAGGGTGGTGGCGTCGACGATGGCGAAGGGCACGTCCAGCATTTTGGCGAGAGTCTGCGCCAAAAGGGTCTTGCCCGTTCCGGTCGGCCCGATGAGCAGGATGTTGGACTTGGTCAGCTCCACCTCGCTGGCCCGCTGCCGGTTCATGTGAATGCGCTTGTAATGGTTGTAAACGGCGACTGCCAGCTTCTTCTTGGTCTGCTCCTGGCCGATCACATATTCATCGAGAAAGACTTTGACTTCCTGCGGTTTGGGCAGGTGGTTGGGAGCGGCGGCAGCGTGGGTCTCGGCTCGGTCGTCTTCCAGGATCGAGTTGCAGACGGCCACGCACTCGTCACAGATGTAGGCCCGCGGGTAGTCGCTGGGCGAGGAGATCAGCTTGGCGACTGCGTCCTGGGACTTATGGCAGAACGAACACCGTAGGACTTCATCTGATCCCGACCGTGGTTTCACTTGTGTACTCCTTACTGCCTGAACCGCATTCTTGGGGGAGCTTGCTCCTTGCTATTTGTGCTTGTAGATGATCTCGTCGATGATTCCGTATTCCTTGCTTTGTTGCGCGTTCATGATGAAGTCGCGCTCGACGTCCTTCTCAACTTTATCAAGTTTTTGTCCGGTGTGCTTGGCCAGTAGCTGGTTGGTTATCTCACGCATACGCAGGATCTCGCGGGCGTGGATGTCGATGTCCGTGGCCTGCCCGGAGAGCCCGCCCATCGAGGGCTGGTGGATGAGGATGCGGGAGTTGGGCAGGGCATAGCGCTTGCCCGGGGCGCCGGCGGAGAGCAGCAGCGCCGCCATGGAGGCTGCCTGCCCGATGCAGATGGTTACCACATCAGGACGGATGAACTGCATGGTGTCGTAGATGGCCATGCCAGCAGTAATGGAACCGCCCGGCGAATTGATGTAAACGGAGACGTCCTTTTCCGGGTCCTCGGCTTCGAGAAAAAGCAACTGTGCGATCACCAGGTTGGCGATGGTGTCGTCCACTGGCGTTCCCAGGAAGATGATGTTGTCCCGCAGCAGGCGGGAGTAGATGTCATACGCACGTTCGCCCCGGCTGGTCTGTTCGACCACCATCGGTACCAGTGCCATACGCTCCTCTTTCACGCTGCTCTGCCTGACACTTCACCCCAGCGCTGGAGTGAGGCCGGGGAAGCTTGAAAAGCCGCCGGCATCATGCCGACCGGCGATAAAGAAAATCGAGGGTCTTCTCGTTGCGGATTCTGTTCCGGATTCTATCCAGCGCTCCATCGCGTGTCAAACGAGCGCGGACGGCCTCCGCGGTCTGCTGCATCTGCTTCGCAAGCGCCTCGATCTCCTGGCTGACTTCTTCGTCCGCAACCTCGATCTTCTCCTTATCGGCAATCTGCTCCAGAATCATAGAGGCCTTCACTTCGCGCAGCGCTGCCTCGCGCTGGCCCGCCCGCAGGCGCGAGAAATCCATCTTCTTCATGTCTTCGGCGCGCATGCCCTGGGCCGCCAGCGCCCTTAACCCGCGCTCCAGACGCACATCCACCTGGCGGTCCACCAGCGCTTCCGGCACCGGGAAATCGTTGCGGCGGACCAGTTCTTCCACCAGCTTGTCCTTGGCAGCATGTTCGGCGGCGTGCTTCTTCTCCGCCTCGAGCTGCTCGCGGACCTTGTTCCTCAGCTCGTCGAGCGACTGGAAGTCGCCCGCCTCTTTGGCGAAATCGTCATTCAGCTCTGGCAGGACCTTCTGCTTGATTCCCTTTACGGTGACGGTATAAGCGAGCTTCTTGTTCGCGAGGCGCTGATCGGAAAAATCGTTCGGATAAGTGACGTCGAACTGGCGTTCCTCCCCGGGGCGGGCGCCCCGCAGATTGTCGCTGAAGTCGCGCACCGTGTTGGCGCCGCCGATCTCCACCATCACGTCATCCATGGTCACCGGTTTGCCTTCGCCCTCCTGTGGCGTGCCGACCAGCGCGACCTGCGCGAAGTCGCCGTCGCACAGTTCGCGGTCGTCAACCGCGCTGTAGGTGGCATGCTGTTCGCGCAGCCGTCCCAGCGCCTCTTCGACCTCTTGGTCGGAAACGCTGGTGTCGGTCTTCTCCGCGCGCAGCTCTTCGTACCCCGAGACCTGGACCTCCGGCATGATCTCGAAGCTCGCCTTGAAGCGCAGCGGCTCGCCTTCGGCCAAGTGCAGGTCACTGACCCGCGGCTGCGAGACCGGCTGCAAACCCCGCTTTTCGACTTCCTGCCGGAAATAGCGCGGGATGAGGGCTTCCACCACTTCACTGCGGATGTCTTCCGGAAATCGCTGCCGCACCACCGACGCCGGCACCTTGCCCTTGCGGAAGCCCGGCAGCCGGGCATGCTTCTGGAAGCGCTCGACCACCACACCGGTTTCGCGGGCTACTACCTCGGCCGGTATCTCGACCTCAATCTCGCGGGTGCAATCGTTCTTGGTTTCGGAAGTGCTCAACGGGGAAGGCTTTCTGTCGCTAGCATCGTAATCATATTAAAGAGAGCGCGGAGGAACGGTCAAACGCGGCTGTGATAAAAAGAAATCCGCGTTTGGGCCGCAGCGAAGGTGTTCCCATGCCGGTCTGGCTCGACAAGCTGAATGGCGAGATCGTCGCCTGTACGCGCTGTCCGCGGCTGGTGGAGTACCGCCAGAAGATCGCGCGCGAGAAGCGCCGCGCCTACCTGGACTGGGAATACTGGGGCAAACCCGTCCCCGGTTTCGGCGATCCCGAGGCGCGCGTGCTGATCCTCGGACTGGCGCCGGGCGCGCACGGCTCCAACCGGACGGGGCGTCCATTCACTGGCGACGGCTCGGGGTACTTCATGTATCCCGTGCTCTATCGTACCGGCTTCGCCTCGCAGCCGAACGCCACCCACCGCGGAGATGGTCTCGAGCTGACCGGCGCCTACATCACTGCCGTCGTGCGCTGCGCTCCACCGGCCAACAAGCCCACTCCCGGCGAGATCGCTAACTGCTCAACGTACCTAGACCGCGAACTGGCGGGCCTGAAGAATGTGCGCGTCGTGGTGTGTCTGGGGCGGATCGCCTTTGACGGCTATTTGAATTACCTGAAGCGGCGCGGCCTGCTGGCCAGCAAGAATGGATATGCCTTTGCCCACGGTGCGAAGTACAGAGTGCCGGATGGGAAGATGCTTCTCGCTTCCTATCATCCTTCACAGCAGAATACGCAGACGGGGAAGCTCACCGAGAAGATGTTTCAAAGAATCTTCGAACGGGCCCGGCTCTTAGCTGGAGAAGACGCACGCGTCACAGACCTGTAGAGACGCAGCATGCTGCGTCTCTACGCGGGATGTTCCCGTTATGGGATTCCACCTGTCCTAGCCGCCGGCGATGGCCCCGATGATCAGAAAGGGTTCTGCCCCCGTGGTCACGGCGTCAGGCAGCGGAGCATCGGGCGGCTCAAGCGACCAATCCTCTGCGCACGCGAAAAACCTCAGGAACGGACGCCGCTCTTTCGTGACCTGGTCGCGGATTGTGCCTCGCAGCACCGGATAGCGGGCCTCGAGCGCATCCAGCACCGAGCGCTGCGTGGCCTGGCCCTCGATCTCGAGCTTTA
>DATKLD010000281.1:0-13271 GCA_035542595.1 Terriglobales bacterium
ACTGTTATTATTCTACCATCTCTCAGAGGCGGCGATCCCCCCTGGGCCCCCCGGCACGCGTCCCGCCGATTGTTCTTGACAGCTCATGATTTGTGTGCTATCTTACCAGACAATTGAATAGCTAAATGAAATAGATTTGGCGAGGCCCGGTGCGGGTCGCTCCCAGAGCCGTACTATCTGGAAAGTTAAGTCGAGCGACTTAGCGCCTGCCGGCGATCGGCCGGGCAGAGCTGAAAAAGGCCGAAAATCGCATCTAAGTCCTTTGAGTGACGGTTTTTGCGGCTAAGTCCTTTAGATCGACGGTTCGCGACGGTTAACCGTGGCCAAACTGCGGCTAAGTCATTGATTCTGCAGAGGAGTACGGATGGGTAGGGGGAGGGGGGTATGCACCCCCCGGGGTTCAGAGGCCGGCTTGGTGGCGCGCAGGTCGCTTCCAGGCCGTATTATCTGGAAAGTTAACCTGGGCGAATCGGCGCCTGCTGGCGATCAGCCCGGATAAGGCTGAAAAAGGTCGAAAATTGCACCTAAGTCCTTTCAGGAACTGTTTTTGCGGCTAAGTCCTGTGTTTTGTCTGTTAGATGACTGTTCGCGACTATTAACAGTGCGTAAGTTGTTGATTCAACGCATAAGGGGGTAGGGGGGTAGGGAGTAGCCTCCGAGTTACTACCGCGAGTAAAGACTGACCCTTCTGCTACACTGACGCGTTTTCCTTCTGTCCTAATCATTAATGTGTGGAGGCAATCATGGAGATCAAGACCATAGGCGTAGTGGGCGCGGGCACGATGGGCAACGGCATCGCCCACGTCTGCGCCCGCAGCGGCTATAACGTGGTGCTGGTGGACATCGAGCAGACCTTCCTCGACCGCGCCATGGGCACCATCAGCAAGAACCTGGAGCGCGAGGTGGCGAAGGGCAAGCTCATCTCGGAGGAGCGCGAGGCGGCGCTCAAGCGCATCACCCCGGCTGTGAGCCGCGCGCTGCTGGCCACTTGCGATTTCGTGGTCGAGGCCGCGACCGAGCAGCTCAAGATCAAGAGTGAACTGTTCCAGGAGCTCGACCGGTTGTGCCATCCTCAGGTGGTCCTGGCGTCGAACACGTCCTCGATTTCTATCACCAAGCTGGCCGCAGTCACCAAGCGCCCGCAGCAGGTAATCGGCATGCACTTCTTCAATCCCGTGCCCATGATGAAGCTGGTTGAAGTTATCCGCGGGCTGGCGACATCGCAGGAGACCTTCCAGACCGTCTTCGATCTGGCCAAGAAGCTGGACAAGACGCCGGTGGAGGTGAACGACTCGCCCGGCTTCGTCTCCAACCGCGTCCTCATGCCGCTGCTGAATGAGGCAATGTACGCGGTGATGGAGGGCGTGGCCACGCCCGAGGCGGTGGACGAAGTCTTCAAGCTGGGCATGGCCCATCCCATGGGCCCGCTGACGCTCGCCGACTTCATCGGACTGGACGTATGCCTGGACATCATGCGCGTGATGCACGAAGGCCTGGGCGATCCCAAGTACCGTCCCTGCCCGCTGCTCATCAAGATGGTGGATGCGGGATGGCTGGGCAGGAAGACGGGAAAAGGTTTCTATAAGTACTAGGGAACCGCGAGTAGGGAGTAGGGAGTAGGAACCAGATCAGGTCTGCATCCGGAATGCGTGCGGCAGCTCCTTTGAGCAGGGAAATCTTCATCTGGATCATTGCGGTCGTCCTCGCCGCCGCCACGGCCGTGCTCGACCTGACGCTCCGCGACACTTCCACCTCCCTCATCGCAATCCTTTTCGTTTCGATGGTCGTTGGCTACTTCGGGCCGCGGCGCGCCTGGCACTGGGGACTGCTGTTCGGCGCGTTCTTTCCGCTCGGCCATCTCCTCGCTCACCGTGGTGGAGAGTTGTCTGGCGTGTTTGGGTTCCTGCCGGCGTTCGTCGGGGCTTATCTGGGAGCGTTCCTGGAGAAAATGGTGCGCGAGCTGCTTGGCCCTTAGAGTACCGAGTACCGAGCTACGAAACTGCTGGCGCCTGGGCTCGGTACTCGCAACTCGGTACTCGGTACTAAGTATTGACCACCAAGTTACTCCCGCAACCTTTCAATTGCCGCTATGCTCGCTCGCATATGTGCGCGCGGTTGACGGTGCTGGCCAGCGGAAGCAAGGGAAACTGTGCCATCGTGGCCAGTTCCCGCACTCGTCTTCTGGTGGACGCCGGTCTCTCCTGTCGCGAGACCTTTAAGCGCATGGCTGCCGTGGGCGAAGACCCGCATTCGCTCACCGCCATCCTCATCTCGCACGAACATTCCGACCACGTCGCCGGCCTGCCGGTGCTGGCGCGCAAGTTGAAAATTCCTGTCTACATGACAGGCGCGACCAATGACGTGTGGGGACGTCAGTGCGGCAGGAAGCAGACCCATCTCGATCGCCTCGAGTTGTTCGCCTCCGGCCACAGCTTCCAGATCGGCGACATCCAGGTGACGCCGTTCACCATCCCTCACGATGCCGTCGACCCCGTGGCCTTCGCCTTCCGTGTGGACGGGGCAAAGCTGGCCGTGGTCACGGATTTGGGATACATGCCGGCCAGCGTGCGCGACAACGTGCGCGACTCCGACGTGCTGATGGTGGAGTCGAACCATGATCTGGAGATGCTGCGCGTGGGGAGGTATCCCTGGTCGGTGAAGCAGCGGGTGATGAGCCGGGTCGGGCACCTCTCCAACGCCGCGCTCGCGGAATTCTTTTCCAGCGATTATGATGGAAACGCGGCTTTCGTGGTCCTGGCGCATCTTTCCGAGGAGAACAACCATCCGGAGATCGCGCGCGAGGCCGCGGAACGGGCCCTGGCTCCCCGCCGCAGTCTGCTGCAGAACCGGTTGATGCTCGCGTCGCAGTGGCAGGCGCTGGAAGCCATCCGGCTTTAACACGAGCATGAAGGAAAAGTGCGTGGATCCCGTGGTCGGCGACATCCTCGCCGGCTGGCGTTACGATATCTCAGGCCTCGCGCCAGAGATGCGCGGTGACTACGAAGCACACTTCACCGCCTGTGCCCGCTGCCGTTCGCGCCAGCGCCTCCACCGCTCGATCGACATCTCCCTCATCGTTCTGGCCACCATCTCGGCGGGCCTGTTCCTGCTGGCCTTCATCGTGATCCGCCGTTATTCACCTCAACACGCGCTCCTGCTGGAGATCGTCGCGCTGGGCGGATTCGCTTTTTCCGCGCTGGTGTGGGTGATAGTCGCGGTCGTGACTCCCGTGCCCATAGTGGTGCTGGATGCCGCCCGTACGCGCGCCCGCCAGCTCTCCGACCGTCTGCCCCCGGAGATCAGGGATCGGCTGCCGGACGAGCTCAAGCTGAAATAGAGGAAGCGGGACGCACGAAGGCTAGACCTGCAAGCCTCCGATCAGGTCGGTGACCTTCTCCACTCTATGTTCGATGCACCAGTTGGTCAGCGCCTGCACCACGTTCTCGGTCGCCACCGGGTCCCAGAAGCTGGCGGTGCCGATCTGGATGGCGGTGGCGCCGGCCAGCATGTACTCGACGACGTCGGTGGCGGTGGTGATGCCTCCGATGCCGATGACGGGGATGGAAACCGCCTGCGCCGCTTCGTACACCATGCGCAGCGCGATCGGCTTGATGGCCGGCCCGGATAGGCCGGCGGTGATGTTGGCGATGCGCGGCTTGCGGGCCTCGGCGTCGATAGCCATGGCGACGAAAGTGTTGACCAGCGAGACGGCGTCGGCGCCGGCATGCTCGGCGGCCAGCGCCATCTGCGGAATGCTGGTGACGTTGGGCGAAAGCTTCACGATCACCGGCCGCTCTGCCTTGCGCGTGGCCGCGAATACCAGTTCCTGCAGCACCCCGGGGTCACTGCCGAAGGCGATTCCGCCGGCGTCCGTGTTGGGGCAGGAAACGTTAAGTTCGTAGCCGGCGATGCCTTCGCCGTCATTCAGGATGTTGATGACTTCGATGTAATCCGCGATGGTTTCCCCGAACACGTTGGCGACGACCACCACGTCCTTGTGGCGGCGCAGCCGGGGAAGCTTTTCGGAGACGAATTCGCGCGCGCCGATGTTCTGCAGCCCGATGGCGTTCAGCATGCCGGCGGCAGTCTCGAAGATGCGCGGCGGTGGATTGCCAGGCATAGGCTCGCGCGACAGCCCTTTGACGACGATCGCGCCCAGCTTGTCCAGGCTGACGATATCCTCAAACTCCACGCCGTAACCCAGGGTGCCGCTGGCGGCGATGACCGGGTTCTTCAGCTCAATGGCGGCGATGTTCACCCGCAGATCGGGAACGTTGGGCGGCGGGCTCACGGGATGGCCTCGTTCATGGGAACGAGGTTAGTGTACGACAGCAGCTGCGACGCCACTAATCATTGTCATCCCGACCGAGGGCTTCCGCTGGAGTGGAGGGACATTGCGTTTGGCGATTTCTTTTCCGCACCCCTTTCCGGTAGATTAGCTCTTTCTATGCTCGACCTGGCCTTTGTCCGTGACAACCTGCCTTTGATCGAACAGGAGATGCGGCAGCGGGGACTCGACCCCAGCGACCTCATGAGCCGCTTCGGCGAGCTGGACGCGCGCCGGCGCAAAGCCATCACCGAGGCCGAGAACCTGAAAGCCAGGCGCAACCGCGCCTCGGAGCAGATCGCGCAACTCAAGAAGAACAAGCAGGATGCGACCGCTCTGATCGAGGAAACGAAGACCCTGCGCGAACAGATCCAGGAGCAGGAAAAAGTTGCGGAGCAACTCGACGCGGAGCTGCGCGGGCTGCTGGTCGGGATCCCCAACGTGCCGCACGCGAGCGTGCCCGTGGGCCGCACGGAGGAGGACAACAAGGAAATCCGCCGCTGGGGCGAGCCTCCGAAATTCGACTTTGCGCCCAAGCCGCACTGGGAGCTGGGAGAGGCGCTGGGCATCCTCGACCTGGAACGCGCCGCCAAGCTGACCGGGGCGCGCTTTGCCGTCTATTGGGACCTGGGTGCGAAGCTGGAGCGCGCGCTGGCCAACTTCATGCTGGACCTGCACACCCGCGAGCACGGCTACACCGAGGTCCTGCCGCCGTACATGGTGAACGCCGACTCGATGTACGGCACCGGGCAATTGCCTAAGTTCGAAGCCGACCTGTTCAAGGTGCCGCACGGCGAAAAGAGCCTCTATCTGATCCCCACCGCCGAAGTGCCGGTCACCAATCTCTATCGCGACGAAGTGCTGGACGGGGCGCGCTTGCCTATCTCGCTCACCGCCTACACGCCATGTTTCCGCAGCGAGGCTGGCTCGTACGGCAAGGACGTGCGCGGCATCATCCGCCAGCACCAGTTCCAGAAGGTCGAGCTGGTGAAGTTCGCGCGCCCGGAGCAGTCGTACGACGAACTGGAAAAGCTGACGCACGACGCCGAGACCGTGCTGCAAAAGCTCGGGTTGCACTACCGGGTGGTAACACTTTGCACGGGCGACATGGGGTTTTCGTCAGCGAAGACGTATGACATCGAAGTCTGGCTGCCTGGCCAAGGGTTGTTCCGCGAGATCTCCTCGTGCTCGAACTTCGAGGCCTACCAGGCGCGGCGGGCCAACATCCGCTACAAGCCCGAGGGCAAGGGCAAAACCGAGTTCGTCCACACGCTGAACGGCTCAGGCCTGGCCATCGGGCGGACGTGGGTGGCGATCATGGAGAACTATCAGCAGGCGGATGGCAGCGTGATCGTGCCGGAAGCGCTCAGGCCGTATTTGGGCGGGGTGGAGAGGATCACGGCGAGAAGGCTTTAACCACAGAGGGCACAGAGGTACACGGAGGGTTTTTTGGTCATATCCCTCCGTGTTCCTCGTGTCCTCTGTGGTTATTTTCTTTGCACTTCGTGCACGCCAGCAGGCAGCGGCGGTTCTGCGGCGAGAAACCGCTGCATTTCCGGGAGCACGCGGTCATGGCACTCGATGGGCGCGATGTGACCGCAGCCATCGAGAACTACCAGCACGGATTGCGGCATCTCGCGGTGCATCTCGTCGGCGACCGAGAGCGGCGTTAGCACATCCTGCTTGCCCCAAACCAGGAGCACAGGCATGGTGACGCCGGCCAGCTTGCCATCCACCACCTCGCGCATAGTGACCATGTTGGCGACGGTGCGCCGGATCACCCAGCCTTCATCCCGCAGCACGCGCAGGAGGTCATGGGTAATGAATGCCGGAAGGCGCCTAGGATGTGGTGTCATCACTTTTTCCAGCGCCTGCATTTCTGCCATCGTGTGCGGGGAGAGCAGGCGCAAGTCGAAAGTTGGCGTGAATTTCATTCCCGCGCTGTCGAGCAGGGCCAGGCGGCGGACGCGCTGGGGTGACTGCGCGGCGAATTCGAGGGCGATCCAGCCGCCCATTGACCAGCCCACGAGGTCAACGCGCGTGAGTCCCTGGCTATCGAGGAACTGACGCAGAATGCCAGTCTGGAGGGTGACGGAGTAATCCACGTCCGGCCGGTCGGATGAGCCGTAGCCAAGCAGGTCGAGCGCATAGACGCGATGCTGCTTTGCGAGCGCCGGCATCAGCAGGGTAAAGTCCAGCGCACGGCCGCCCAGGCCGTGGACCAGCACCAGCGGTTCACCCTTTCCTCCGACGAAGTAATGGATACGGTAGGGGCCGAGCCGCACGTAGTGGCTCTCAATGCCGCTGAGCCGCAGCGTTGTGGTGGCGACAGCGTTGATCGCAGATGCCGGACGCCAGAGGAAAAATGCGACCATCAATACGACCAGCGCCGCCAGCAGCAGAGCGCCGCGTCGCAGCCAGCGAGGCGCTTTATGCGCGGGTTGAATCGTTCTAGCCGCCATCAGAGTCTCCTGCATTGCCAAGGGTGGCGACAGGAATCTACACTGGACACCATCTCTTCTATGAGGCGCGTTTGGCGAACCATTTCGAACTTCATCTGGTGGAGCTATGAGCGTGGCAGCATCCAGTACGACATCATGGTCACGCTCATCCTGTTGTTCATTTTCCTCGCGCCATACAAACTTAACTTCAAAGATAAACCGATCGAGCGCACGCCGCATCCAACCAGGGTCGTTCTGATCCCGGACGAGGAAGACGGCTACATCTACCAGGTTGATGCCGCGGGGGTCTCCGGCAAAGATGCCGGCAGCGTGCAGGCCTATCTCAAGCGGGTGATCGAGCCCATCGCCGGCGAGGTAGAGATCGCGCGCTACGAGCCGGTCTACGACAAGAAAGGGCATCTGGTGGCGTACAAAGTTTGGCTTGAAAAGTAGATAGCGAGGGATGAGGAAGATGCTGGTGGCGAGGCTGGCGGTGATCGCGGTGCTGTTGGCGACGATGGCGGCGTTTGCGGCGGAGGCGCCGCAGGCTGGATCGTCGTTCGCCGAGCTCGAGAAGGTGCTGAATCAGATGGATACCGTGGCTGCCACCTTCAAGACGGCCGAGGCCGACTTCGCCTGGGATCAGTACACCAAGGTGGTGAACGAGACCGACACGCAGTCGGGCAAGGTGTACTTCCGGTGCTCACCTAAGGAAATTGAGATGGCGGCCGACATCGCCCAGCCGACGCAGAAATACGTCCTCTATCAGAACAGCACGGTGCGCGTGTACGAGCCCAGGATCGACCAGGTCACGGTGTACAAGACGGGCAAGAACCGCGCTGAGGTGGAGAGCTTCCTGGTGCTGGGCTTTGGCGGGCGCGGGCACGACCTGGAAAAATCGTTCGACGTGAGCTTCCAGGGGTACGAGGAGGCCGGCGGCGTGCGCGCTGCCAAGCTGAACCTGGTTCCCAAGACCGCCAAGGGCAGGAACATCTTCGATCACATCGTTTTGTGGATCGACCCCGCACGGGGAATCTCCGTCGAGCAGCAGTTTGTGGAACCTCAGGGTGACTATCGGCTGGCCAAGTACAGCAATATCAAGCTCAACCAGAGCATCCCGGGCGACGTATTCAAGCTGAAGACGACGGGGCGAACCAGGGTAGTCAACCCCCAAGGTTCATTTTGAGCCAGCGCATTGTGCGCATCTGTAGAAAAAAGTAGTGCACGGGTTCCGGCGGCGATATACTCAGCGGGCGGAAATTTCATCGCTTCGCTTCACGGTTTCACAGGCAAGTCGAGGCCCATGAACTAATGGCAAAGCTCTTTACGCTCCCCGTCATTCCCCGACCCAAGAGCATCCAACGCCAGCGCAAGCCGGACCCGCGTTATGTCGAGGGCCAGCGCGTACTGGTACAGGCCATGCGCTACCTGGCGCAAACCGATCCCCAGAACAATCGCGCTGCTATCCACCTCCTGTCGGAGCATTTCCGGACGAATTTCCGGATGAGCGACCACCCGCCGCTCGAGTAAGCATCCAGCAATCAGGCGCGCAGAGATGCGGCATGTTCCGTCTCTGGAGACGACTTGGTGAGAGCGGATGCCAAAACGCACACCATCGGGAAGCACTCCAGGGTGTAGCGCGGTTCGGGGTTCTCGAGGGTTGCTAGGAAGGCGCAGCGCAGCGCGATCCAGAGGACAAACAGCCCTGCGCAGGCGACGTGCTTTCTGGTTGTGCCCAGCACCGCGCCGACGACATAAGCCAGGTTGACGACTCCCAGAAACATGCCGATCAAGGAGTCCTTGGGATCGTGGTGGAAACGCCACCAGTGAGAATCCAGGGGCAGGGCCTCGGTGCGCGGACGCAGCCACATGTCGGCGACCCGCGCCAGAGGCAGCCAGACGTAGTAGCGCAGAGGAGCGGCGTGGATGCGCTGGGCGGCGAGGCTGGCAAACTGTGCATCCAGTTCAGGCGTTATGCGGCAGCCAGGGTCGCAGGTGGCGTTGTAGGCGCCAAACAGCCGTGCGGTCAGGTCTCGCTCGTCGGCGGAGTCGAAGGAGCGTGGCGGAAGCTTGTTAGCGTCGATGCGATCGCCGGGGACGTTCCAGTAAATGTCCTCAACGGAAACGTAGTCGACCAGCCAGGTCTTGACCCAGCGATTGAAGCCTGCTGGGACGAACTCCCAGGGATTGTTGGCGTAACGCGGGGCCAGAGGCTCGAAAATGTGGAACACGCGCCAGTTCCGTACAGTCCACGGAACGAGCGGAGTCAGTGAGACCACGACCACAACGATGCCGGCGAAAACGATGGGGCCTCTGTCCCGGTGGCGGAAGAACTGGATGACCAGATAGGCGCAGATCGCCGCCAGCAGAATGCCCGCGTCAGGGCGCAGCAGGATGTCGGCCGCGATAGCAAGCCCGCAGAGAATCCAGCGGCGCAGGCCGTGCGCGACCATTCCTCTGACCGCAAACAACAGCGCCAGCGCCGTGAAGAAAACCGCCAGAGTCTCGGTCAGCGGCGTGGCCACGTAGTTGGCTGTGAAGGGATTGAGGGCGTAGACCAGGAAGGCAGCCAGGGCAGCGCGTTCCCAAAGCACACGCCGCGCCAGTGCCGCTACCAGGTAACAAGTACCGACATCGAACAACATCTGCGCTACCATCACAGCCGCGTAGCGGTCGATGCCCACAACCTTCCACACCAGGGCCATGAACGCCGGGTACCCCGGCAGGCGGATGCAGGTGGGCACGAGGGCGCCATCATCGGTCATAGCGAAGGCGCCATGCTGCAGCCAGTTTCTGGCGATGTCGCCGTAGATGTACGAGTCGCCGGCGACGAAGCTGAATCTCCACAGGAAGAACATGCGCAGGGCGAAGGCGGCAGCGGTGGCCGTTAGGAAGAAAACGGGATGGCGGCGCACGAATTGGCGCACGCCCTCACTATAGAGTACCGAGTAGCGAGCACCAAGTACCGAGTAGAGCGGTTGTCTGCCTCCAATGAACAACGAACGGTCGTTAGCCTGCATCTAACTTGGAAAGTGGCGAACCCTCAAGTTCTCTCGTTTGACGTAACTCCAACGCCGCCTTACGATTAAGCGACCCCTATCGATGGCCAAAGCAATCTTCCATGATCCGCAGCGGAGGCGCTGGAAGCGCCTGCGCATCGTGTTCGACGTGGCGGCGGCAGTGGTGTCGCTGTCGATAGTCGTATTCGTTCTAACTCTGATGCACAGTGCGCCGCTCCCCAGCCTGCTGCTTCCCGGCCAGAAGCGCCCGTACCACGCCATCAAGGAGAAGGAACGCCGGCGCCCCCCGAAGCACGTCAGCACTCACCGCGGCAGCAAGAAGCCGCCCTCGCAGGTGGTGCTGAACTCGGAGGAAGGCATCCGCGGCGCTTTCTACGTCACCTGGGACGCGGGCAGCTTCTCCGCGCTGAAGGCCTATTACCCGCAGATCGATTTGCTTTTTCCTGAATGGTTGCACGTCATGACCGCCGACGGGCGCGTGCAGGGCGTCAGCCTGCTGAACGAGTTCTTCGACGTGGTGCAGAACGGGCAGGTGCACGCGGTCGACGACAAGGTAATGCCGTTCCTCAGAGAGGCCAAGGCGGAAACCGAGGTCTTCCCCCTGGTGAACAATTTCCAGCCTATCACCAACGAGTGGCTCGACGTCAGCGGGTTCCTGATGAACCCGGCGGCGCGCGCCAGTTTTCGGCAGCAGATCATGCTGTTCCTGGCTTCAGACAAGTATCGTGGTCTGAGCCTTGATCTCGAGGGCTTCCCGGGAACGGCCCAGCCCGGATTCCGCGCCCTGGTGGGCGATCTGGAGGCCGACCTGCACACGCGCGGGCTGAAGCTCTACGTCAACGTGCCCGCGGGCGACGACGACTTCGACTACAAGTACCTGGCCGCCCATTCCGATGGTCTCATCCTGATGGACTACGACCAGCACAACGGCTCGAGCCGGGCCGGTCCCATCGCGGGGCAGGAATGGTTCATCAAGAACCTGGAGGACACGCTGAGGCTGGTGCCCAAAGAGAAGCTGATGTGCGGCATCGGCAATTACGGGTACGACTGGGTGGGCAAAACAGGCGGCAGCATTTCGGTGCAGGATGCCTGGCTGACGGCGCACGACTCCGAGGCCGAGCCCGAGTTCGATGGCGACAGCCTGAATCCTCACTTCGCCTACAGCGACGAGAAGAACCAGCGCCACGACGTGTGGTGGCTCGACGGCGTCACCGCGCTCAACCAGATGCGGGCGGCGCAAAAGCTAGGAATCAACACCTTCGCGCTTTGGCGGCTGGGATCGGAGGACCGCTCGCTGTGGGCTGTGTTCGACGTTCCCGCCGAAGCCAACGCCCCCGACAAGCTCAAGCCGCTATCGCCGGGCTATGACGTGGACATGGAAGGCAGCGGCGAGATCATCTACATCGAGCAGCGTCCCAAGAAGGGTGAGCGCAGCCTGACGGTGGATGCCGGCGGACAAATCACAGACGAGAGCTTCGACACGCTGCCGCTTCCCTACCAGGTGGCCCAGTACGGATCCAAGCCCAAGGCCGTGGCCATCACCTTCGACGACGGCCCCGATCCCGATTTCACCCCCAAAATCCTCGACGTGCTGAAGGCGAAAGGCGTCAAGGCGACGTTCTTCCTCATCGGCGCGCAAACGTGGAAGGACCCGGGAATCGCCCGGCGAATCTATCGCGAAGGCCACGAGATCGGGAATCACACCTTCTATCACCCCGACATCAGTAACATCTCGAAGCAATACATGAGATTCGAGCTGAACATGACGGAGCGGCTATTCGCCGCCAAGCTGGGGGTGAAGCCGGTGCTGTTCCGGCCGCCATACTCCATCGACCAGGAGCCGGACACCTCCGATCAGGTGCGGCCGCTGGAGATCGCGCAGGACATGGGCTACATCACGGTCGGGGACAAGATCGATCCCAGCGACTGGAAGGACAATCCTCACCGCACGGCACAGCAGATCACGAATGACGTGATGGCGCACCTGCCACCGTGCAAGCCCACCGACTGGCTGCATTGCGGCAACATCATCCTGCTGCATGACGGCGGCGGTGACCGCACCCAGACCGTCAAGGCGCTGCCCATGATCATCGACGGGCTGCGGGACCGGGGCTACAGCATCGTGCCGGTGTCGGAGCTGATGGGCAAGCAGGTCGCCGACGTGATGCCACCCATCTCCGCCGACGAGCGTCTCACAGCCCGCGTGGACAGCTTCGTCTTCTGGCTTGGTGGCCTGGTAAGCGCCGCCATCGTGATTGTCTTTTTCGTGGGCGACCTGCTGATGACGTTCCGGCTGCTTTCGGTGGGCGCGCTGGCCATTTTCGACCGCCTCCGGGAGGGGAAGAAGTCCCAGCAGCCGGCCGGAGATTATCGGCCGCCGGTCGCGGTGCTGATCCCCGCGTTTAACGAAGAGAAGGTCATCGTGAACACGGTGCACGCGGTGCTGGGCTCGGATTATCCGGCGCTGCGCGTCATCGTGGTGGATGACGGTTCGAAGGACAACACCTACGAAGTCGTATGCGAGGCCTTCCAGCGGGAGCGCGAGAGCGGCCAGGTGCTGGTGCTCACCAAGGAGAATTCCGGCAAGGCCGAGGCGCTGAACTTCGGACTGACGCGGGTGGAGGAGGAGATCTTCGTCGGCATCGACGCCGACACCGTCATCGCGCCGGACGCAATCTCGAAGCTGGTGGATTGCTTCGCCGATCCCGCAGTGGCTGCGGTCGCCGGCAACACCAAGGTCGGCAACCGCGTCAACCTGTGGACCCGCTGGCAGGCGCTCGAGTACATCACCAGTCAGAATTTCGAGCGGCGGGCGCTGGATGTCTTTGGGGCTGTCACAGTGGTGCCGGGGGCGATCGGCGCCTGGCGTACGCAGGCGGTGCGCGAGGCCGGGGGATATCATCCCGATACGGTAGCGGAAGACGCCGACCTCACCATGTCGCTGCTCGAACACGGCGGCCGCGTCCACTACGAAGACCGCGCCCTGGCCTGGACCGAAGCTCCGACCAGGCCCAGCGGCCTGATGCGGCAGCGCTTCCGCTGGTCGTTCGGCATCCTGCAGTCGGTATGGAAGCACCGGCGGGCGTTTGCGCGCGAGGGCGCGCTGGGCTGGGTGGCGCTGCCCAACATTGCGATCTTCCAGATCCTGCTGCCGCTGGTCTCCCCATTCATTGACGTGATGTTCATCCTCGGCGCGCTGGGCTATGCGGTGAACCGCTATTTCCATCCCGACGCCGCCGATCCAGCCACCTTCATCAAGCTGGTGGTGTTCTTCGCCGCCTTCCTGGTGATCGACTTCATCGCCTCGGTGATCGCCTTCTCGCTGGAACGCCGCGAAGCCGGCCAGGGCGAGGACGTCGGGCTGCTGGCCCACGTCTGGCTGCAACGCTTCGCCTACCGGCAGTTGTTCTCCATCGTGCTGTTCAAGACCCTGAAGCGGGCCATCGACGGAAAGCCGTTCTCCTGGGAGAAGCTGGAGCGGAC
>DATKLD010000282.1:0-9580 GCA_035542595.1 Terriglobales bacterium
ACGTCATCGTTGAGAGGAATCTTGCGGGTATGCACGCGGAGGATTTCCTCGCGTCCGCGCACATCCGGACGCGGCACCACCACGCGCCGGTCAAAGCGGCCCGGCCGCAGTAGCGCAGGATCGAGCACATCGGGACGGTTGGTGGCGGCGATGAGGATGACGCCTTCGTTCGATTCGAAACCGTCCATCTCCACCAGCAACTGATTGAGAGTTTGCTCGCGCTCGTCGTGACCGCCGCCCAGGCCGGCGCCGCGATGGCGTCCGACAGCATCGATCTCGTCAATAAAGATGATGCAAGGCGCGTTCTTCTTGCCCTGCTCGAACAGGTCGCGCACCCGGCTCGCGCCGACGCCCACGAACATCTCGACGAAGTCGGAGCCGGAGATGGAGAAGAAAGGAACGTTGGCTTCACCGGCCACCGCGCGCGCCAGCAAGGTCTTGCCCGTTCCCGGAGGGCCAACCAGCAGCACCCCCTTGGGGATGCGTCCGCCCAGCTTCTGGAACTTCTGCGCTTCGCGCAGGAACTCGATGATCTCGCGCAGCTCCTCTTTGGCCTCATCCACGCCGGCCACGTCCTTGAAGGTGACTTTCTTCTGCTGCATGGAGAGCAGGCGGGCGCGGCTCTTGCCGAAGCTGAGCGCCTTGCTGCCGCCGGTCTGCATCTGCCGGATCATGAAGAACCACAAGGCCCCGAACAGCACCAGGGGCGCGATCTGCAGCAGCCAGGCCGGCCAGTTCCCGCTCTGCGCGTCCTTGACGGTGATGATGACGCCCTTGTCCTGCAACTGCTTGATCATGTCCGGGTAGTTGGACGGGACGATGGTGTGGAACGCTTTCTTGTCAGCGCGGTATTTGCCCCGGACCTCGGTGCCGATGATGGTGACGTCGGACACGTTGCCCTGGTTCACCTGCGACATGAACTCCGAGAAGTTGATCTCGGCTTCCTTGGCGCCGCTGCCGCCCGCCTTCACCACCTGCCACAACAGCACACAGGACAGGACGATCACCAGCCAGAATAAGATCGTCTTTACCGTTGAATTCACCTGAAACTCCTCTCGGACCCCTCTTCTCTAAGTGCATGCCCAAAGAAAACCGGCACTCTCAAACGTCCCCTTACTTTAGATGCTCGAGCCGCGTCTCCGACGGCTCTATTTTAAAGCCTCGGCGGCGAGGTCCGTGCGGTGCCCAAAGTACCTTGTCCGCGGGCCGGTCACTCTGTGGCCCTCGCGGATGCGTGGGCTGAACTGGCCACGTAGGGCAGGTTCCGCCCCAGCGGGAGCGAGCCCAAGCCTAGGCCATACCCTAATACATAGGAATCTTCCAGAGCATAGCCCCAATAGTCTGCCTGCAAGGCCACCCGCCGGTCCGCCTGCTTGTCCAGCAGGGCGGCGAGCTTTACCGAGAGCGCTCCCCGGGCGGTGAAGTTGCGAATCAGGAACTCCTGGGTGATGCCAGAGTTCACGATCCCCTCCACCAGCAACACATGCTGTCCTTTGACCTTTGCCTCGGGACTGTAAAAAATCTCGGCCCCGTGCTCGGTCTCTCGCCTCTGGGGCTTGACAAACTGGCAGACCACCTGGAGCTCCAGCGCCCGCACCAGGTCCGCCATGAACATGAAGCCATTCTCCAGAACGCAAACGGCGTACACCGTCAGGCCGCGGTAGTCCTCGGAGATCCTGCGCGCCAGCTCGCGGACACGGGCAGCGATCTGCTCTGCCGTGAACATTACCTTCAACTCGCCCAACTCTTCCCGCACCGTTCACCGCTCCCGCCGAGGATGCAAAATGTGCTCCTCGATCACCACCACCTGCTTGGAATCGGCGGCGGGCTGGAACTCGCTGGAAGCGCCGAAGCTGCGCGACCATGCCAGCTTGCCACCGCTCTCCGCCACCGGCCAGGACCGGCGTTCCGCCGCCGGCACGTGCCGTTGTTCGAAGAGTTCCTTCATCTTCCTCGGTCCTTTGCTGTGCACCGGCCACAACCGGTCTCCCGGCTGCCAGTTGCGCACGACGAGCTCCGGTCCCAGGGCCGCCGCATCCAGCGACTGTTCGGGATTATATCCTGAGCCTCCGGGCTTCACCGGCCGCAAAAACGCGCGAACCACGCTTCCGATCTCGCTGATTTCCACTTCGCCCGGAACGGGCAGACGATACTTGTAGGCGAGCGGCGCCGGCTCGCCGGAGCAACACCGCCGTTCGAAGCGAAGCTGCTGCCGCTCACGCTTCACGCGCCACCCTCCGGGAAGTTCACAGATTTCGGCCGTGGCTCTTCCGCTCTCGCAGCCATGCGCGGCGCCGAGCAACTGCGTCAGATGCTCGAAATCAAGGGAGGTGGTGAGCCGTTGAGCGCACTCGCGGAGAACACGGCGCTGCAGCGCGGGATGCAAGGCCACCAGGCGGGAAATGCTCACCGTGAGCCCGGCGCCAGAGTCCTCGACCACATCCGGGATGACCCGGCTGAGTTCGCCTTCCCAGTAATCCTCTTCTGCGCGCGCCACTTCGGCAATCTGCGCCAGTGCCATTACGGCGGCGGGCTGGAATCGGGTCTCGATCAGGGGGATGAGCCCGTGGCGGATGCGGTTGCGCGCGTACTGCAGGTCGGCGTTGGTCGCATCTTCACGCCAGCACTGGTTCAAGGACTGCAAATAGGCGCGGACTTCGGCACGGCGGACCGCCAGCAGAGGCCGCACGATGTAGCGCGCCTCCTTGCCATCGCAGCACTTGATCGCCTTCCTGGGATAGATCCCGCTCAGACCTTTGCTCCCGGCGCCGCGCAGCACGCGCATCAGCACCGTCTCGGCTTGGTCGTCCATGGTGTGGCCAGTGGCGACAACGTCCAATGCCTGTCGCTGGAGGAGCGACTCGAAGAACTGGTAGCGGGCTTCGCGGCCGGCGGCTTCCAGGCTCAGCTTGTGCTCAGCCGCGTACGCAGGCACGTCCGAGCTGGCGCGGTGGAATTCGAGGCTGTGTTGCTCGGCCAGGGCGCCCACGAAACGTTCGTCTTCGTCCGCATCGGCACCACGGATCTTGTGGTTGAAATGCAACAGAGAAAGAACGATCCCCAGAGTAGCCCGAAGCTCTAACAGCACCCGCAGCAGCGCCACCGAATCCGCCCCGCCCGACACCGCTACGCCCACCCGGTCGCCGGGCTTCACCAGTTCGTGCTCGCGGATGTAAGCGAGGACCTTCTCTTTCACATTTGCATGGTACATCCATGTGCTCTAATGTGCGCATGCGACTGAGCCGCGCACTCGCCATCGCGCTTGTGGCCATGGCTTGCTCCGCGTTGCTGGCGGCCCGGGGGCTCGAGCTGCCCAAGACGCCTGCCGGCAAGCGCATGGCCTCGCTTCTGCGCGCTTTCAATGAGGGCGACGAGCAGGTGCTCCGCCAGTTCGTCGAGCAGAACTACGCGGCCGCTGCGTTGAAGCGACGTTCCGCTGAGGACCGAATCGCGACCTACAGAGACTTGTACCGCGAGACCGGTGGGTTGCAGCTTCGCGGTCTGGGGGAGACGTCCGAAAGCAGCATCACGGCGATCTTCCAGACCAGGCTGGCGCAGGAATGGCTGCGCGTGACGTGCGCCGTCGACGCGGCCGCGCCGCACGGCATCACCGGGGTGCTGTTCCGCTACACTGTGCGGCCGGCGGACCTGGGACCGCGCGGCACCATGTCGCCCACAGAGATCGCCGGCGGCCTGGACCGTTATCTGGAAAAGCTGACCAAGGCGGGCAGGTTCTCCGGCGTGGTGGGAGTGGCTAACCAAGGCACTACGGTTTATCTGAAGGCGTTCGGCAAAGCGAATTCCCACTTCCTGACCACGGATAGCGCCTTCGGCCTGGCTTCCATCAACAAGACCTTCACGGCCGTGGCGGTGGCGCAACTGGCGCACGCGGGAAAGCTCTCTCTTCAGGATCCGCTCAGCCGGTACCTCCCCTCCTTCCCTCGCGGAGACCAAATCAGCATTCACCATCTGCTGACCCACACCGCCGGTCTCGAGCCTTTCCTCGACGACAAGAGTATGGAGGAGGTCGAGAAGGCCCACCTGAAGACACGACAGGATTGGGCGGAATTCCTGGGCAAGCGTCCGCCACTCTCGGGTCCCGGGGAAGGGTTCCACTACAGCAACGCCGACTACTGGCTGCTGGACATGATCGTTGAGATGGTTGCGAATGAAACCCTGGGCGATTACCTGGAAGCCCACGTCTTCCATCCTCTGGGGATGGAGCACACCGGCTTCGGGACTTCCACGGCTGCCGACATGCTGCGCTTTGCCGAGGGCCTGCGCACCGCCAAGCTGCTGAGCCCGGAGATGACCGCGCAGCTCACCGCCCCCAAGGTAGCGACCGACGATCCCGAGGCCCAGTACGGCTATGGCATCGAGGTTGAAACCGTCAACGGCACGCGCGTGGTCGGCCATACTGGCGGAGCGCCCCACGTGAGCGCGCGCATGGACATATTCCCCGAGAGCGGATACACGGTCGTGATCCTGTCCTCACAGCCCGGGGACACGGCTCCGCGGGTCGCGAACAAGCTGCGTGAGATGATTACCCAGAAGTGAAATGCTCCCAGCCGCGGGGAGCAAGCGGCTTCCGTTGCCCGTGGCTGTCCACGAGCCACATGTCGCGGCCGGGGATGATCTCTCCAATGCGGGTGACGCGAACTCCCGCAATCCGGCTGGGGACGGGTCGCGTTTTTGGCGCGGTGAACAGCAACTCGTAATCCTCGCCCCCATGCAGGGCGTAGTGCAGGCTGCTGGTCGGTAATCCGCTCGGGCGCGGGACCGCGGCTTCGTAAACCAAGGCCCCCACACTGCTCTCCTCACAAACATGCCCGAGGTCGGTGGAGAGGCCGTCGCTTACGTCGATGGCCGCAGTCGCCAGCCTTCGTTCCCGCAGCCACCGGCCGACGGCAATCCGCGGCTGGGGATAGAAGTGGGGCTCATGTGCCCTGGAGCGCGGCTTGCCTTTTGACCCCAGCGCCGTCGTGCCTCCCTGGCGCAACCGGTAGAGCGTCGATGCCGAGCGCCCCAGTTCGCCGGTTACGTAGACGGAGTCACCGGTGCGGGCCCCCGAGCGCAGTAAGGCCGTGCCCGCCGGCACCCGTCCCACTACCACGATGTCCGCCAGCACCCCCGCTGGGGACTCGGCCGTGTCGCCGCCGGCAAGCGGTACGTTGTACTTCCTACCGAGCCGCAGCAGTCCGGCCATGAACTTATCCACCCACCTCTGCGGCAGGTCGGGCGGTAGCGCCAGAGACAGAAAGGCTGCCGTCGGCTCGCCACCCATAGCCGCGATATCGCTCAAGCCGCGCGCCAGGCAGCGATGGCCCACCGAGTCCGGCGGATGCCACTCGCGGCGGAAGTGTACCCCCTCCAGGCTGAAGTCGGTGGTGAGCAGGAACTCGAAGCCGGAAGGGCATTCGAGGACTGCGGCGTCGTCCCCGATGCCAGTGCGCACCAACCCACGGCCGCGCTGGACTCCGGCTTGGCGGCGGATGCGTCGGATGTGCGCTTTTTCAGTCAGCGGCAAGGCCTATACACCCTACAGCTTTGGGGGGCTGCCCGTCACATTATTTCCCATTTGTTTGCCAGCCGAAGCGGGTTACCAAAGCTGAAGAGAGACCACCCATAAGTCTATAACTGTCTAGTAAATAGCAACCCAACGGTTGTAACCCTTTCAGCATCTACATAGCTGTTGACTTGGGGGGTGGGGGGTGGATAAGCTTCACACACCGTTTACCTGTAATTTGGCTGAGGGCCCTGGCAGGTCCAACAGCAGGGGTTCGTTAGTACCGATGCCCGCCTGTTCCGGATGATCCTCAGCCCGGGGAAACGGTGGGGCGGCTGTCGAGAAGTAACTTTCGTCAGGCCCCGAGTGCTCTGGAGATTACTTTTGCGCAAGCGCTATTACGTTCTTCTTGTCGCCCGCGACGGCGAAGGCCAAATCCGCAAGATTCCCATTCCCCTTCACTACATATACGTGTTCCTGGCCGGGGCCTTGATCGGCATGTTCACCATCACAGGGATGGCGGGATCCTACACCCGCATGCTGATGAAGGTGGCTCGTTTCAACCAGTTGCGCACAGAAAAAGAGGCCCTGAAGACACGCTACTCAAAACTGGAACAGGTAGCGCAGGAGAAGGAAATCCAAGCCGCGTCATTGGGTTCGCTGGCGGGTGAAGTTTCCGCTCTCTACGGGTTGAAGACCAGCCGCATTCTCAAGTCTGATGCGCCGGACCTGAGTCGCGACCAGTTTGCTTCCTCGCTGGACCAGCTCTATGCCCTCCGAAGTTCTGCCTTGAGCGGCGCGGCTACCATCGGGATCGAACTCGGCGGCGGCCGTCCTGCGACGACTGCCGACTGGATGCAGATGGCCGCCGCTCCCACACTGTGGCCGGTCGAAGGCCACATAACCGGCTCCTTCGGCGAGCGCATCGACCCCTTCAACGGTGAGGGCGCGTTCCATACGGGTGTGGACATTTCGACCGGCTACGGACAGGCGGTGATCGCGCCCGCCGACGGCGTGGTCATCTTCGCCGATCAAAACGGCGGTTATGGACGGCTGTTGATCCTGGAACACGGGAATGGCATCAGCACCCGCTACGGCCACCTGTCCAGTTTCGCTGCGATCGTCGGGCAAAGCGTCCGCCGCGGCGACGTTATCGGCTACGTGGGACAGAGCGGCCGCGCCACCGGCCCGCATCTTCATTATGAGGTCCGCCTCCACGACGTGCCGGTGAATCCTCACAAGTACATGCGCATCAGTATGGCCCAGAACGTTGGCCTCATGGCCTCGGGACAGTAACGCTTCGGAATTGGCGCATGGGGGCGGCCAAACGGTCGCCCTTTTTGCTTCACTGCCTATGGCCCTTGCGTTTCTTCCCGGAGGGCTGGGGCGGCGCCGGCGGCGCCGGGGTGGGCGGGCTGGGCGGCGGGCTCAACGCCTTGCGGATGAACCCCTGGGGGACGGTCGCAGTCAGCGCCACGCGAGTGCCGTGCTCTTCAACTTTCAGACTGTTGAAGAATGCTTTGACGTCCTCGTCGGCCCCGCCCTGCGTCGTTGACGATTCCGCGCCCTTGATCAGGGCAAAGAATGCCTGCACGGTGTCGAACAACTGCCGGGCGTCGTTCTCGGATTCCGTCAGGGCTTCGATGCGAAGGTGCAGGGCTCCGAGGTAGCGGGCAGAAGCGACAATCGTCGAACCCGCCAGCCAGCGCATCGGCATCTGCACGCCGCCGGGCAGCGCCAGCGATGGTCCCTGGGTCTGGTGCCCTGGCAGGCGAGCCAGTGCCCATGCGACGCTGACCAGCGGCACTTGGCGATAGTGTTCCCGCACCACGGATGGGGCGGAGGCCGGCCAGGCTGCTGCGCGATATTTGTCGATCATCTGGTGGATGGCCGCGGTGTCCGGCAGATTGGAGACGGCAACCGTGTCCAGCCCCAGGAGGGCGGCTCGCACCGTGCGGCCTTCGTGAGGGATGGAGTAGATCACGGTATCGTGATAATCCTCAGTGCCGCTCGAAAGTTTGCGAAAGTAGGCGGCCGCGCGTTGCGCATTGAACCTGCCGATAAAAATCTCGGAGTAGTGGGCCCGCTCGAAGAAACCCTCGCCGCCGGCGGCTGGGCCGGTGGCAGCGTGCACCGCAAGCGCCGCCTGGTCCAGGTCGCGCTCGAACCGGAAGCCGGTCTCTTTGATGAACTGCTCGTAGTCGGTATCGTAAACTACGGGCGGAGCATCGCCGAAGACATGCGCCAGCCGCATCAGCCGCAGGTTGACAAAGGCAACGGCGTCGGACTCGGGTAACAGCCGCGCTGCTTCGGGCGCGGCGCGGCTTCGCAGATAAACGATGGCGGCGATGGCGGCGCCGATGAGCACCACCGTCAGCGCGATCCAGAGTTTACGTCGACGCATGGCCAAGTCCGGCGCGCCTGGCGGATATCCTCCTGGCGCGCTCCCGGCAGTCTCTACCCTGCATTACAATCATAATTGTCGGGAGACGGCGAACACAGGGGCGGAATGATAGCACCAGCTCTCGGGAAGGGACCCGGGCTGTTGGGGCTTGAGTTACCGCAGGGGAGTGTTGCTTGCACGTAAGATGCCGTTGTGTTAAGTTTAGTGATTGTCCCGGCGGTCGGGCGGTGTTTTGCTGGCGTAGCTCAGTTGGTAGAGCATCTGATTTGTAATCAGAGGGTCAGGGGTTCGAATCCCTTCGCCAGCTCCAAGCGAAACGGGGTTGCGAGGGGGCAGGTTGCGTCCCGCAACCATAAGCCACGGTAGCAGCGAGCAGCTCATCACGAGGGATACACACTCCACACACTACTTCCGGAACTTGCGGGTGTTTGTGCGCCGGTGTGCGTGAGAAAAGTGTGGAGGGTGAAAATTTGCGCTCCGCGCCGGCTGGTTTTCTTCGCGGCGCATGCCGCCGGGGTGGCGTGCGCGGATGGGCGTCCGGCGCGGACCTGTGGGCCGAGAGCACGGACAGGTGGCCGAGTGGTTAATGGCAGCAGACTGTAAATCTGCCGCTCCTTGCGAGCTACGGAGGTTCGAATCCTCCCCTGTCCACCAGGATTTCATGATGTCGAGGAAGCTGCTGGTCGCGTTTGGAGTGTACGTGGCGCTCGCGCTGCTGGCATGGTTCACGCTCGATGCCAGCATCCCGGTCGGCGGACGCGAGGTGCCGTTGCGCGCGGTGACGCTGGCGATTCTAGGGTTGTTCGCTCTGCGTACGTTGCTGCATGCGCAGCGCGAGCGGATCGAGTCGTCGCGGGGGCGCGGCGAGGGTTGAAGGCCGATGTAGCTCAGTTGGTAGAGCACCTGTCAGCCGAGACCCTGAGCGAAGCGAAGGGGTCCTGTTGGTTGATTTGGATTTCGAGCCGATGTAGCTCAGTTGGTAGAGCACTCCCTTGGTAAGGGAGAGGTCACCAGTTCAATCCTGGTCATCGGCTCCAGAGTTTCAGGCTAAGAGCTAATAGCTAAGGGCTGGTTCTGAGCGGGAGTAACTCAGTGGTAGAGTCACAGCCTTCCAAGCTGTTGGTCGCGGGTTCGATTCCCGTCTCCCGCTCCAAATTTGAAGAGGACGATGCCGACATTTGAACAAGCGCAGATCCCGATCGAGAACGTAGAAGGGTATGAGCGCTTGCGCAGCGCGTTTGAGAGTTTGTTCAGTTCGGAGGTCGAGAGCTTCCTGAAGGCGGTCAGGAAGAAGGGACTTTTGATCCGGCACTACGAAGCCGTGCTGGCGAGTGGCGCCATGGAGAAGGCCAGCCGCACGTTGAAGCAGGCGGGAACGACGGCGCGTGCGCTGTACGAAGCGCTACCCATGCCCGACCGGGCGCAGGTGCGCGAGTTCTACCTGGTTCGCCTGGAGCGAGTGGACGAAACCACCCGGCGCAGGTTTTGCGAAGTGTATCGGCTTAATTGATAGAGAGAGGCAGGCACTTATGGCCAAGGAAAAATTTGATCGCACCAAGCCGCACGTGAACGTAGGGACGATCGGGCACATCGATCACGGCAAGACCACGCTGACGGCGGCCATCACCAAGGTGCTGGGGAAGAACAACCCCAAGGTGAAGTTCCGCTCC
>DATKLD010000283.1:0-4003 GCA_035542595.1 Terriglobales bacterium
ATCGACGGCCGCTCGCTGCTCCGCTTTCCTCCAGGCACCGAAAGCGGGCAGAAGCTGCGCCTGCGCGAGAAAGGCGTGCCTTCCGCCACGCACGAGGGTACGCGCGGGGATGAGATCGTCGAGGTCAAGATTGTCGCCCCATTTCCCAAGGACGAGCGCTCGCGCGAAATCCTGCGCGAGTACGCGAAGCTCAATCCGGAGGACCCGAGGGCGGAGTTGTGGAGCAAAGTGTGAGAGGACGAGGCTCTTGGCTATTGGCTCTTGGCTTTTAGCCGAGCCAAAAGCTAAGAGCCAAAAGCAAGAATGGCCAAAAGAAAGTCAAAAGGCGCCTACATGATCTCGGCCGTAGCCGAGATGTACGGCATCCATCCGCAGACGCTGCGGCTGTACGAGCGTGAAGGACTGCTCAAGCCGTCGCGCACCGAGGGCAACACCCGCCTCTACACTGACGAAGATCTGCAGCGGCTGGAATTCATCCTATCGCTGGCGCGCGACCTGGGCGTGAACATTGCTGGCATCGCCATCGTTCTCCAAATGCGCGAGCGCATGGAAGCCATGCAGAAGGAGATGCAGGAGTTCTTCACCTACATCCAGAAAGAGATGCTGGCGCGCTCGCAGGCCGATGTGGACGCCTCGCGCGGCGCCCTTATCCCCATCCGGCGAACCGTCGAATCTTCCGGCACAGCGCGGGAACGCAAGCGGTAACGAATCGCCGGTTTTTCTCGACCGGTATAGTATTGTCACCCGCTGATGCTGCCCTTCAAGCTGATCTACAGCGACGGCTACCGCCTGCCCATCGGGGAACACGTCTTTCCGGCGGAGAAGTACCGGCTTATCCACCAACGGCTATTGCAGACAGGTGTGGCCGCGCACGACGAATTTCTCACGCCGGAGCCGGCGCGCGATGCCGACATGCTGCTGGTCCACACCCCGGCGTGGGTAATGAAGCTGACCATCGGAGCTCTGTCGGCGCGGGAAGAGCTGCTGATGGAGGTCCCCTACTCGCCGGAACTGGTGCGCGCTTTCTGGCTGGCGGCGGGAGGCTCCATCCTGGCTGCGCAGTGCGCACTGCGTGACCGCGTTGGCATGAACATCGGCGGCGGATTCCATCACGCCTTCGCCGACCACGGCGAGGGCTTCTGCATGATCAACGATATCGCCATCGCCATCCGCAAGCTACAACAGCAAGGCGCGATCGCCCGCGCCATGACCGTGGACTGCGACGTCCACCAAGGCAACGGCACCGCCGCCATCTTCTCGCCAAACATCAGCGGGGGCGCGGGCTTTGGCGGCATGGGTTCCCATGATGTCGCCGGCTTCGCAGGCGATGTCTTCACCATCTCGCTCCACCAGGAGAACAACTACCCGGCGTGGAAGCCGTCGTCTTCCATCGACGTCAACCTGGCCGACGGCGTGGGCGATGCCGAATATCTGGCGCAGTTGGACAAGGCGCTCACCGCCGGCCTGCACCAGTTTGATCCGCAACTGCTCTGCTATGTCGCCGGCGCCGATCCCTATCGGGAAGATCAGCTCGGCGGCCTTTCCCTCACCATCGAGGGCCTGAAGAAGCGGGACATGCTGGTCTTCCGCGCCGCCAAAGCGCGCGGCATCCCGGTGATGGTCACCCTGGCCGGAGGCTACGCCCAGCAGGTGGAAGACACGGTGACCATCCATTGCAACACCGTGATTGCGGCGCGAGAAGTCTATTCCTGACAGTCCGCCTATTCGATGTGGCGTACCCCAGATGTCAGCGCGGCAACGGTGCCAACCGCGAGCACCAATGCCCCTGCGGCCAGGAACATAGCGGCCAGGTGTTGCTGGGCGAGCACTCCAGCCACCAGCAATGAAATCGGCAGCAATCCCACGGCAGAGAACATGAGCACACTCATCACTCGCCCCAGGACTTGCTGCTCCACGCGGCCCTGCATCCAGGACATGATCTGCACGTTCACAAACCCCGCCGCGATCCCCATTAGCGCCAACGTTATGGCGATCGGAACCAGCCGATAGCTCAGGCCGATAATCAGCAGACACAGCCCCGTCAGGAAACTGATTCCTACCAGCAGCAATCCGCGCCGTGGAGGACGTTTCGCAATCCCCGCCAGGACGATCCCTGCCAGGGCGCCGCCGCTGAAGCAGGAGAGCAGCGTGCCGAAGGCGGTTGCTGATGCGAAGCGGAATTTCGACATCGTCGCCAGCCCCACCGATACCGGCCCGCTCACGCAGAAATTCAGCGAGGCCGTCAGCATGATCAGCGAGCGCAGCGCGGAGTCGCCCAGAACGTAGCGCAGGCCTTCGCCTATCGAGTGCAGCATGCTAGGGCGTCTTGCCGCTGGCGCTGCTGGTCGCGGACGCTCAGGGATTCGCCACAGTGCGGCGATAACAAACAGGAAGCTGATCGCATCCAGAAAAAACGCTTGTGCGATTCCCAACGCCTTCACCACCAGGCCCGCTGGCGCCGGCCCCAGCATGCCGCTCAGGTGCACAGTGGAAGCAAACACGGAGTTGGCCGCGGGAAGCTGCTCGGGCGCAACCAGTGTGGGCCTCAGAGCGGGTCCTGCCGGGAATGAGAATGCGTCGGCCACCCCAAACAGCAGCGACAGTGCATAGATGTGCCAGAGATGGATGACCTTCAGCCACGCCAGCACAGCGATCGCTGCCACCAGCAGGGCACGCGCCGACGCCGTCGACATCAGCACGCGGCGGGGCGAGAAACGATCGATCAGTGCGCCTCCGGCCAGCATCAGCACCGCCCGCGGGATCGCCGCGGTCATTAGGATCGTACCCAGGGCCAGGCTGGAACCTGTCAATTGCAACACCAGCCAGGGCAGCGCCACCAGATAGAACTGGTCGCCAAACAGTGAAATGGCGGAGCCGATCCAAAGGTTGCGAAAATGTGGAATGCTGAGCGGATGCCCGGGCCTGACGGACGCGGGCTGAGGCGCGGCGCTGCTGGGGTGGGCAGTCGCCAGAGAGGATGAGGCTGGGTTTGCGGGAACGGGCGTGGCCACGGGGCGCCTCCAGGAACACGACGTAAATGTAAATTCACATTCACATTATGTCAAGCTATGATTTACTCATGTCCCACGCTCCCCTGCCCGCCAAGCAGGAACGCAGCCGCAAGTCGCTGGAACGATTGCTGGATGCGGGCGAAGAAGTGCTCAAGAAGCACGGCCTCGACGGCGCCACTGTGCCCCGCATCGCCGCCCAGGCCGGCCTCTCGCCGGGGGCAATCTACCGCCGCTTCCCCGACAAGGACGCCCTCATGCGCGCCGTCGTGCTGCGTTATCACACCCGTATCGCCGAAAAGAGCCGCCAGAACTTGCTTCGTCCGGAGCTGTGGAAGGGCACTTCCTTACGGCAGAAAGCCTACATCGTGATTCTGAGCACGGTCGCTGCCCATAGGTCGCATGCCGGACTGCTGCGTCCCCTGTATCAGTTCTGCCAGCAGCATCCTGATTTCGCCTTCCGCCGGAGAGCATTCCAACTGGAGATGGGCAATTTTAGGCAGGTGGTGAAACTCTTCCTGGAGCATCGCGACGAGATCCATCATCCCGATCCCGAATTGGCCATCACCTTCGGGCTGCTGCTCGTTGCTTTCACGATGCGCGAACACCTGATGGACACAGGCAAGCATCGCTGGTCGGATGTTTTCCCCACCGCGGTGGCGCAGTTCGATCGCGAACTGCCGCGGATGTTCCTGCGCTACCTCGGAGTAGAGAACCCGGATGCTCCGCCCGAGCCGCATCCTGCGCTCGACAAGCTAGCGGAGTTTCGGGTCAAAGCCGACTCGGAGAAGCCGGCTGGTAAAATGAAGAGCTAAGTGGCCGTATCGCTCCTCATCAGCCGAGTCTTAAACTGGCAACTGACTACTGGCTACTGCCCCTATGTTTGAGAATCTTTCCGACAAACTGCAACGCGCATTCAAGAACCTGCGCGGACAGGGCACGCTGAATGAAGAAACCGTCGGCGAAGCCATGCGCGAGATCCGCCTGGCCCTGCT
>DATKLD010000284.1:0-4258 GCA_035542595.1 Terriglobales bacterium
GACAACCGAGTGGCCGGCAGTCGCCAGCGCCGGAATGAGCGCCGAGCCCACCATTCCGGACGACCCACTCACCAGGACCCGCATCGCCGAGATTGTACTCCCCGGACACTGACCGGGCGGCGTATGCGGGAGCATAGTCTCCAGTGCCGCGTCAGGCGGCTCAACCCAGTTGGCGGTAATCCCTGTTTTCAACAACAACTGCACCGAACCAGTTCAAAGCCGGTGTAACTCATAGCCGTACAGCACATGAGACCAAGCCGAAACTGGCGACTCTCGGCTTTCAGATCGAACAAAGAACGCAGAACCTGGCTCGGCCTCCTCGCAACAATTCTGATCCTCTCGCTCAGTGCACTCACCCAGCAGAGCGGCGTGAGTGCGACGATGCCCTTTGCGGCGGACACCAAGGCTTTGGTTGCGGCTGGCAAGGTTGAGAACAACGTTTATTCAAATCCGCACGCAGGATTCCTTCTTCGACTACCACGGCCTCCCTGCGATGCAAAGCTGAACACTCAGGTGGATCTCAATCGGGGCTATGCCGTGCTGCTTGATTGCCAGCATGTGGTCCAGGGCTGGCGTGGAATGTACACGCTTACGATTTTTACTGACTCCTGGGCCAATTACCCAACTCTCACCAGCGCCGAGCAATACGTCCGCAGCCTGCGTCATATGGGGGAAAAAGACCCAGCGTTGAAGACTGTAGAATCCGAGACTCCGCAACACTTCGCTGGTCTAGAGTTCTCGCAGACAATCCTCAGCAACAAGATTCCAGCGGGTGCTTATTACGAAGGGCTGAGCTGTACACATTTCCGAGCTTACGCCTTATGTTTTAAGGCCGAAGCTTCAACGGTCGAGAGCGTTCGCGCACTCGTCAACCTTCAGGGCACGCTGGAAATTCAAAAGACCGAGCCGGGCAAACATCCGTAACAGCTTACGCCAACCCGCTCAATTGGCGAAAAATCGCCTTACCACAAGTGAACCGTTGCTGCTGCAATGGCCTGGTCGGACGCCGTGGGGTTCGAGTTCCGCGAGACCTCGTGGCACACCGGACGTCAGGAGTCGGCGTGCGCTCTAAGTCATTGTCCTTCCAGCACCCGAACGGCGGAGGGGGTCTGCCGATCGGTTCTGGACCATCAGGTGTGTAGGGCTTTGGAGGCCGCGGTTATAATCAGTTATGGGGAGTTCCCGCATTAGGATGTCCCAATCGAGTTCTCAGGCCGATTCGCAGCCTGCGTGTAGTTTCCACTCGATCCTCACTCATACAGGGGTGGCATGGCGACGCTGAAGCAGCAGTTCGCGACCAATGTCCTCACGGTCACCAAGTTCCGTGACCTGCTGAAGACGGTCCGCGCCAACCGTCCCAACGATGACCTGGACGTCATCCGCCGCGCCTATGATCTTTCTCAGAAGTATCACGCCGGGCAGAACCGGGCGTCGGGTGAGATTTACTTGAGCCACCCGCTGGAAGTCGCGCTCGTGCTAGCGGATATGAAGCTCGATTCGACTTGCATCGCCGCCGGCCTGCTGCACGATCTGGTCGAGGACACCTCCGTCACCATCGTGGACATCCGCAAAGAGTTCGGCGAACAGGTGGCCCACATCGTCGAGGGAGTCACGAAGATCTCCAAGATTGACTTCGCCACCCGCGAGGAGCGCCAGGCGGAGAACGTCCGCAAGATGGTGCTGGCCATGGTGGACGACATCCGCGTGGTGCTCATCAAACTGGCCGATCGCTTGCACAACATGCGCACCTTGAAAGCGCTTCCACCTGAGCGTCAGGAGCGCATCGCCCGCGAGACCCTGGAGATCTACGCGCCCATCGCCCACCGGCTGGGCATGGGCAAGGTGCGCGGCGAGCTGGAGGACCTGGCCTTCCAATATGTGGATCCCATCGCCTACAAGCAGGTCCACGACACGGTGGAGGCGCGGCGCAAGAAAGGCGAGCAGCTCCTGGAGCAGTTCGAAGGCGTGCTGCGGGAGAAGCTGGTGGAAAACGGCGTCGAAGCGCGGGTGGAAAGCCGCATCAAACGGCTCTACAGCATCTGGCAAAAGCTGCTGCGGCAGCGCATCGCGGTGGACCAGGTCTACGACCTGCTGGCCATCCGCATCATCACTAAGTCGGTGAAGGACTGCTACGCCGCCCTGGGCGCCATCCACAATTTCTGGCGGCCGGTGCCGGGACGTATCAAGGACTTCATCGCCATGCCGCGGCCGAACCTCTACCAATCGCTGCACACCACGGTCATTGCCGAAAACGGCACCCCCTTCGAAGTGCAGATCCGCACCGAAGAGATGCACAAGATGGCAGAAGAAGGCATTGCCGCCCACTGGAAGTACAAGGACGGGGCGCCGGTGGGGGCCAAGGACGAAGAGCGGCTGGCCTGGCTGCGCCAAGTGGTGGAGTGGCAGCGCGAAGTCTCTGATCCCAACGAGTTTCTCTCCACGCTCAAGATCGACCTCTACCCCGAGGAGGTCTATACCTTTACCCCCAAGGGCAAGGTGGTGATCCTGCCGCGCGACTCCACGCCTGTCGACTTCGCTTACACCATTCACACCGAGGTCGGACATACCTGCACCGGTGCGCGGGTGAACGGGCGCATCGTGCCGCTGCGTTACAGGCTGCATAACGGCGAAATCGTGGAAATCTTGACCCAGCCCGGGCATACCCCCAGCCGCGACTGGCTTACTTTCGTGAAAGCCCCGCGGGCGCGGCAGAAGATCCGGCACTGGCTCAACGTCCACCAGCGCGAGCGCGCCCTTGAGATCGGCCACAAGCTGATCGAGAAGGAAGCGCGCAAGTACCGCGTCTCGCTCAAAGACATCTCCGACCAGGCTTACCAGCGCGTAGCCCAGGAATATGGCGTCACCAGGGCCGATGACCTGATCGCCGGCATCGGCTTCGGCAAATTCTCGGCGCGGCAGGTGCTGGGCAGGCTTTCGCCGGCCGGGACTTTGGCGCCGCCCGAGGAAGAGAAGCCCGGCTTCGGCAGCGTGGTGCGTCGGGTGTTCGGCGGCGACAGCGGCACGCTCAAGGTCAAGGGCCAGGATGACCTGCTGATCTACCGCGCACGCTGCTGCAACCCCATCCGCGGGGAAGAGATCGTCGGATATGTTACGCGCGGCAAGGGCGTGGCTGTGCACGCCCGGAACTGTCCCAATGTGGTCAACCTGCTGTATGACGTGGAACGGCAGATCGCGGTGGAGTGGGGCAAGGAGACCAAGGACGGCGGTGGCGGCGCTTACCCGGTCAAACTGACCGTGTTTTGCGACGACCGCGCCGGCATGCTCAAGCAGATCACCACCGTCATCAGCGACGACAATACCAACATCCGCAACATCGAAGCCCGCACCGGCGACGGCCATGCCACCATCGATGTGGTCATCGACATCACCGACATGAAGCACCTGCAGCGCATCGTCGGCGGCATCCGCAAGCTGCCCGGTATCCGCGACGTGCAACGCGTGCAGAAACTGTAAATTCACTTCGCCGCGGATTCACGCGGATCAACACGGATCAAGAGGCTCTCGGCGGTTTTGATTCCAATCCGCGTTTATCCGCGTTAATCTGCGGCGGTGAATTTGTGGGAGGGACCATGCGCGAAGTGATCGCGACCACGAACGCCCCGCAGGCCATCGGCCCTTATTCGCAAGCCATCAAGGCGGGAGGGATGGTGTTCTGCTCGGGGCAGATCGCCCTCGACCCGAAGTCGGGCGCGATCGTGGGCAACGATGTCGCCCAGCAGACCGAGCGGGTCCTGCAGAACCTCGCTGCGGTACTGTCCGCTGCCGGCAGCGGACTCGACCGCGTGCTCAAGGCCACGGTGTTTCTGAAGAGCATGGCGGATTTTCCCGACATGAATGAAGTCTACGGACGTTATTTCAAGACGGCACCGCCGGCGCGCTCTACCGTGGAGGCCGCCCGGCTGCCCAAGGATGTACTGGTGGAGATCGACGTCATCGCGCTCGCGTGAAAAGCCAGCCACGGATTTTCACGGATGAACACGGATCAAGAAAGCCTCACTGCTGGGTTCTTCGCAGTAAATCCGTGATTATCCATGTGAATCCGTGGCTAAGCTTTTTGCACTTTTCCGCTGCGGATGCAGGCCGTGCATACGCGCAGCTTGCGGGTGCTGCCGTTGACGCGGGCGCGTATGGGGCGCAGGTTCACGTTCCAGCGCCGCTTGGTCACGTTGTGGGCGTGACTGATATTGTTTCCAGATTGCGGCCCCTTGCCGCACACATCACAAACTCGTGCCATGAC
>DATKLD010000285.1:0-7763 GCA_035542595.1 Terriglobales bacterium
GTGCCGCGATCGGCGATCTCGAACAGGCCCTTCTTCATGGCCTTGGCGTCGGTGAAGGCGCCCTTCTCGTGGCCGAACAGCTCGGCTTCCATCAGGGTCTCGGGGATGGCCGAGCAGTTGATGGCGACGAAGGGTTTGTCCTGGCGCGAACTCTGGTAGTGGATGGCTTTGGCGATCAGGTCCTTGCCGGTGCCGCTCTCGCCCTGGATCAGGATGGTGGAAGCCTCGCTGGCCGCGACCTTTTTCACGAATCCCATCAGCTCGGACATTTTCTTCGAGACCGCGACCACGTCGCGGTAGCCGACGCGCCGCTGCATCTCGCTGCGGAGCGTCTCGACCTCCCCACGCAGACGCGTGGTTTCGAGCGCGTTCTGCGTGGTCACGTGTAGCTCGTCGAAATCGATGGGCTTGCCGATGAAGTCGAAGGCGCCGAGCTTGATGGCGGCCTTCACGTCGTCCAGTTGCGGATCGGCGGTGATCATGATCACGGCGCGGGCGTCGCCGGTGTCCTTCAGCCGCTCCAGGACTTCCAGTCCGCCGAGGTCGGGCATGCGGACATCGAGCAGGATGAGGTCGGGATTGCCGGTCTGCGCCAGGCGCAGCGCGGTCGCACCGTTCTCGGCTTCGAGAACGGTGAAGCCCCACTCCTCGTATTTCTGGCGCAGCGACCAGCGCACCAGTTTCTCGTCGTCTACGACGAGTACGGTTTCGCTTGCCATATCTTTACTTTATATCAGGACGCCTTCCGTGGGGTCCCCGGCTGGCTCGTTCCTAGCGCGCTGGGGACGCGGGCCTTCGGAGTGGTGGAACGGCAGCCACACCATGAATTGGCTTCCCTCCCCCGGAGTGCTGTGGACCTGCACCCGCCCGCCGTGCGCCTCCACGATGCGGGAAACCAGCGAGAGCCCCAGCCCCGTGCCTCGCTTCTTGGTGGTGAAGAACGGACGGAAGATGTTGGCCAGGTGCTCGGGCGGAATGCCGCGACCCGTGTCCGAAACTGCCACTGTCGCACACCCATTTTCGGAACCGACGCGCACGCGGATGTTGCCGGCCTCGTCGATTGCCTGGATGGAGTTCAGCAGCAGGTTCAGCAGGACCTGCTGGATCTGGCCCGCGTCATGCTCGACCGGCGGCAGATCATACGCCTTCGACAGTTTGATCTCGATCGGCCGCGAGGTGGTCTGCTGCCGCGCCAGCGTGACCGCATGTTCCGCCGTGGAGTTAAGGTCGGCGGGGCGAAAATCAGGCGGCTTGGGACGCGCCGTCTCCAGCAGATCCGACAGGATGCGCTTGATCTGCAGGATCTCCTGCTGCACTTCGCTGAGCACCTCGCGCGCCGGGCTGGAATCGGGCAGGTCGCGGCCGATGATGTCCATCACGCCGGCGATCCCGGCCAGCGGGTTGCGGATCTCGTGCGCCAGCCCCGTAGCCAGCTCACCCAGAGTCGCCAGGTGCTCGGCCCGCGACATCTGCGTGCGGTAGAGGCGCTGGATTTCTTCCCGGCTCTCGCGGAGCTGCCGGACCATCTCGTTGAAGTCGCGCCCCAGGTCGCCGATGTCATCGTTGCGATTGGCGAAGTTCACGGAGACGTTGAGGTCTCCCTGGCGCACACGCGCGATCTTTTCCTGCAACTCACGCAATGGGTGTTGCAGCAGGAACGACATCACCCCGACCATCACGGCGAAGATGACCACCGCGCCGGCGACAGCGACCACACGCACCTGGTGCCGCGCCTGTCCCTCCAGCGACAGCGTCACCAGCAAAAACACCAGCAGGCCGTTCACCAGCACCACCAGGATCGGCAGAACTGCCTTCAGTCGCCAATTGACGCGCCAGTGCACGGTCAGACACTGCCCCCCTTCATTACTGTCTATTATCGGGCAGTGAACCAATTAGGTGGTGTGACCGTGATCACGCCTGACCGTGACCACGGACACACGTGGGCTGACGGGAAGAAACGGCCGCTCACTCACCTCCGCCAGTACACCCTAGGCATAGGCGTGCAGACCGGGCAGGAGGTAAGTCACACCGAAAAAGGTGAACATCACCACAGCGAATCCCAGCACCGCGAAGTAGGCGGCGCGGCGTCCGCGCCAGCCGCGCGCGATACGCATGTGCAAGTACCCGGCGTAAACCAGCCAGGTCACCAGCGCGGCGGTCTCCTTCGGGTCCCAGCTCCAGTACGATCCCCAGGTCTGGTTCGCCCAGTAGGCGCCAGCGGCGATCATCAGGGTCAGCAGTGGAAAGGCTATGCCGATGGACTTGTAGGTAAGACGGTCAAGCGTGTCGGCCGCGGGGAGCATCTGCTGCAATCCTTCGCGCCGCCAGCTCAGCATCAGATAGAGAAGCGAAGCCAGCAATCCGCTGAGCAGCCCCGCCAGAATGAACGGGCTGTTGGCAAGGGCAGTCGGGAAGACACCCTCGACCATGGGCGAGGCATATTGCCCGCCCCGCACGCGGAACACAAACGCCACCGCTGCCAGCGCTTGCAGAACCATGGAGATGACGAAAGCGCGGTTCGCCCAGACGTATCCGCGGTCGTCATGCTTCCAGGCTGCCCACGCATACAGGACGAGCGGAGCCAGCAAGGCCAGCAGCACGATGGCGAACAGCCATCCCAGATCGGGGATCACCACCATCAGCGGCATGCCGCGCTGGATCATCAGGTCGCCACCGGTCTGCGGGTTCTGCGCCACTACCTTCAGCCCGCCGCCCGCGAACCGGCCCAATACCCCGGCGTAGATCAGCGCGACCAGGCCGGAGGTGTTCGCCAGGAAACTTTCCGTGCGCATGTTGTCCTGGATGAGGAACATCATGGCGAGCGCGAAGCTGACGGCACAAGCGGCGTAGGAGAGCATCGCCAGAGTCACATGGATGTGCAGCCAGGTGGATTGCAGGGCCGGCACCAGCGGGTGCACGTCCGACGGCAGCAGCTGCATCAGCACCACGCCCACTACCGCCACGGGCATGGTGATGGTGCCGATCACCTTCACCCCGTACTTGCGCTGCACGAACAGCGTCAGTGCGGCCACGGCCCAGATGAACGCCAGCAGCATCTCATAGACACTGGAAAAAGGCGCGTGCCCGGCGGTGTACCAGCGATGCGCGCCCGCCAGCGTGTTGCTGACGAATCCAACCCAGGTGGCCAGCCAGGCGAAGCGCACGAAGCGCTCCGTGCCGGTAACGGCGAACCCGATATAGAGCACGGTCGAAGCCGCGTAAAAAGTCAGCGCGGCAAACAGCAGGTTGGCCTCGTTGAACAGCGCCCCCGTCTTGATCGTCCCCAGCAGTCCCATCAACAGCATGAAGACGGTTCCCAGCGCGACCAGGCCCAGCAGCAGATTGCCGCTGGGTGTGGTGGGAGCCGCCGAACGTTGTTCCATCATTTGCACGCGTGCCATTGCTTCCTCCGATCCCTACTTCACGACCGCCAGCTCAGCGCGCTGGAGCTTCGCGGCCGAGTCCTGGGCCTTGAGTTCGTGCTCGACCGCGTCCACCAGCGCGCGGAATCGGCGCTCGAAATCCTCACGGTTCTTGCTGGCCGAGGCGCCCAGCCAGAGTGTCAGCCGTCCCATCCCATCGTCCACCGGCAGCGCCCACAGGCGCACATGGACGAAATAGAACACCAGCGCCAGCGCCACTCCCATCAGGATCACGCCAGCCCACACCGCCCACTGTCCCGGTTCGTGCGAGACCTGCAGGCCGGTAAAGTAGCCCATCTGCACGTCCCCGACGCGGAAATCGAACCCGGTGTTGTTGGCGTGAGTGAACTCGGGAAACCTGGGGAAGAGCCAGATTCTGGTTTCTCCCGCCTGCTTCGACTGCACGCTGATCTGCACCGCAGGATTGTTGGGCTGGTCGGAGCGACTTTCAATGTGGTTTTCCACCACCACAAAATCGGGGACGAACTGGGTGATGCGCACGGTGGCATCCTTGTCCAGGGGAACCGCCTCATCGAGCTTCAGCCAGAATTCCTGCTTCGGCCCACCATTCTTGGGCGTGACCAGCAGTTTCACTCCGGCCACTTCACCGGTCGCACCGTAGCTGGCCTGGTAGAAACGCAGTCCTCGGTAAGTGAGGGGATCATTGACGACGATCTCCTTGCGTTGCATCTCACGGCCGTTCTCCAGCACCGCCAAGCGCGACCACCAGCGCTTGGGTGTGCCGTCGGGGTAGTTCTCCTGACCGGCCCCATCGCACCGGATGGCGAAGGGCAGCGCCTTGTGGGTGCCATCGGGAAGTTCGAGCTGGCTGGTGCTTTCGTTCTGCCCGAGCGAGATGAACCCTTTGTAGCCGAATAGCCCGTCAATAATGCCTCCGGCGAGGATCAGCAGCAGGCTGGCATGGACCACGAACGGCGCCATCCGCGCGATGCGGAAGCGCTCGGCATAAAGCGAGACCGAGCCGTGGTCATCGCTGACGTACTGCGGCTTCCAGCCAGCACGGCGGAAGGCCAACTCCACCTTCTCCATGTCCACCCGCGAACTCCGCAGCGGAATCGCCCGCTTCATCGCCAATGAAGCAAAGAAATGAGGTTCCGCCCGGCGCGCCGGGTGCGAGAAGTACCGCCATGCGGCGGGGAACCGCTCGATCGAAGCCACCACGATGTTGGCGCTCAACAGCGACAGCAGCAGAACGAACCACCAACTGTGGAACACATCGGTCAGTCGCAGTGCATCCAGCAAGCGCAACGTCTCGGGCGAGTAGACCTGGTGCAGCTTGCTGGGTTCGGTGATGGGCCGCTGCAGAATCAACGTTCCCGCCATCACCGCCAGCCCCACAACGATCAAAAGTATGATTCCAGTACGGACCGATCCGAATACCTGCCAGATTTTGTCCCTGGTCGAACGAGCCTGTGCAGCCATAGAACCTCCCGTGGGGGATAATGCAGTTCCATATCCAGAGCACCCCCCAAGGTTGACTCCCTGAGATTACAAAGGGTTAGTGGGGACAGGATGTGACGGCCGTCACTCTAGGGTGTGCCATATCACACAGTGCTGGGGCTTTGTCCCGCATGCCAGTCCTAGCTCGGTTTGCTGACCTCCCAGGGCCCCAATTGAGCCGGCCCGGAGCCGAATCCGCGGGTTCCTCATCAGCCGGCGCCAAGGGATGTAGCTCAGCGCAGGTTGTAAGATCCTAAAATCACGGCGGCAACCGGAACAGGAGAGTTCGATCGATGGGAACGGAGCAACGCACGGCGGGGCCGTCGGTGCGCGGGGACAAGACCATGGCGGCGGTGATGCTCGCCGGCATGTGTACCTTCCTGAACGTCTATCCGACGCAGCCCCTGCTCCCTTATTTTCGGCACCTCTTCCACGCCTCGGAACTGGCAGTCAGCTTCACGGTAAGCGCCACCGTCTTCGCGGTGGCGCTGGTAGCGCCCTTTGTCGGCGTGCTAGCGGAGCGCCAGGGGCGGAAGAGGGTGATCGTTCCGTCGTTGCTGCTCCTGAGCATGCCCACTGTACTGTGCGGAAGCGCGAGGAGCCTGAAGGCGCTGATCGGCTGGCGCTTCCTGCAAGGCGTGTTCGTGCCGGGCGTGATTGCGGTGATGCTCGCCTACATCGTGGAGGAGTGGGAGGGGCGCGGAGTCGGCAGGGCGATGGCGGCGTACGTGAGCGGCACGGTGATGGGCGGGTTCCTGGGAAGGTTCCTCTCGGGTCTGATCACGACGCACTGGAACTGGCGCGCAGCCTTCGTCGCGCTGGGCGTCTTTAACCTGCTGGGCGCGCTGGCCGTGGCGGCGTGGCTGCCGCGAGCGACCCGGTTCGTCCGCGCTGAACACATGGGACATGCGCTGGCCGAGGCGCGGCGTCACCTGCAGAATCGGCGATTGCTGGCCAACTTCGGAATGGGGGCGGCGATATTGTTCGGGCTGGTGGGCTGCTTCACCTACACCAACTTCTATCTCGCCGCGCCCCCCTTCCATCTGAATGCCGCGCAGCTGGGGAGCATTTTCTTTGTGTATCTGGTGGGCGTCGTGGTGACGCCCATCTCGGGCAAATTCCTCGATCACTACGGGTTCCGGCCGACCGCATATCTGTATTGCGGCATGATGATGACGGGCCTGCTGCTTACCCTGGTGCGCTCGCTGCCGGCGGTAATCGCAGGGCTGGCGATCTTCTCCTCCGGCGTATTCATCGCTCAGGCGGCGGCGACGGTGGAGACAGGCGCCATCGCCGGGCGCGCGCGCTCGTCGGCGGCGGGATTGTACGTGACCTTCTATTACCTGGGAGGTAGCTTGGGCGCGACCGCTACCGGATGGTTCTGGCAGTGGGCGCAATGGCGTGGCTGCGTCGCCATCCTGGGCACGGTGGCGGTGGTGAGCCTCGGATTGGCGCTGCTCAGCAGCCGGCCGGGCGAGCAACTGCACGGCGAGGAAGCGGAGATCGTGGGGGACTGAAGGCCAGCGTGATTGGACGATCAGGTGATCGGGACATCGGGTGATTGCAAATCAGATGACTCCTTCCTCTTGCAATTCTTTCAACCTCCGGCCCCCAATACCCAGGCAGCTCTGATAGATGAACTCATTGTCTGCGCCAATCGGCCGGCACGCCCACTTTACCCTTCCGGGCGTTCTCGACATGGCTTTGAACGTGGAGTTCGCAACCACCAGTTCGCCGTAGTATGGGTCATTACAACGAACGAAGGTTTGCCTTTCTTTCCAGTGTTCTCTTCCTAAGACTTCATTCGGATTTTCGAGTCTTCCGGTAACCACTGTGCCTTTCTTGTCCGCTCTCTTACCGTACTCCTGGACCATTTCGAGGAGCTCTTCGGAGGTGTATTCGGTCGTGAACTTCTCGATCTCATGCTGGATGGTGGGCTGATTGTGAGGGTTCAGCCGTTCCTTGATGCCGGGAAATTGAGCCCTGAGGTCGGGCCGGTTCATGATCTCGCACAGCGCCGTCCAGTTGGGGTCGGTGAAGCCGGAGATGAACGTATAGCCGTCTTTGCACTTCACATAGGTGTAAGGAAAAACCGCATAGTCGTAATTCCCGGCCCTGGGCATCTGCTCTCCTGACATGTGGAAGTACTGCATGACGTAATTCGAGATGGCAAGCAGCCCCTCCGAAGGCGCGCAGTCGATGAATTGCCCCTTGTCGGTCCTTGTCCGATCGAAGAGGGCCATCAGAATCCCAAAGGCGGCCCAGGCGCCGCCCGCATACCAGCCCATCCAACTGCCATGCTTCAGCGGCCTCTTGTATTCGCGGGGTAGCTCGGGATCGAGGTCCGGTTCACCGGTGATGGACATGATCACGCCGCGGGCTTGATCGATGATGTCGTACGCCGGCTGATTGGCATGTTTCTCAGCATCTTCTCCATGCTGGCCATAACTGTGGATCGCGCAGAGAATCAAGCCGGCATTCTTCTTGCTCAGAAGTCTATACCCGATGCCCAGGCCATCCAGGTGACCGGGTTTGAAGGTCTCGATCAGCACATCGGCTTTGGCGGAAAGTTTGGAAAACAACTTTCTTCCCTTTTCCTTACCTATATCGAGAGTAATGTGGAATTTGTTCCGAGCCTCGCTTATGTAAGCGAGACCGGAATCCTTGATCATGATTCCGTAGGGAGACATCTTGCGGGCAATATCCCCGCCCGGAGGCTCGATGCGGATCACCTCCGCGCCCATCTCCGCCAGGATCGAGGAAGCGAACAGGCCGGCGAAGCTGCCGTAGCTGGCATCAATCACTCGGATGTGGGCAAGAGCTTCGGGTTTCTTCAACACATCTTCCGGGGATGTCTCCCGATGTGCCCATCTTGCATAC
>DATKLD010000286.1:0-23367 GCA_035542595.1 Terriglobales bacterium
CTCATGGACTTCGACCAGCTAGAAACATTCCTCGAGGTGGCGCGGCACGCCAGCTTCTCCCGCGCGGCGGAGAAGCGCTTCCGCACCCAGCCGGCAATCTCTGCCCAGATTCGGGCGTTGGAGGAGGAAGTGGGAGCACAACTCTTCGATCGCTCCGGCGGCAGGGTTTCCTTGACCGCTGCCGGCAAAGAGTTCCATAAATATGTTGAAGGAACACTTGAGGCCCGCAAACAGATGGTTACGCACCTCGCCGAGATGGAACATGTTCCTCGCGGTGAAATCGTCGTGGGTGCCAATGAAGGCACCTGCCTCTACGTGCTGCCGGAGGTCTTCGCCGAGTTCAAGAAGCAGTACAGCGGGGTGGGGGTAAGCATCAAGAGCGCCGAGAGCACCAGGATCCTGGAATCAATTCTCGACAATTCGGTGGACTTCGGCGTGGTGTCGCTGCCGGTCAAGGATAATCGGCTCACCGTCGTCCCCATCCACCGCGATGAGCTGGTGGTGATCGCCGCCCCGCATCATCCTCTGGCGCGGATGAAGTCGGTGCATATCGGCGAAGCCGCCAGATATCCTCTGCTCCTGCCCAAGTCAGGACACACCCGCGATGCCCTGGAAGAGATCTTTTTCGAGCGGCGGCTCAAACCGACGATTTCCATGGAGCTGGACTCCAGCGAGCTGCTCAAGCGCTTCGCCGCAGCCGACGTGGGCGTGGGGTTCATCGCCCGCTCGAATGTAGTGGACGACGTGCGCGCCGACCTGCTGGCGGCCGTGCCCCTGGCGGATGTTACCATCAAGCGCGACCTGGCGCTGGTCTTCCGCAAGGACAAGGCGCTCAGCCGCGCCGCCCTTGCCTTCATCGAGATTGCCGTGAAGCTCAAGACCGCGGAGCGGCAGACGGTGGGGACTTGAAACCTCGGGGCGGCTGGGTAGTCTAACAACAACGTTAGGATGTCGCCACCCGAACGGTGGATCCCAATCAAAGGAGACCGACGCATGAGATTCATTTTCCATCGTCCTGTAGCAGTGGTGGTGCTGCTCACAGCCATTTTGGCTTTCACTGCCGAGAAGCCGCAAAGCTTCACGGGAAAAGTCAGCGACGCCATGTGCGGAGCCAAGCACATGATGGCGGGCGCCTCCGACGCCGACTGTACCCGTGCCTGCGTCAAGCAGGGATCGAAGTACGCCCTGGTGGTGGGCGACAACGTGTATACCCTGGAAGGTGGGGACGCCGCCATGCTGGACAAGCTGGCCGGCCAAAGGGCCACTGTCACCGGCGCGCTCAAGGGCAAGACCATCACGGTCGCGTCCGTGGCACCTGCAAAGTAGCGCTGGCGTATAGCGGCGGGCGGCCGGCCCGCCGCCACCCGCCCGCCTCAAGATTTCATCTAGACACGCGCGTCCTTGTGTTACATTCTGCCGTTTGCAGCTACCACGGGAGGTGTGCAGAGTTGTCCAAAGACATGGTCCCGAAGCGGATCTTTCTCACCAAGGGCGTCGGCAAGCACAAGGAGCGGCTGACATCCTTCGAGTTGGCGTTGCGCGACGCCGGCATCGCGGCCCAGAACTTGGTGCGCGTCTCCTCCATTTTCCCGCCCAACTGCAAGCTGATCCCCCGCTCGCAAGGTTTGAAGTATATGCATCCCGGCGAGGTGGTGTTTGCGGTGGTGGCCGAGAACTCCACCCGCGAGCCGCATCGCCTGGTGGCCGCGAGCATCGGCTTGGCCATCCCCGCCGACCGCAACACCTATGGATACCTCAGCGAGCACCACTCTTTCGGTGAAACCGACGATACCGCCGGCGACTACGCCGAAGAACTCGCCGCCGAGATGCTGGCTACGACTCTCAACCTGGAATTCGACCCCGACCGCTCCTGGGACGAGAAGAAAGAGATTTATCGCATCTCCAACAAAATCGTGCGGACGATGAACAATACCCAGTCGGCGGTGGGCGACAAGCGCGGGTTGTGGACTACGGTGATCGCGGCCGCGATCATGATTTTTGACTAGCAGCTAAGCAATTAGCACTTAGCATTTGGCACTTGGCCGTTGAGAGCAACTGCTCAGCGTCAAAACGCCAGCAGGTCGTACCTCCCTTTTTTGATCGCTGGTTTAATGACTAAATGCCAAATGCTAATTGCTATTTCTTCAGCCTTTCGACCACCGCTCCTGCAATCAACGGCAACCCCACCGTCGCATCCACGAACACTTCCGCGAAACGTCCGCCCTCTTCCGGCGGGACGAACTTGCCCCACGAGACGGCTTCAGTGTAGGGACTTCCTGACAATCCGCCCCAATACACCGGCTCGGGGCAGATTCGCACGCCGTAGTGATAGCGCTTGAGCGGCACGTCTTCGCCTGCGCGCCGGTGGCGCAGCTCAATGTAGGGACCGAACTGTTGCGCCCAATTGCGTGGCACGCCGCCGCCGATCGTGAACAGCCCCAGCCGCTTTTGCGCCAGCAGTGTTTCTGCGAAACACTCCAGGTCTTCAAAGGGGTCGTAGCGCAGGCGTGGATGTCCGTCGCGCGTGCGGATGCGGTTGGTGAGCGCAAAGTCGAGGCCGAGCTCGGAATCGGTGAAAGCCGGCACGAACACCGGCACCTTCTTCTGACAGGCCGACTTCAGGATGCCGCGCCCCTCCGCATGCTTCACCAGGTATTCGCCGATGGCGCGGTTCAGCTTCCAGGAGCAGACGATCTCTTTGGGGTCCCACTGCTGCAGTACGTCGAAGACCACGGCCTCGACGTCATCGAGGTTCCGTTCCGGCTCCAGCGTGTCGTACACGCGGTTGTAACCGGCTTCGTAGAGTTCCACGTCGCTGACGCTGGGATCGTAGCGGAAGTGCGCGCGCCCGGTGGCCTCCACCAACCCGTGCGCCATGAGCGCCCCGGTTGAGACGATGGCGTGGACCACGCCGCGGTCAATCAGCTCGGTGACGATCAGCCCCTGCTTGGCTACGGTCATCGCCCCCGCCAGCGTCATCACCACAAAGCAGTCGCGGTCGCGCGCCATGGCTTCGAGCACGTCGGCGGCCTCGCCCACCTGCCGGCCGGTAAACGCTGTGTCCCCCATGGCGCGCACCAGGTCGTTGACCGTCTTCGTCCGGTTCAGGTCCAGCGGATGGATGGGCACCAGCTTGTCCTCGACCGGATCGTGCAGCTTGCGGATGCTTCCGGCGCCTTCATGATTGCCGTGTTTCAATTGTCGCCCTCGCAGAGATTCATGGAGTAAGACTGAAAGCTATCGTGTCGTGGCAACGGCCGTCAACCGCAGAAAGCACTCAGCGGTCAGCACTCAGTGTGACGTGGCCCTTAGTCGTTGGTCTTCGGTCGTTGGTTCAGCCCTGGTTTTGTTAACGACCACCGACCAACGACTAACGACACTGCCGAATGCTGAGTGCTGTTAATATGCCCTCGTGGCTGGAAACTTCAAAATCGGGCTGATCCAGATGGCATGCGGGCCGGAGCCGGGGAAAAATCTCGGCCACGCGGCCGACATGGTCCGCGATGCCGCTGCCCGTGGCGCTCAGGTGATCTGCCTGCCGGAACTCTTCCGCACGCAGTACTTCTGCCAGCGCGAAGACGCCGCGCTCTTCGATCTGGCGGAACCCGTGCCCGGTCCCACCACCAACAAACTCGCGGAAGTCGCGCGTGCGGCGAAGGCGACGGTGATAACTTCGGTCTTTGAACGGCGTGCGGCTGGGATCTACCACAACACCGCAGTGGTCATCGATGCCGACGGCTCGATCAAAGGCATCTACAGGAAGATGCACATCCCCGACGACCCGCTCTACTACGAGAAGTTCTACTTCACCCCGGGCGATCTCGGCTTCCGCACCTTCGACACCGCGGTCGGCAGGGTCGGCACGCTGGTCTGCTGGGACCAGTGGTATCCGGAGGCGGCGCGACTGACGGCGCTTCAGGGCGCGCAGGTTCTATTCTATCCCACGGCCATCGGCTGGCATCCGGCGGAGAAGCAGGAGTTCGGCGCCGCGCAGCACGACGCCTGGCGCACCGTTCAGCGCGGCCACGCCATCGCCAATGGTGTTTATGTTGCGGTGGTCAACCGCGTCGGGCACGAGACTGGTAACGTCAATGGCAACGCCGCGCCGGGCGCGGGCCTTGAGTTCTGGGGAGGGTCGTTCGTCGCCGATCCCTTCGGCACGGTGATCGCCGAAGCGGGGAGCGACCGCGAAGAAATCTTGATTGCTGAGGTGAACCTCCACCGTCTGGAAGAGGTGCGCCGCCACTGGCCGTTTCTGCGCGACCGCCGCGTGGACAGCTATGCCGGAATCACCCAGCGGTTCCTCGACTGAAAAGCGTACTATATCCAGCCGCATGAAGTTGAGCGAAATCCCGCTCTACACCGATTCCTACTTCGCGCGCGCCCGCGCCACGTGTGCGCACGCGGGCAACAATCGCCGGGTTGTGTACCAGGTCTTTCAGCGCGGAGAGGCCGTGCTCTGCGGGATCAGGCACGCGATGGAGCTGCTGGCGCAGACCGGGCCCGAAGTCGAAGTCCACGGACTCGCTGACGGTGACCGCATCGCGCCTCTGGAGAGCGTGCTGCACCTCCACGGGCCCGTTCAGGAACTGGTCGAGTTGGAGACGATCTATCTCGGGCTGCTTTCGCGCATGACGCGGGTCGCGACCAACGTGCGGGCGGTGGTCGAGGCTGCCGGAGGCAAACCCGTGCTCTTCTTCCCTGCCCGGTTCGACCTGGCCGAGGTGCAGGAGTACGACGGCTATGCGGCCAAAATCGGCGGAGCGGCGGGAGCCTCGACGGCGGGGGGCGCTCGAGCCTTCGGTGCACCGCCTGTAGGCACGATGCCGCATGCGCTGATCGCAGCCTTCAAAGGAGACACTGTTGCGGCAACTTTGGCGCTGGCCGAAGCCACCCCCGACCAGCCCATCTGGTCGCTGGTGGATTTCGAGAATGACTCCGCGCGCACGGCGGTCGAGGTCTATAAGGCGCTGAAGCAGCGTGGGCTGGCGCTCGCCGGCGTGCGCCTTGACACCGCCGCTGCGCTTGTGGACAAAGGCGTCGAGCAGACAGGTCAAAGGCTCACCGGCGTCAACCCGGTGCTCGTAGAGATCGTGCGGCGGCGTCTCGACGAAGCCGGCGGCAAGGAGGTGAAGATCGCCGTCAGCGGCGGCTTCAATCCCGAGAGGATACGCGAGTTCGAACGCGCCGGCGCCAAAGTAGACGCGTACGGTGTGGGTGAAAACGCACTGTACGGCAGCACCCCGTTCACTTCCGACGTGGTCGGCTACTATGAGAACGGTCGTTTCATCCATTGCGCCAAGGTTGGGCGTGAATACCAGCCTAACCCCCGCATGAAAAAACTGAAGTGATTTACAGGAGAGAAGCAAGATGAAAGTCGGATTCATTGGTCTGGGGTCCATGGGACGCGCCATGGCGCGCAACCTGCTGAAGGCCGGCCACGAGGTCACGGTGTACAACCGCACCCGCGCGCGTGCCGAGGAACTGGCGCGCCAGGGGGCCAAGGTCGCTGTATCGCCGGCGGAGACCGCATCCGGCGAGGTTGTCATTACCATGCTCGCCGACGACCATGCGCTCGAAGACGTGCTGCTCGGGTCCGGCAGCCTGCTGGCCAAGCTACGCGCAGACCAGGTACACGTCTCGATGAGCACCATCAGCATGGAGCTCTCGCGGAACCTGGTAGAGGCGCATAGCCGCCACGGGACAGGCTTCGTCTCCGCTCCGGTGTTTGGCCGCCCGGAAGCAGCTGAGGCCGCCAAGCTGTTCGTCGTGGCCGCTGGGCCGAAGGCGGCGATCGCGAAATGCGAGCCCCTGTTCAACGCCATGGGACAGAAAACGTTCATCCTGGGCGAAGATCCGTCGGCCGCCAATGTGGTCAAGCTGAGCGGAAACTTCCTGATCGTTTCGACGCTGGAGTGCCTGGGAGAAGCCTTCGCCCTGGTGCGCAAGTACGGCATCGATCCGCAACAGTACCTGGACATGCTCACCAACAGCTTCTTCAGCGCGCCCTTCCAGAAGAATTACGGCGGCATCATCGCGCAGCAGCGGTATGAGCCACCGGGCTTCAGCTTGCGGCTGGGAGCGAAAGACGTGCGGCTGATCCTTGCCGCCGCCGACGCCGCCAACGTGCCCATGCCCGTCGCCAGTGTGTTGCACGACCGCTTCCTGACGGGAATCTCGCGCGGACTGGGAGAGAAGGACTGGTCGGCGATCGCGCAGTTGGAGGCAGAGAGCGCGGGCCTGAAGTGATTTCTTTGGGCAAGCAAGCAGAAGTATCAATTCAGCTTTTGCCGAGCGATAATCCCCCTATTCGTCGTGCGCATTCTTGCGATTGCCGACATTCACGGCGTGCCGATCGTCTACGAGTGGCTGGTTGGACTAACAGGCGCAGTAGATGCAGTCATCCTAGCAGGCGACCTCTTCGCGGGTGACGATGCTCCCCGGCAGCAGATACAAGCCCTAGAAATCGTCGAAAAGCTTCGCGAGTCTTCCGCACCGGTTCTTTACATCATGGGAAATGACGACAACGTTGCGCTCGGCGTTGAGGACGAGGTGATCAAACCCATCCAAGGCCAGCGGGTAGAAATCCGGGAGTATAGCTTCGTGGGCTACCAATACACGCCCCCTTTTGTCGGAGACACATTCGTCAAGCCGGAAGAGGAAATCGCAGCTGACCTTCGCCTGTTAGCGCCGCTTGTGGACCAACGGACTGTTTTGGTTACCCACGCACCTGCGTTTGGATCACTTGACATGGTCCGTGGCGAGAAGGTTGGGAGTCGTGCGATTGCAGACTTCCTGCTCCAGCACCCGGTCTTGGCACATGTTCACGGACACGTCCATGAGCGCTTCGGAAGGGATGGTAATCACTTCAATGTCGCGGCGGCTGGTAGATGCCGCGCTGTGCTGATCGATCTCCCGTCACTTCAGCACGAGGTGGTGGTACAGCCGTTATAAGATGCCGTCGCCGCGGGATCAGGCCCGCCGGAACGCCAACACAGCATTCAGTCCCCCAAACGCGAACGCGTTCGAGAGCGCATACTCTACTTCGGCCGCGCGCGACTGATTGGGCACCACATCAAGATCGCACTGCGGGTCGGGCGTGGTGAAGTTGGCGGTGGGAGGAAGCGTGCTGTTGCGCAGCGCAAGTACGGTCGCAGCAGCCTCCAGTGCGCTGGCTGCTCCGAGAGCGTGTCCGTGCATGGATTTGGTTGAGCTCACGGCCAGCTTGTCGGCATGCGCGCCAAACACCTGGCGGATGGCGCGGGTTTCGGTGGGATCGTTGCTGGGAGTTCCAGTGCCATGGGCGTTGATGTAGCCTACGGCCTCTGCGTTGACATTGCCATCGCGCAGGGCCGCCTGCATGGCGCGAGCCGGGCCATCGACTGAGGGCGTGGTGATGTGCCCGGCATCGGAGGACATGCCGAAGCCGACAATCTCGGCGTAGACGGTCGCGCCGCGAGCCTGCGCACGCTCCAGCGGCTCCAGCACCAGCATTCCCGCGCCTTCGCCCAGGATCAAGCCACGGCGGTCACGTGAAAACGGGCGACAGGTGTCGGGAGCGACCACGCGCATAGCTTCCCACGCCTTCAGAAATCCGAAGCTGAACGGGGTCTCACTGCCGCCGGCGATCGCCATTTCTGCCGCACCGGAGCGCACCATCCAGAACGCTTGCCCAATGGCATGATTCGAAGAAGCACAGGCGGTCGAGACGGTGAAGGCCGGACCCGAGATTCCGAACTCCATCGAGATGTGGCTGGCGCCGGCATTGGGCATGATCCGCGGAATGGTCAATGGGTGGACGCGCGGGGAATTGTTGTGGTACACGGCCCAGAACTGTGTGTCCTGCGTGGACTGTCCGCCGACCGACGACCCGGTGATGATCGTCGTCCTCTGGCGCAACTCCGGGGTGAAGACGATGCCGGAGTCGCGAACCGCCTGGCGAGCCGCGATCAGCCCGAACTGGGCAAAACGATCGAGCAGGTCGGCTTGCGAGGGCTCGAAGTGCTGGGCCGGATCGTAATCGCGGACTTCAGCCCCGTTCTGAAATCGAATATTGCTGAGGTCTACGGATGTGATGCGTCCGATCCCCGAATGGCCCGCAATCAGGGCGTTCCAGAAGCAGGAAACATCGTGGCCGAGAGCGGAGATCGCGCCCAGGCCGGTGACCGCCACTCGGCGCGGCGCCATGGTCACGCAACCGAGGTGGCGGCTTGTCCGGAAGCTCCGGCGACCAGTTTCCGCACGCCCTCGACCATTTCGCGAACGGTGCGGATGGATTTGGCCTCTTCGTCGGGGATGGAGATGTTGAAGTCGCTCTCCAACGCGAAGAGAAGATTGAGCTGGTCCAGCGAGTCCATGCCGAGAGATTCGAGCGTGCTGTCGAGCGAGACCTGCTCGCGGGGAATACGCTTGCTGGCAGCGATCACCGACTGCACCTTTTCCGCCAATTCGTCGTCGGACATGTCGAGGGCCCTCCGCATCAACCGCCTGCGAACGCTCGTCGAGGCTGGGACGGTATTGTACACGGCAAAGCAGGCACCTCAATCCTCCTTTCTCGCCGTTATTGCCTCACCAGCAGCGCCAGGCGCGGGAAAGTGAAGCGTCCGGCAGCGTCGTCGATCACATTCACCTGGCAAATGTAGAAGCCAGGCTTGAGCGAGGTGAGCGGAACATCCAGTTGGAAGACGGCAGCCTTGCGGTCGGCAGCATTAAGTTGCTGCGCTTCGACCAGAGGCGTTTCGTACGTCTTCACCTTGCCGGAAAAGAAGGAGACGTTGGTCAGCAGGCGGATCTCCGGCTGCTTCTCTTTCCCCTGCCGCGCGGGATCGTACACCTCGTAATAGAGGTAGAGGTGCTGTCCCGACGAAAACACATGGGTCACATTGGGGACGAGCTCGGAGCCGTCGCGGATGAGCGGGCTCTCGTTGCGTCGCTTATTGGGTGCGGGCTGGAGCTGGCTGGCCACGATCACCGAACTCATCTTCAGCGGCGCGGTTTTCAGCTCAGGGACGACCAGGTCGGTCTCGAACGAGCCCAGGCGCCCGCTCTGGTTCTCGCGCACCACGAATTTCAGGTGATACTTGCCGGCCGGCAGCACGAAGCCGCTGTTGTACTGCACGTTCTTGCGCCGGACCTCCTGCGATCCCTGCACGTTGAACTTGACGGTGTCGCGCAGCGAAGTAATCGAACGTTTATTGCTGCCGTCGGTGACCGCGCCGATCACATCCAAGGTGGCTTTGTCCTGGTCGCCGCCATGAGTGAACGGGATCTCACGCCCCGGAATCACCAGCGAGATCGGCACGAAGAACTTGTTGTCCGCCAAGCGGAAGTAGCCGGTCGCAAGATAGACGGGTAGATCAGTGGTAGGCAGATCGGAGGCCAGCTCTTGTTCTAACTGAAGCTCGCGGTCCGCACGGTTGGAGTGCTGGAAATCGGCGGGCGCGTAATATCCGCGGCGGTACTCGAGCTTGAGATCGGGGCGTCGGACCCGCACCACGATGCGACGGAACTTGCCGTCGCGCGCGGGATTCGTGCTGTGATAACCCAGCATGTAATACGACGAAGTGTCTTCCTGCACCCGCTTGAAGACCTGGCCGAAATCGTTGGTGTCGAGGATGGCGCGGCCGCCGGTGTCGCCGGCAAGCGTCACTAGCGTCTCCTGCGTAGTGAAGTTGGAATTCAGCGCGTTCATGGTGGCGCGGCCGGAGTAGGGCGCGGTGCCGCGCAGGCTCGCCGATTGGGCCTCGCCGCCCGGGACCAGCGCCTGCAAGCCGCGGATGTCCAGGGTGTAGATGGCCATGTTGGCGCGCACGGCGGCGTTGATGGCGGCGCGCAGCTCCGACTGGTTCTCGATCCCGGTGCGGTCCATGCCACTCGAGAAGTAAATCAGCGACTTCTTCTGATCGACGCGCGAAAGTGCATCGGCCACCGTGCGCAAAGCTTCCAGGCGGCGATCGGTGTTGAAGATGTTGTATTCAGTATCGTCCACGGTGAAGGGCTGGCCAGTATCGGGCGTGCCTTCGGTCGTGCCGGTCGAGCCTTCTTCGAAGCCGGCGCCCGAGGAGGGATTCAGCCGATTCAGCGCTTGCTTGAGCAGGGCGCGGTCGCTGGTGAAGTCCTGTTCCACGCGCACCCCGCTGCCTAGCGAGACTACCGACACCAGGTCGGCGGGGGCCATCTGCTGATCGACATATTTCTGGGCCGCAGTCGTGGAGCGATCGATCTCATCCGGCTCCATGGCGCTCAGGTCGAAGAACAGAATGAGCAGCCGGCGGTCCTTGAGCGCCGACGGCTGCGGCTGGGCTTCCGCCTTGGGTTCAGCCCGAGGTTTAAGCGGAGTGAGGACGCTGGTTTGTTCCGGCCAGATGGTGGCCTCGGGCACGGCGTCGGTGTTCTCGATGTCGAAGGACGTGACCTTCTGCGGCTTGCCGTCTTCGACCACGGTGAAGTCGTCTGCGGTGAGGTCGCGGACCAGGTTTCCCTTCTTGTCATGCGCGGTAACGTTGACCAGCACAACCTCGCTGCGGGCTTTGAAGGTATAGGGCGTCTCCGAGGATTGTTGTGCAGGGAGTGTCGCTGCCAGTAGCAAGAAGCACAGCACGGACACCAGCCCTTTCCGCAAACGGCTTCTGTCGTGGAGTGAGGGTCGTTGTCCAGCACACTTAACGGCCGACGACCGAAGACCGAAGACCGACGACCCGCGGCTCCATCCCTTGACTTCAATAAGCTGCTTCATATCAGAACCTGAAACGCGCCTGCATCTGAATTTTACGCATGGAACCCACGCTGATCACTTGGCCGAACGTGGGTGAGTTCACATTCGTATCGATGCCCGTGAACTGCGGGGTGTTGAAGATATTCGTCATCTGGGCGCGGAGTTCGAGCACGCGCACATCGCCCAGCGGGACCACTTTGGTGAAGGCCATGTCGAATAGGAGAGTTCCCGGGCCCTCGATGCTGTTGCGCCCGGCGTCGCCGAAGCCTCCTGCGGGCGGGACGGCGAAGGCGGTGGTGTTGAACCACTCCAGCACAGAAGGGTTGGGCAGCGCTATGGGCTGGCCGGTCAGGTTCGGCCGGAGAGTTCCGTTCACCCCACTGTTCACTTCGCCAAAGCTGCCGATCACCTGTGGGCTGAACGGCAGGCCGGAGGCGATAGTCCAATCGCCGCTCCACTGCCAGTCGCCGAAAAGGTCGCGCGCCAGGCTCTTGCTGGCGAGCCAGCGCTTGTCGTGGCCGAAGGGCAACTCCACAAGGTAGTCGGCCACGAAGCGGTGGCGCTGGTCGAAGCTGGATAGCCCGCGTTCGGCTGCCAGATTAAACGCGTTCTGGGCTACGACGGTCGTGCCCCCGCCGATGGTGGAAGCGTCGTCGATGGACTTGGAATACGTATAGCTGCCGCCGATGGAAACACCGTGGCGTAACCGTTTGCGCACGCGCAGACTTCCCGAATGGAGGATGGAATCGGCCTGGGAAGTTTGAAAATTGAAAACGGGCACTTCACCGTTGAGGAGTCCCGTGCCGGTCGTATTGCGGTTGGGAGCCTCCAGAACGTCCAGGTGGGTGCCTTTGGTGCCGGTGTAATCAACATTCACCAGGACATCTCCTTTCAGCTCCCGCTGGATGTTGAGGTTCCATATCTGGACGTATCCCATGCGATAGTTGGGGTTAACGCCATAATTGTTGGTGACTGTAGAGGGAGGAACTGAAGACGCGAATCCATTGGCGAGCGTAGGATTCGGGACAAGTGAAGTGCACGGCTGTCCAGAAAAACATTCGCGATTGGTTTGCACCATGGTGAATGGCGGCTGAAATGCCAGCTGCTGGACGATGGTCGAGTACGCGCTGGTGTTGTAGTTGATGCCGTAGCCGGCGCGCACCACGGTCTTCGCGAACGGTTTCCAGGCGAGGCCGATGCGGGGCGCAAAGCCGCTGCGATCCGGGTGGACGAGGGTCGCAGGAACGCCGGGAGTACCGGGCAAAACACGGTTGACGCTAATTGAGTTAAAACTCAAACTCGTGATCATCAGATTCGCGATCAGGTTGTTGATCTCCGTATAGGGCGAAACATACTCGTAGCGCAGGCCGAGGTTCAGAGTCAGATTGCCGCGCATCCGCCATTCGTCCTGCACGAACAAGTCCCAGGAATTGCCACGAAAATGGTAGTTGTTGGCGCCAAACTGCAGCGACGTCAGTTGCGGCAGTCCCAGCAGGAAATCGGCGAAATCGAAACCGGTGCCCGGCGTGGCAACGCCGTTGATGATCTGGGCGGTATTGACGCCGGTGAAGGTGAAGCTGCCGCGCGGGTTGCTGGCAGTTTCGGTGTTCAGCTGGATGCGGCGGAAATCGCCTCCCCAGCGCCAGGTGTGCTTGCCGTGGCTCCAGATCATGGTGTCCGAGAAGGTGAAGGTCTGATCGCGCCGCAGAAGAGGATTGATGTCATTCAGACTGGACAAATCCGAGAACCCGAGATTGGGAATGCCATAGTCGAAAGGATTCGGGGATACGCCATTGACCCCCGCGATCCCGGCAACGTTGGTATTGAACGCGTAGAGATTTTGCGTGCGAATGCGGTTACGGTTGAAGTCAAAGCGCAGATTGTTGGTCAGCTTGCCAAACGAGCGCACGTAGCCGACGGGAATGTCGAAGCTGCGCACCGCAGCCGTGCCGCCGACCGAGGGAAAGGGATTGGTCAGATTGGTTTCGGTCGAGTGATAGTGGAACCCGACATTCAGGTTGTTGCGCCCGCCGCCACCCGGGCCTCCCCGCCGCTGCTGCCGCAGAGTGGACTTTCCGAAGGCTCGCACCACGCGCACGTTCAGGTCATCGGAATTGCTGGTTGCCGTGGTGATGAAGTGGAAGTTCTTGACCGTGCCGGGCAGGTTGGGCAAGGGAATGTAGTTGAGCAACGCCTGCGCCACAGGGTCGAGATACGGCTTGTTGGTGCAGGGATTTGTTGCGTTGGGAATAACGTTATTGACAAACGGCAGACCCGTGCAGGGGTCATAGATGGCCGGCAGACCGCTGAAATTACCGGCGCGCTCGTTTATGGTGCTGAAACTGCCGTCAGTGGGCACAGTGGCAAAAGCATCGTACGGGTTTTCGGCGCGAGCGCCGTTGTAGTTGACGAAAAAGAACATCTTCTGGCCGCCGTTGTAAATCTTCGGAATGTTGACCGGGCCGCCCAGCGAGCCCCCGAAATTGTTCTGTTGATAGGACGGCTTGGCCTGGGGAATTCCAGTCAGAGAGAACGGGGAGGCGTCGAGCGCGGAATCACCCACCCGGTAGTAAATCGAGCCGTGCGGCCGGTCGAAGTTGAAGCGGCCGCGGCCGCCCCCGAGCATGAACGGGCCCCCACCGCCTCCGCCAAAGCCTCCTGGACCGCGGCCCCCGCCAGGCCCGCTGCCGAACCCGCCTGCGCCACCGCTATCGAACAGGCCACCCTGGCGTTCGCGCATCTCCTGCACGCGCTGGCGGATTTCCTCGCTGCTCAGGCCCGACCAGCCGGCATTGGCGGTGTTCCCGGTGATGGAGACAGATTCAGTCGCCGATTCCGGCGACATGCCCGGAACCTGAAGTCCGGCAGGCAAACCCTGCTCGCCGCCGTTGAACCCGTTTTCAGAACCAGCGCCGAGCTCCGACTGTATGACGGACAGGCTCTGGAATCCACGGCTGGGCCCAGTAGCAGCCTGATGCTGCTGTTGCACCGCCGCCGTTTGCTCTTGCTGCTGTGCGCGGGAGAGGAGAACCAGGTCGAAATCGGCGCGCCCACTGCGGTTCTGGGCATTGATGACAACTTCGTGGGTCGTGGCGGCGAAGGCAGCCATTTCCGCGCGCACGACGTAGCGGCCATTGGCAGAGACGTGCAAGGCGTAGCGGCCGTCCTCTGCGGTCGAGGTGATGACTTTCTGGCCAGTGAGAGTGTTGGCCGCGAAAATTGTGACTCCGGGCAAAGGCACGGTTCCGGACTTGACGACACCGCTGATGTCACCGCCGGCCGCGGGAGTTGGAGCGGCTGCAGGCTCGGTCTGCGCTGACGCGGACAGGGAGAGAACGAGGAGAACGAGCAGAGTGACGCGCAGGCTAATCTGGGCGCCGAGCAGGCGGGCTTGGGTCGAGGAAGACTTGAGGTCAGCGAGTACCGGAATCGCCGAAGCGAACATCATGCCTCAGTGGCGATCAGGCGCGTTCCCGGGGCGCGGCATTCCCATCTGCCGCGGGTCGCCCGCATTGAGCACCGCCGCAACAAAGGTTCCGTTCTTGAGCTCGCCGCGGCCAAAGACGTGATCACCAGTCTTGAAATCGGCAAGGGTGACGCTCTCCCCCTGTCTGCGGAACGAAGTGTTCTCATCCACCTGGATAGTCTGGGTCACACCATCCGGGCGCAGGATGGTGAGGCTGGTGCCCTCAATCGCCTTGATCTCACCGGCGATAAAGCGCTTGCCCAGGGCCTCGCGCATCTCCGCATCCCCGCCGGAGCGTGAGCTGACGAAGCGGGCATTCCAGGCGTTCTCACCTGCGGGATCGCCGCCCACCATCACCGTGTCACCGACTTTGAAGTCCGCCAGCGTGACCGGCTGCCGGTCCTTGCGATAACGGGTGTCCGAGGTCAGGTTGACGGTGACGGCCTTGCCATCCATCGTCGTTAACGAAATCTTGTTCTTATCGATAGCGGTGATAGTGCCCGCCACTCCCTGGAAGCGGCCCTCCCAGCCACGCCGGTTCGGACCGGGCTGCGCCTGATCGCCTTGCGCCTGGTCAGCGGTCGCTTTGGGCGGATTGTCCTGCGCTATCTGCAGCACAGAAAAAAGCGACAACATAACGCCAATCGCCATGAGTCTCAGCATGACGGACCTCCGGTGGCCGACGATGTCAGGGAGCATTGCGCTTATTTAACCATGCACCGCGAATCACACGGGTAAAGACTTGTAAAGAAACGTCAAAGAAGTGTCGCACTCGTAAGCGCCAAGAGCCACGGTGCGCGGTCGGTGGGAAAGGAATCAGCGGAGCAGGCCGATCGCGTAGTTCAACGCTGCCGTCCGTGCCGAGCAGTCGTAGTTGGCGCTGGCCTCGTCGATGGCAGCCGATGTCTCGTTAAGCTGGGCCTGCTCCAGTTCGACGATCGAACTTAAGCCCAGCTTGTAGCGGGCATCTGCCAGGTCGAGCGCCAGCTTGGCCTGCGCGAGGATCTGGGTAGTCAGATCGAGCCGCTGGTAGGCGGTAATCTCATCGAGCCAGGCGACGCGCACCTCTCGCGCCACGACGTTCTCAAGATCGCGCAACCGCTGTTCTTCAGCTTGAGTACGCAGATTGGCTTCCGCGTAGCGCGCGGTAAACAGCTTGCCATTGAATACGGGGATGGTGACGTTGAAGCCGCCGGCGGCATAGGAACTGCGCAAAGTCGGATCTCCCACCGGGACCAACCCAAAATTTCCCACTGCACTGATGGTTGGGAACCAGAGGTCGCGTTCGGCGACCGCAAAAGCGTGTGCCGACTGCACGGCAAACCGCTGGCGGACCAGCTCGGGGCGTTCCCGAAATGCTTCCGCAACCAGCGGCAGGACGTCAGGCGGAGGTGGCGGAGGCAGCGGCTCTTCGGCCAGCTCGTACTCGCGTTCGTCAGAGTAGCCGAGCGTGCGGGTCAGCTCCGCATAAGCGGCCTTGATCTCATTCTGCGCCTGCACCAGCAGGAGCTTCGCCTGTCCGAGATTCACTTCGGCAAAGCTGACGTCGAGCCCGGATTTCAGCTTGGCCTTGGCAAGAGCGTTCACCCGGTCGGTGACGGTCTGCCGTTCCTGAACTGTCTGCTGCGCCACTCTGAGCACGGCCTGCGCTTTCAAGGTGCGGAAGTAAGCCTGATCCACGGCCAGCAGGACGTCAGCGCGCGTCACCACCACACCGGTGCGCTCAGCGCTGGCGCGGAGTCCCGCGGACTGGCTGAGCCGGTGGGTGCGGCCAAAATCGGTGAGTAGCTGGCCAACCGCAAGGCCGCTGGCGAAGCGTTCGAGGATCAGCGGATTGTTCAGCGCTCCAGCGGCCAGTCGCGTACCGTTCTCCGCGTCGACGCCCGTGAGGTTCCCATACACTTGCGGAAAGTAAGCCGAGCGGACCTCGGTAGTGACTTGTTCGGCTGCCGCCGCGGTAAACGAAGCCGCCTGGATCTGCGGGTGGTTGGCGATGGCGATGGACTCGGCCTGCTTGAGGGTCAGCTTCTGCGGGGCAGCGGCAGGAGCTTGCGCGAACGCCCCACTCCAGGACAGGGCAACGGCCACGGACAGTAGCGACCAGCGTCTCTGTATCATTTGTTGACTGCGCCTCCTCGCGCTGCATTACCCTCGGCCTGATTCGTCGGGTTCACCTGCTCCTTGAACTGCTGCTCTGTGCCCACGAAAAACTGCTCATAGGTGTGCTTGCCTGAGCTGCCAAAGGCCTGGCTGTGAAATTGGCCCCAGATCAAACTGGCGGCGCCGGACGTGCGATCGGCCAGCGCGTGTGTGCCGGAATCAGAGTAGTAGTAGTAAGAATCTCTTTCCCCCATCGATTGCTCGGGTGTGGACGTCTTTAAGAATCCGCTGGGCGAGAAACGCACGACGCACTTGCCCCCTTCCACCGGCAGGGGCGGAGCGCCAGACACTCCAAACTCAACTTTGACCCAGCCAATGTAACCCTCGGGGATCAGGAAGCGCGACGCCGGGCGACTGGAGCCCCGAAGAGCGAATGCAATCCACGATGCCAACCCCACAGCTAACGCAATGCCGGCGACGCCAACTGCCTTGCGCAGAGAACCTTTTCCGGGACCTGGAAAGGTCCAGCTCGCCGTTTCACCGTCCGGCCGGCTGCTGAAACTCACAAGGGCGGCGTATGCGGTTGCCAGCACGAGAAACAACAGGCTTAGATAGGTCAACACGCTGTAAATAGTTTCCGGAGCTACATGCATAAGCTCTGCTCTTCGTCCCCTTCGCAGCAACTACAACCTTGACATCAATGCTCTCCGGGTACGGAATGCTCCGTAACCACTCGGTGCCTGAGAACCTTCGTTTGAAGTGTTTTCACTGTTGCCGGCGCGTAAAAGGTCCAGATCAGCAGGCAGGCAATCAGTGCGACCCGCGCAGCTGCGCGTGGTTTGAAGAGGCTGATACCGGCCGCCGCCAGCAGGCACAAAGAGCCGGCCAGGGCAATCCACTCCAACAGATTCGCTGCCGGGGCGTAGGCGGTCAACCCCAGCAGCAGGTAAAGGTGCACTCCTGTCAGGATGCCAGCTATCGCGTATAGGCTAAATGGAAACATCAGAAATCACAGGCAGCACATGAGTGCCCCGAGCGCAGAATCCTCGCACGCTCATTCCGCCGCCTCTGGCGCTGTTACCGTCTCGTTCTTCTGCTTGCGCCCGTAAACCAGCACATACGCCGCCGGTACGATGAAAATCGTCAGGAGAACTGAGGACGTCAGGCCGCCAATAATGGCGCGCGCCATGGGGGTGTACTGCTCCGCTCCCGTCCCCAGCTTCAGCGCCATCGGGAGCAGGCCGAGGATGGTGGCCAGGGAAGTCATCAGGATGGGACGCAGGCGCACGCGGCACGCGGTAATTGCCGCATCGGCGGCTGACAATCCCTGTTTTTGCAGATTGTGGGCAAAATCCACGATGAGAATACTGTTAGAGTCCGCGATGCCCACCAACATCAGCACGCCCACCAGCGACATAACGTTCAAGGTGCTATGAGTGAGGGGCAAGATAATCAGCACGCCCACAAATCCCATGGGGATAGCCAGCATGATCAGGAAGGGATCGATAAATGACTTGAATTGAGCGGTCAGAATCAGGAACAAGAGTATGAACGAGATCGTGAATCCCAGGGCAAAGCTCTTGAACGATGCGTTCATGCCCTGGACCATGCCCCGCATGTTCACGCGCACGTTCCCCGGAACGGTCGTGTGGTCGACAATCTCACGAATGGCATTGGTCACACGCCCAAGGTCTTCTCCTTTGGGGGTGACGTAGAGATCGACCGCGCGTTGAATCTGATAGTGGTCCACTTCGGTGGGCGTCTCAACCTGCTTCACTTTCACAACATTGTTGAGCACGGTGATCGGTCTTCCCATCCCGCCGCATGCCCACCTTGTTCCTGCGGGCCGGGCTGGGCCACCTGCGGAGGTTGGGCCGCAGCTCATTGAGCCGCTGCCATCCGGATCGCGCAAAGGAATCTGTCCCAGGTCGACCGCGTTGTGAATGGCGCCTTTGCCCTTTTCGAAGAATTGCACCGTCAGGTAGTAGTCATTGCCGCTCTTGCGATCGACCCAGTAATTGGGCGCAATCATGTAATTGGAGTTGAGGGCCGTGATTACGTTGTCCACTACGTCCTTCTGCGTCAGTCCTAATTCACCCGCGTGCACACGGTCCACATCCAGCCGCAAGGCTGGGTAGTTCATATCTTGAGGGATATAAATCTGGCCTACGCCAGGAATTTCCCGGATGCGCGTCGCCAGATTCTGGGCGATTTCATAAATCTGCTTGAGATCAGGGCTGCTCACCTGAACATCGATGGGCGCGGGCATACCCATATTCAAAATAGCGTCCACCATGGACCCGCTGGAGAAGAAGGTGCGGATGTCAGGGTATTGCTTCGCCATCCGCTCCTTCACGCGGTCCATGTATTCGAAGCTGCTCAGCTTATGGGGTTCGTTCAAGGCCACCTGGACGGTCGCGGTATACGGGCCGGAGTTTGTGGTGTACAGCGAGGAGAAGTCCGGAACCACGCCAATGTTGGCGACGATTCTCTTGAAGTCCTTAGGTAGTACAGTCTGCCGGATCAGGTCCTCTACCTTGGCAACATACTGCTCCGTGACTTCGATGCGGGTCCCGGTGGGAACCTTCATGTTGATGGTGAATTGGCCGGCATCGGTGCGCGGGAAGAACGCCAGGCCGATCAGGGGATAGATCGCAAAGCTCGCCACAAAAACCCCGGTCAAAGCCAGTACCGTCCAACCGGGCCGCTTCACGGCACGACGCACCCAATGTTCGTAATAATCCAGGAGCTTGTTGAACATCCGGTTGAAACCGGCATTGAAACGACTCCACCACGACTGGCCTTCGGGCGTTGTCGGCTCAAGCTCATATTCCTCATGCTTGTGCGCGGCAGCGGCGTGAGGGACAGCCTTGAGGAAACGCGAACAGAACAGCGGAATCACTGTCATCGCGACTACGAACGAAGCCAACAACGATAGAGAAAAAGCCAGCGCCAGCGCCGAGAAAAGAAACTTAGACACGCCATAGAGGAGAACCACGGGAAAGAAATCAACCACGTCCACCAGTGTGGCGGCCAACACCGCGAGGTTCACTTCCGCTCCACCTCTTTCCGCCGCGACCATGGCCGAAGCGCCCATTTCCAGGTGACGGTAGATGTTCTCCAGCGAGATGACGGAGTTATCGATCACGCGCGAAAACGCCAGCGCCATTCCGCTCAGAATCATGGTGTTCACGGTGGAGCCCATCAGGGCCAGCACTACAAAGGCGGTCAGCGCGGACAGCGGAATCGAAAGCAGGACGGCGGAAGTTGCCCGGAAACTCCCCAGGAAAATCAGGATCATGAGGCTGGTCAAAATCAATCCCAGAAAGCCTTCGTGCAGCACGGTGCGGATGGCTTCCTTGACGTATACCGACTGGTCGAAAACGACGTTGGTCACCATCTGCTTGGGGATGTCGTACAAGTGCCGGATCAGCTTGCGGACGCCGTCGACGACCGCGATGGTGTTGGTGTCGCCTCCCTGCTTCATGATGGGGATGTAACAGGACCTCTGGCCGTCAATCCGCACCATGTTGTATTGAATCTGATTTGCGTCTTCCGCTTTGCCTATGTCATTTACGGTGACCCAGGAGGTGCCGCTGGTCTTCACCGGCACGCTGCCCAGCTCGTCCATGTTGTTGACCAGACTGTTGGAATAAACGTAATAGTCGTAGGGGCCCATCTTCACGTCGCCGGCAGGAAGAATGAGATTGGAGTTGTTGACCGCTTTCACCACGTCCATCACGCTAAGCTGGCGCGACAGCAACTTATAGGGATCAACGTAGACCATGATCTGGCGGTACTTGCCGCCAAACGGGGGAGGAATTTCCGCCCCGGGTATACCTGCGATCTGGTTGCGGATCTGGAAGCGAGCGTAATCAAAGAGCTGCGTTTCGTTAAGGCCTTCGCCTTTGACGGTGACCAGTGCCACTGGCAGGCTCGAGGCGTCGAACTTAAGCACCACCGGCGGCAAGGTTCCCGGAGGAAGACGCTTCAGGTCCGCCAACGCCAGGTTCGATAGCTGGGTCACGTCGGCGTCCGGGTTGGTTCCCGGCTGAAAATAAACCCGGATAATGCTCACCCCCAGCATGGAACGGGATTCCATATGGTCAACGCCGTTGGCCAGGGTGAAAAAGCGCTCCAAGGGGTCGGTGATGTCGGTTTCAATATCCTCTGGCGGCATTCCCGAGTAGAAAGTAGCCACCACAACTTCCGGCAGATTGATTGGCGGAAACAAGTCCACCGGCATCCGCGTCAGGCTGGTGACGCCCAGGACCAGAATCACCAGGCAGCAGACGATAATAAAATACGGATTGCGGATCGAGAACCCTGGCATATGCCTCTCAGAACCACTCTATTGTTGCGTGCTCTCCTCGTGATATTGCATGGTCTGGACAAGCTGGGCCTGCACCTTCTGCCCCGACTTCAGCGCACTGCGATCGCTGACCACCACCCTGTCACCCTCGTTGAGGCCGGAGATGACTTCGGCTTCGTTGGGGGTGGCGATCCCCAACTGCACCGGCCGGTCTTCAAGTTCTCCGTTACCGTTGACTACAAAAACCGTCGTTCGATTATTAGCCTCATGGTTCACGGCCTGCACGGGAACGACGAGAGCATTTTCCCGGCGTTCCAGCGCAAGCATGGCCTCGGCGTATAAACCCGGTATTAACAACCGTTGCGGATTGGGTACATCCACTTCGGTGTGCATCGTACGCGTGTCCTCCCTGACATCGACCGAAAACCGGGTCACCCGCCCGGGAAAACTGTGGTCCAGGGAGGGAACGTTGACAGTTACCGGATCTCCAACGCGGATGTAACGAACGTAAGACTCCGGAACCGGGATCACCAATCGAAACAGATCGTCTTCCGACAGGCGCACCAGCGGCAAGGCCTGCGTGCTCGATCCCGTGCCAGCCTGCATGAGGGTGCCGAGATTGGCGTAACGCTGGGTCACTACTCCGGAGAACGGTGCGGTAATCCTGCTGTAGTCGTAGAGTGTCTGATCGTGAGTGAGTTTGGCCTTGGCTGCCGCCAGGTGGCTCTGGGCGGCCTGTAAGGCTGCCCGGCCCGCATCGACTTGAGCAGCCGCCGCCAGGTCCTGGCCTTGCGCATTATCTACGTCCTGTTGGGCCACGATCCCAGGCTTGGCTTCAAAAACCGCATTCAGACGAGTGTATGCGAGGTGGAGCGCCTTGTACTGCGCCTGGTAGCGGGTCAAGTCGTGTTGCGCCCGGTCAACCTCGTCCAGGCCATTCTTGATTTGCGCCTTGTCCTCATCTAACTGCGCTTCCAGTTCCGGAATTTCCAGCACTGCCATGACTTGGCCGGCCTTGACCCGAGTTCCATAATCCACATTAAGTTTCCGCACATAACCGGACTCTTTCGCATAAACATCAATTTCCTGGAACGGCACCAGTTCAGAAGACAGAGTGATGTGCCGGTCAAGCGCTTTTCGTACGACGGGTGCTACGCCCACCCTAACCGTCTGTTGACCGTCAGCCTGCACGACGCCATTGCGTGAGCCGTTACAGGATGCCAATCCCAGTACCAGCATGGCGCAGGCGGCCAGCAAAATCCCGCGGTGCATTTCGTCGCCCTCCCCGACGACTGGCAATCTACTCATGAAGGCTCCTCGGTCCGCCCCTTTGACCTTGCTGCCGAATCCGGCTAGCACAATTTCCTGAAAATCGCGCACAGTCCATCTACGGAGAACCTCCCTGACTGGCAGTACTTGATTACCTGCTCCTCTTGCTCGCGCAATCTGGCAGCAACGGCGGGGACTTCCGGGGCAATCTCCCTTGGAATATTCAGCAAGCCGTGGCGGTCCCCGTGCAGCAAATCACCTTGGCGAACCTCTAAGCCCCCAACGGTCACGGTTTCCCCCAATTCAAAAAGATGCGCATACGCGTGCGAGACTGCAACGTTCCCGGCAAAGAGAGAAAAATTCAGAGCGCGGACACGAGGCAATTCCCGTACCGCTCCGTTGCTTACAAACCCAACACATCCCAACGCCTGCAAGATCGCCGCATGCACGTCACCGAGGAAGGCCCCGCGCCCGGGAGGTTCATCCATATCTTGGATAACGACCACCCGTGGCGCCGGCAGCGCGAGAATGCTCGTCCACCAAATGCTACGGTCGTGGTAGCGGCCGCCTTGGATCGGAGGCTCTCCGCTACGCAGACGGGCAGTTGCCGCGTAGCCAACCATCGGTGGCAAATCCTCGAATATGCAGCGGATGCTGGAGTTCGCAAATCCCGTGTTGTCGAGCCTGACCTTAAAAGTTTCAATCGCGTTGCAAACCGTACAAGTGTCCAGGCGCCGAAGCGCATCAAGCTCGGTCTGTGTAAGAAGCAGTTCTCTCGCCAAGCCAGCTCCCTTCTCTCTTTGGGTTCGCCGCCCCACTCCTGCCCAGCTGATTTCGCCGCTTCCACTAGCATGCGAATCTGCATGGATTCGTTTCCTCAAATTGTATAACTCTGATCGTCAGCCCGCGAAAACGGGCGACGGCCAGGAATCAGGAAGACAACCAACGCACGGGGGAGCGCAAGAATGAAACTAGAAGACCGGCGGCGGGCGGAGGAAGCGATAGAGTTCGCCCAGGCTCGAATGCCGCAACGCTGGCTTCCAGCCAGGCTCAGAACAAAGGATACGGCGCGCCGGGGGTGAGAAGAACAGGAAGGCAGCCAGCCACGGAAGCGCCAATGACCCAGGCACCGCCGACTTCAACTTCTCGCCACTCACCCACAGCTTCGAAGCGGCGGCAGGATTGATGGACCCGGGATGCGGCGGATCGTACTGCGACAGCTTCGCCCCCATAGCAAGGACGAACACAAACACAACGAGCGCCGCCACAAGAAGCCGGGCGCATGCCGCTTGCCTGGAATCCACCCACATGAAAGCTTATGTTACACGAACTGGCGATTTACGAATACACACAACCACCTAAGGTTAATCGTCCGATAGACTTAGAACCTTAGGCGGCGGCAATGGTTGCCAGCTGTCGTAACGATTGCGATTCCCTTGGTAACAAAAGACGGCACGGCTGGGGCAGGAGGACCAAGGCCCAAGAATGTGATATACATCACTGCCC